>DATBGA010000062.1:0-53862 GCA_036558225.1 Candidatus Methylomirabilota bacterium | reverse complement strand
GAGGTAGCGCACCAGCCAGAACATCGCGAGCCCGGTCAGCGGGAAGGTGGCCAGCCAGAGCACGTTGTGGGCGAGGAGCGGCGGCGCGCCCAGCAGTCGGAGGGGCGCCACCAGGGGGACCAGTCCCACGAGGTGCTCGGTGTAGGCGAGCGTCTGGCGGTGCGGATGGAACATGTTGGCGTCGAAGAACCGGAGCGGCGCGGTCGCCAGCGCATGGACGTCCCACGCCAGGATCCATGTCGTCAGGAGCGGGTCCCCGAGATCGGCCGCCACGGCGCCGAGGTGCGCCGCGGCCGGCCACGTCAGGAGGACCGCGAGCGCCGTCAAGAGCAGGAGGACGAGGGCGCTCTGCCCCCACCCGCGTCCGCGACGCTCGGCCGCGGGCGCGGCGCCCGGCCGAGGCATCGCTGGCCCCGCGCCCGGCGTGGCCCTCCGGATCTCACTCACGCGCCCGGTACTCAAGGCGGCGGCGGCGGCCGCGCGCCGGAGCTGTCAATGCCGCGTTGCCGCGCCGCGCGCGGCGAGTCAGTCGCGCCGCGGTCCGGGCGGGGTCGGGCTCGCCTGTGGGATCTGGAACCCGTAGCGCTGACGCAGGAGATCCACCAGCGGCGTCGGGAGGATCTCGGAAGCGCCGAGGCAGTACTGGCAGATCAGGCGGACGTCGCCCGTCCAGAAATCGGACCAGAGGGCGACCTTGTGGAACATCTCGATCTGGTTCGTGTGCGTGGTCCAGGACAGAAGGTGAAGACGGCACGACGGACAGACGTACTGTCTGGGGTTCTCCGGAACCGGCTGGCGGCCAGACTCGCTCCCCATCCCCACTCCCGGGGCCGGGTTCACCCCGCGTCGGCGTCCTGTAGTGCCAACGAACACCTCCTAATAACGTAGAAAGCTCCGATCTGGCAAGAAAGCGTGACGGGTGTCCCGCGGCTGGCCCGACGCCGGAGGCCCGCCCTTTGCGGGGAGGGATCTCCTAACTCTGCGTCCCTCTTGGTGTTTCCGCATATGAGTCCCGGCAACGGCCTGACCGATCGCGTTGACACCTCCGGACGGCATCGGCTAGCATCGGAGGAACTCCCATGGGCCTGGTCGTCAGCATGACAGGGTACGGGCGAGGCGAGGCCCGGGGTGCGCGCATCGCCCTCACCGTCGAGGCACGCTCCGTCAACCATCGCTTCCTCGAGACCAGCCTCAAGCTCCCGCGCGGGCTCACCGCCAGCGAGCCCGATCTCCGCCGCCTGGTCCAGGGGCGGATCGCCCGGGGCCGGGTGGACGTCACCGTGACGCTCCGCAAGACGGCCGCGGCCACGCCGAGCGTCCGCACCGACATCGCGCTCGGCCTCGCGTACGCGCGGGGCGCCCGGGCGCTCGGCGAGGCGACAGGGATTCCGGCGGAGGTCTCGGCCGCGGACCTCCTGCGTCTCCCCGGCGTCGTGACTGTCGAGGACGCCGAGGAGGAGGACGGCGCGGGCGGCGTGGTCCTCCTCAAGACCGCGGCGACCGAGGCGATCGACGAGCTGTGCCGGATGCGCCAGACCGAAGGGGCGGCCCTGGCGCGCGACCTCGGGTCTCACGTGGAGGCGCTCGGCAGCTGGGTGCGCGGCGTCGAGGGGCTGCTCCCGGCGGCGCTCGCGCGGATCCAGGCCCGACTCCGGGACCGCGTCCAGGTCATCCTCGGCGAGACGCCGGCCGATCCCGGCCGCCTGGCCCAGGAAGTGGCGACGTGGGCGGCGCGGAGTGACGTCGCGGAGGAGCTGGCCCGGCTCGGCTCGCACCTCGGCCAGCTCCGGGCCCTTCTCGCGGAGGGCGGCGCCGTGGGGCGGCAGCTCGATTTCCTGACCCAGGAGCTCCATCGGGAGGTCAACACGATCGCGTCGAAAGCGGACGACGGCGAGCTGGTCGCGCGCGCCCTGGAAGCGCGAACCCTCGTGGAGCGCATCCGCGAGCAGGTGCAGAACGTCGAGTGAGCGCCGCAGCGTCGCGCCGGGGCATGCTCATCGTGGTCTCGGCTCCTTCGGGAGCGGGGAAGACGACTCTCTGCCGGGACATCCGGAAGACCGTGGCGAACCTGGCGTACTCGGTTTCCTACACGACCCGCAGCCCGCGGCCGGGGGAGCTCGAGGGGCAGGCGTACCATTTCGTCTCGGAGCCCGTCTTCCAACAGATGGTCGACCGCGGCGAGTTCGCCGAGTGGGCCCGGGTGCACGGCCATCTGTACGGCACGGCCGCCCGGACGCTCGAGACCGTGCTCGACCGCGGGGAGGACATCCTCCTCGACATCGATACGCAGGGCGCCCGGCAGCTCCGGGCCCGCTACCCGCAGGGCCTCTACGTCTTCGTGGTGGCCCCGTCGATGCGGGAGCTCGAGGCCCGGCTCAAGGAGCGGAAGTCGGACGCGCCGCGAGAGATCGCCCGCCGCCTCGCGCGAGCCGTGGACGAGATCGCGGCGTGGCGCGAGTACGACTACGTGATCGTCAACCGTCATCTCGACGAGGCCTTGCGGCAGCTGGCGTGCATCATCGAGGCCGAGCGCTGCCGCACGTCCCGTCTCACCCTGAGCCTGCCGGATCTGCCGGTGGGCGGGGGGGTCCAGGCGACCCTTCCCGGAGGCGCCGCATGATGTCGTTCCCATCACTGGAGAAGTGTCTCGAGCAGATCTCCAACCGCTACGTGCTCGTCGTGCTCGCCGCGAAGCGGAGCCGGCAGCTCAACCGGGGGGCGCAGCCCCAGGTCGAGACGAAGCGCCGGAAGTGGACGTCCGTCGCGCTGGAAGAGGTCATCGCCGGGAAGATCCAGCCGAAGAAGCCGGAGGAAGCCGACAAGACGCCGCCGCCGTCCGCGGCCTGAGCCGGGCGGACGCTCCGGAGGGCGCGCGATGGGACTGGCCGGCCGCGAGCTGATCCTCGCCGTCACGGGCAGCATCGCCGCCTACAAGGCGGCCTACCTCCTGCGCGAGCTCCGGCGCGCGGAGGCGAGCGTGACCGTGGTCATGACGGCCCACGCGCGCGAGTTCGTGGCGCCGCTCACTTTCCGGACGCTGTCGGGCCGGCCGGTCCTGACGGACCTGTTCGACCCGCAGGAGCCCGCGGCCGTGGAGCACGTCGCGCTGGCCGAGCGCGCCGACCTGCTCCTCGTAGCCCCCGCCACGGCGCACGCGCTCGCCCGCGCGGCGCTGGGGCTCGCCGACGACTTCCTGGGGACCCTGCTCCTCGCGATGCGCGGGCCCGTCCTCTTCGCGCCCGCGATGGACGGCGGGATGTGGGAGCACCCCGCGGTCGAGGCGCACGTCACGACGCTGCGGGGGCGCGGGGCGATCGTGCTGGAGCCCGGTCAGGGCGAGCTCGCGTCGGGTCTCACCGGCCAGGGCCGGTTTCCCGACGTCGCGGAGATCGTCGAGGCCGCCGTCCGCCTCCTCTGGCCCCGGCGCGATCTCGCGGGCGACCACGTCCTGGTCACGGCGGGGCCCACGCGGGAGCCGCTCGACCCCGTCCGCTACCTGAGCAATCGGTCCTCCGGCCGCATGGGATACGCGATCGCCGAGCAGGCGGCGCGGCGAGGCGCGGCGGTGACGCTCGTCACGGGACCGACCCACCTGGCGCCGCCCGCCGGGGTCCGGGTGATCCCGGTGCAGACCGCCCTCGAGATGCGCGAGGCGGTGCTCCACGCGGTCGACGCGGCGACGGTCGTGATCAAGGCCGCGGCGGTGGCCGACTACCGGCCGGCCCGTCCCGCGAGCGAGAAGATCCCATCGAAGCAGGACCGGCTCGCACTCGAGCTCGCCCCGACCCTCGACATCCTCCGGGAGCTCGGGGCGCGGAAGGGCGCCCGTTTCCTCGTGGGATTCGCGGCGGAGACGCACGACCTCCGCCTGCACGCGCAGCAGAAGCTCGCCGCCAAGGGCGTGGACCTCATCGTCGCCAACGACGTCAGTCGGAGCGACATCGGCTTCGACGCGGCGGACAACGAGGTCGTCCTGCTCGACCGCTGGGGCGGCGTGGTCGCGCTGCCCCGCCGGAGCAAGGGCGAGGTGGCCGACCTCATCCTGGATCGGATCCAGGAGCTCCGCCGCGCGGTGCGCGAGCCCCAGGCGCGGCTGACGTGACGGCCGACCCCGCCGGCCTGGCGGACGCCGCCCGCGCGCTGGCGGACCACCTGCGCTTTCACCAGGCCCTGGGCGTCCGGGACCTCCCGCTCGCCGGCGAGCCGCTCGGCGGCCCCACCGCCGCGCTCCGGCGCGTAGAGACGGCCAGCGCCGGATGCACGCGCTGCAAGCTCTCCGAGAAGCGGAACACGATCGTCTTCGGCAGCGGCGCCGCGGACGCGGCGCTCGTGATCATCGGCGAGGGACCGGGCGAGGAGGAGGACCGCCAGGGCGCGCCCTTCGTCGGCCGAGCCGGTCAGCTCCTCACGAAGATGCTCGCCTCGGTGGGCATCACGCGCGAAGAGGTCTACATCTGCAACATCGTCAAGTGCCGGCCCCCGGGGAACCGGAATCCCGAGCCCGAGGAGATCGCGGCGTGTGCGCCGTACCTCTCCGGCCAGCTCGCTGCCATCCAGCCCGGCGTGATCTGCGCGCTCGGCACGTTCGCCGCGCAGCAGCTCCTGCGGACGCGGGAGCCGATCAGCCGCCTGCGAGGCCAGCTCCATCAGCTGGGCGGCGCCGTCGTGGTCCCGACGTTCCATCCGGCGTACCTCTTGCGGAACCCGGGCCCGAGCTACCGGCGCCAGGCGTACGACGACCTCAAGCTCATCCGGCGCGAGTACGATCGGGTCCGGGGCCGGGCGCCGGTAGGCGCCTGAGGCCGGACCTTCTGCTCGCGCACGTCGTCACCGACCTTCCCCTTCCGCGCGCCTTCACATATCGCGTCCCCCTCGAGCTGGAGGCGCGCGTGGTCCCCGGGCAGCGCGTGCGCGTCTCGTTCCGCGGCCGCCTCCGCCCGGCGGTCGTGGTCGCGGTCGAGCCCGGGGCGGGCCCGGGGACCGAGGCTCTCGAGCCGCTCGCCGCCCTGCTCGACCCCGTGCCGGCCGTGACGCCGGCGATGCTCGAGCTCGCGCGCTGGGCGGCGGCCGAGACGGCCAGCGCGTGGGGCGAGGCACTGTTCCGTGCGCTCCCGCCGGGCATCCGCTCGGGCGCGCCGTCCGCGCTCGCGGCGCCCCCGGCCGCCCGTCCGCCGGGGCGCGCCGAGCTCGTCACAGGCCGGGACCGCGGGGACCACGTCGAGCGCCGCATCGGCGAGACCCTCGCGTCCGGCGGGGGGGTCTTGGTCCTGACGCCGGAGATCGAGCTGGCGCGAAGCTGGGCCGCGCGGCTCGAGACGCGTCTCGGCGAGCCGGCGACGCGGGTGACGAGCGCCGCGTCGCCCCGCGAGCGCTGGGCCGCGTGGTGGGCGTGCCGTCAGGGGCAGGCGCGGCTGGCGGTCGGGACGCGGGCAGCCGCGTGGCTCCCGCTCGCGCCGCTCGCGCTCGCGGTCGTCCTCGACGAGGAGGATCCCGCCCACAAGGCGCCCGACGCGCCGCGCTGGCACGCGCGCGACCTCGTCCTCGAGCGGGTCCGCCGCGAAGGTGGCGCGAGCCTCCTCGCGAGCCCGGCGCCGAGCCTCGAGAGCTGGGTGGCGGCGCGGAGACAGGCGCTCGCCTGGGCGCCGGGCGCGCACGGCGCGTGGCCGACCGTCGAGCGCGTGGCCCTGGGCGCCGATCACGCAACGGAGGTGAGCCTATCGCCGGGGCTTCGCGACGCGGCGCGGCAGGCCATCGCGCGCGGGCGATCCGTGCTTCTCGTCCTCAATCGCCTCGGCTTCGCCCGGACGCTGGCCTGCGCGGAGTGCGGTGCCGTACGCCGCTGCGGGCGCTGCCGCCTGGCGCTCCTCTATCATCGGGAGACGCGGGCGCTCGCGTGCCGGCTGTGCGGCCTCAGGGTGCCGGCTGCGAGCCTCTGCGGACGGTGCCGCGGGCGTCGGCTCCAGCCGCTCGGCTGGGGCACGGAGCGGCTCGAGGCCGAGGCGCGGCAGGCCTTCCCCGAGGCGCGCGTCGTTCGATACGACTCGACGGTCGCCCTCCACGATGCCGAGACCGCCCGCACCGCGTTCCGGTCCGGCGCGGCGCGGGTCCTCGTGGGCACCACCATGGCGCTCCGGCTCGCCGAGGAAACGCCGGTCGCGGTCGGCGCCCTCGTCCTCGTTGACGCGACGCTGAACCTCCCCGACTTCCGCGCGGCCGAGCGAACCTTCCAGCAGGCGTGGCGCCTCGCCGAGACCGTCGAGGCCGACGGCAGCGTGTGGCTCCAGTCCTTCCTGCCGGACCACCCGGCGCTCGTCGCCGTCGCCCGCGGCGAGCCCGAGCGCTTCTACGAGCCGGAGTGGGCGGAGCGCCGGGAGCTGGGATACCCGCCCGCGCGCCGGATGGCGCGGCTCCTGGTCGAGGGCGGGGAGGCGGGCCGGCTGGGGGCGGATCTGGCCGCGCGCGGGCTGGCGGCCGGCGCGACGGTGCTGGGTCCGGCGGCGCTCGCGGGGGCGCGGGTCCAGGTCGTGCTGCTGGGCGGGGCCGAGCTGCCGGCGCTCGTGGCGGGCGTCCTCGAGCCCTTCGGGGGCCGGCGCCGCCTCGGGCGGACCCGCCTGGCGGTCGACATCGATCCGGTCGAGCTTCCGTGAGGGCGGTACAATGCTATGTCCGGGAAGGGGGAAGGAGGGGGCATGGCTGTCCTGGAGGTGCGGCTCTACGGGGACCCGGTTCTGCGGCGCCGGGCGGCGCTGGTCCGCGAGGTGACGCCGGAGATCGAGGGCTGGCTCAGCGACATGGTCGAGACGATGCACACCGAGGTCGGCATCGGCCTCGCCGCGACCCAGGTCGGCATCGAGCTCCGCATGCTTGTCGTCGACGAGGGACGGGGCATGGGTGGGCGGGCCTACCTCAACCCGGTGATCGTCGAGCAAGGCGGCGAGCAGGTGGGCGAGGAAGGCTGCCTGTCGCTCCCCGGGATCTACGCCGACGTGCGCCGGGCCGAGTGGGTCGTGGTCGAGGCCATGGACCGGACGGGCGCGTCGTTCCGGCGGCGGGCATCGGGGCTCCTGGCCCGCGTGCTCCAGCACGAGATCGACCACCTCGACGGCATCCTGTTCATCGACCGCGTCGACAAGGTCACGCGGGACCGGCTCAAGCGGCAGATCAGGCGCGACGGCTTCCCGTCGGAGCCGGCCGCCGCCGGGATCAGACTTTGACTTCCGAGCATCTGGCCGGCGCCCGCAGGGAGAACTGTCTAGAAGTCAAAGTCTGACCCCAATGCGCGTGCTGTTCTACGGCACTCCCGCCTTCGCGATACCCACGCTTCACGCACTGCGCGCCCGTCATCAGGTCGTGGCGGCGGTGACGCAGCCCGACCGCCCCGCCGGCCGTGGCCAGCGGTTTCAGGCATCGCCCGTCAAGACGGCGGCGCTCGAGCACGGCATCCCGGTGCTCCAGCCGGTGCGGCTCCGGGCCCCGGAGTGGCCCGCCCGGCTCGCCGAGCACCCCGCCGACGTGGCCGTCGTGGTGGCGTTCGGCCAGATCCTTCCCCGGGCGGTCCTGGACCTCCCCGCGCGCGGGTCGATCAACGTGCACGCGTCGCTGCTCCCGCGCTATCGCGGCGCTGCCCCGGTCGCGTGGGCCATCATCCGCGGCGAGCGTGAGACGGGGATCACCACGTTCCAGATGGATCCCGGGATGGACACGGGACCCACGCTCCTCCAGCGGTCGACGCCGATCGGGCCCGAGGAGACCGCGGGCGAGCTCGCCGAACGTCTCGCGGTGCTGGGCGCCGACGTCCTCCTGGAGACGCTCGACCGGCTGGACACGCTCGTGCCGCATCCGCAGGACTCCGCCCTGGCGACGCTGGCTCCGCGGCTCCGGAAGGAGGACGGCACGGTCGACTGGACGGAGCCTGCCGCGGTGTTGGCGGCGCGCGTGCGCGGTCTCAATCCGTGGCCCGGCGCGGCCACGGTGACGCCTGCCGGTCGGCTGTTGATCTGGCGCGCGCGGGCGATCGCGGGCCGAGGCGCGCCGGGCGTGCTCACACAGGTCGACGGGCACGTCGCCCTCGGGACCGGCGCCGGGCTCCTCGAGCCCCTCGAGGTCCAGCCCGAGAACCGACGGGCGATGGACTGGGATGCCTATCTCCGGGGGGCGCGGCTCGGCCCGGGAGCACCGCTTGGCGCGACGGTCCCGCGCGGCTGACGCGGGCCGCGCCGCCGTGGCGCCGGCGGCGTCCCGCCGAGGCGCGCCGAGCTCGCCCCGGGGGCGGACTTCGGCGCGCGGCATCGCGCTCGAGATCCTCGTCCGGACCGAGACCACGGAGGCGTACGCGGACCGGCTCCTGGAAGCGCTCGCGGACCGGGCCGGGCTCGATGCGCGGGACCGCGGTCTCGCCACGGAGCTCGCGCTCGGAACGTTGCGCTGGCAGCGGCGGCTCGACTGGACGCTCGCGCAGGCGTCGCGGCGGCCGCTCCAGGACCTCGCGCCCTGGGTCCGCGCGCTCCTCCGGCTGACGGCCTACCAGCTCGCGTTCCTCGACCGGGTCCCGCCGTGGGCCGCGGTCCACGAGGCCGTGGAGCTCGCCAAGCGGCGGCGATCCGCGGGGGCCACCGCCTTCGTGAACGGCGTGCTCCGCGCCGTCGCGAGCCTCCCCCGGCCGTGGCCCGCGCCGATGGCCGCGGATCCCGTGGAGGCGCTCGCGCTCCGCGCGTCCTGCCCGACGTGGCTCGCCGAGCGCTGGTGGGCGCGCTACGGGCCCGACGACGCGGAGGCGCTCGCGCTCGCCATGAACGAGACGCCGCCCGTGACGGTCCGGGCCAACACGCTGCGTCTCTCGGTCGGCGCGGTGGTCGCCGCCCTTCGCGCGGCGGGCGTGGACGCGACGCCCACGCGGTTCGCGGCAGAGGGGCTCCTCCTCGGGCGGGCCGGCGACCTGCGTCGGCTCGCGCCGCTCGGCGAGGGCGCGGCCACGGTCCAGGACGAGGCGGCCATCCTCGTCGGGCACGCGGTCGAGCCCCGGCCCGGAGAGACGGTCGCCGACGTGTGCGCGGCGCCGGGGACCAAGACCACGCACCTGGCGGCGCTCATGGAGAATCGGGGCCGGATCGTCGCCGCGGATCCGAGCGCGGCGCGCCTCGAGTTGCTCCGCGACGCCGCGGCGCGGCTCGGCGCTGGGATCGTCGAGCCGCGGGTGGCCGACGCGCGGACGCTCGCCGCCGACCTCGGACCGACGTGCGATCGCGTTCTGGTCGACGCCCCCTGCTCGAACCTCGGTGTCCTCCGCCGCAACCCCGACGGCAAGTGGCGCCGGCAGCCCGGCGACCTCGCGACGCTCGCGCGCACGCAGGCGGGGATCCTCGAGGCCGCCGCCGAGCTCGTCCGCCCGGGTGGAATCCTCGTCTACGCGACCTGCTCGCTCGAGCCCGAGGAGAACGAGGCGGTCGTGACGGCGCTTCGGGCGCGACGGCCGGAGCTCGTCCCCGACCCGCTCCCGCCGGCCGTTCCCCCCGAGTGCCGGGCCGCGCCCGACGTCCTCCGGATGACGCCCCATCGCCATGGCTCCGACGGCTTCACCGCGCATCGCCTCAGGAGGCGCGCATGATCAAGATCGCCCCGTCGATCCTCTCGGCCGACTACGCCGCGCTCGCCGACGAGATCGCGCGCGTCGAGGCGGGGGGTGCCGACCAGCTGCACATCGACGTGATGGACGGGCACTTCGTGCCGAACCTCACCATCGGCCCGCCGGTGATCGAGGCGATCCGCAAGCGCACGAAGCTGCCGCTCGACCTCCACCTTATGGTGGACAACGTCGACGCGTATCTCGAGACCTACGTCCGGGCGGGCGGGAGCGCCCTCACCGTGCACGCGGAGGCGTGCACGCACCTTCACCGGACGCTCGGGCGGATCCGGGACCTGGGCGCGCGCGTCGGCGTGGCGCTGAACCCGGGGACTCCGACCACTGCGCTCGACTACGTGCTCGACGCCGCCGACATCGTGCTGATCATGTCGGTGAACCCGGGGTTCGGCGGCCAGACCTTCATCCCGGCCACGTACGCGAAGCTGGTGGACCTGAAGAACCGCCTCGGGGAGCGGCCGCTCGACGTATCGGTGGACGGCGGCGTCAAGCTCGAGCACTGTCGCCCCCTCGCGATGCGCGGGGCCACGACCCTGGTGGCCGGGTCGGCGATCTTCTCGGCCGCCGACCCCGCGGCCGAGATCCGTCGCTTCCGCGCGGCGGCGC
Organism: Candidatus Methylomirabilota bacterium; assembly: GCA_036558225.1. Taxonomy (GTDB): domain Bacteria; phylum Methylomirabilota; class Methylomirabilia; order Rokubacteriales; family DASRDR01; genus DASRDR01. Next base: position 43,619 of record DATBGA010000062.1, on the reverse strand, counting down.
TCAGCGCGGCGACCACCTGAGGCGAGGCGTCGGCGGGCCGTCCCCGCGCCCGCCAGACCCCCACAGCTGATGATCCGCGTCGGCACGTCCGGCTACAGCTACCCCGAGTGGCGCGGGAGCTTCTATCCGGAGCGCTTTCCGCCCGCCCGGATGCTGCCCTACTACGCCGAGCGCTTCCGGACGGTCGAGCTCAACAACACCTTCTACCGGATGCCCACCGGGAAGGCGGTTGCCGGTTGGGACCAGGACACCCCCGCGGCGTTCGTCTTCGCCCTGAAGGTCCCGCAGCGGATCACGCACTTCGCCCGACTCCGCGATATCGCCGAGCCGCTCCGCCACTTCCTCGACACGGTCGCCGCCCTCGGGGCGAAGCTCGGGCCGCTCCTCCTCCAGCTGCCGCCGAACTTCCGGAAGGACATCGGCCGCCTCGGGGACTGCCTCGGCCTGGTCCCGCCGTCAGTCCGGATGGCCGTCGAGTTCCGGCACGCTTCATGGCTCGACGACGAGGTGTACGCCGTCCTCCGCGCCCGGAACGCGGCCCTCTGCATCGCCGACACGGAGACGGGGAGCACGCCCGTCGTCGCGACGGCGGACTTCGGCTATCTTCGCCTCCGGGATCGCGCGTACGGGGGGGACGAGCTCGCGGCGTGGGCGCGGACCGCCGCGCGCGCCGAGTGGGGGGATGCGTTCGTCTACTTCAAGCACGAGGAGTCCGGGACCGGCGCCGTGCTGGCACGGGAGCTGATCGGTCTCCTGTCCGAGGGGGCGCCGTCCGGCGCGGGATGCCCGTGATGCCGATGAACTGGCTCCGCACGGGGGAGGCCTCGGCCGTCCGGCAGCTCCCGGGGCACCGGAACCTGCCGGACTTCGTCGGCGAGATGAGCCAGGCACCCTATCGACCGGAAGCGGGCTGAGCGCCGGCCGGTGGCTCCGCGCGGCCCGGGTCCTGCAGGGAAAGGAGCCGCCGCGGCGCTGCGCGCGCTCGCGCCGCTTCGCGACCAGTACGCGCCCGGGCTGGCCGCCCGCAAGCTGGAGGCGCTCCTGACCCTCGAGCGCGCGCGGCTCGGGACGGCGCGCGAGGTCGAGGCGCTCCACGAGATCCTGTGCTTCCTCCGCGCCTACCCGGACTCGCGGGCGCTGCTCGCCCTCGTGACCCGCATGCTCGAGGCGTTCGGCCGGCGGCCCGACCTCCGCCGGCACGCCCGCGCGCTCGAGAACAGCGGCATCGCCGGCACGGCGCTGCGCGATCGCTTCTTCGCCCCCCTGGCGCGCTGGCTCGCCTGGCGGTGGCCGGCGCGGCTTCGCATGGACTGGAAGGCGCTCAAGCGCCCGGAGCGCCTCGCGGCGCTGCTGCCGCTCCTCGTGGAGCACGCCGAGTCGCCGGCGCTCGACGAGCTCCCGTACGACGCCCGGACCTGGGTCTCGATGCTCAAGCCTTCCGGCCAGCCCGACGCGGCCTGGCTCGTCCAGTCCTTGTCCACGCGCCTCTTCGCCGAGTGGGAGCTCGTCGAGACGCTCTGGGACGACCTGGACCCGACGCTGGTCCTCGAGCCGGGGCCCGACACCCCGTCCCGGACCCGGGCGTACCTCGCCTCGGCGCCCCGCGGCGCCTGGCAGCGGCGGCCGCTCGATCACCGGCGGCCCGATCCCGCGGCCGAGCTCATGCGCCCGCCGGTTTCGGTGCGGACGCTGACGCCCGGAGCGGGGGAGCGTGTCATCGACCTGGCGCGCGAGGCGATGGTCACCCGCCAGCGCGACCTCGACAGCTTCTCCTACGGCGATCCGCACGACGTCCGCATGGTGGATTGCGGTGACGGCCTGGCGTTCGCCTGCATCGGGCTCCTGCCGGAGCGCCGCCTCATGCTCGAGGCGGTGTATGCCTTCCTGACGCTCAAGAACGGCGTGCCGATCGGCTACATGCTGAACAGCGCGCTCTTCAACTCCGCCGAGATCGCCTACAACGTGTTCGAGACGTTCCGCGGGGCCGAGGCGGGTTTCGTGTACGGCCGCGGACTGGCCACCGTGCGGCACCTGTTCAACGTGGACACGTTCACGATCTATCCTTACCAGCTCGGCGACGGAAACGAGGAGGCCATCGGATCGGGAGCCTGGTGGTTCTACCAGAAGATGGGATTCCGGCCGAAGCATCCGGCGGCGCTCCGGATCATGGACCGCGAGGCCGCGGCCATGCGTCGCCATCCCGGTCACCGCAGCTCGCGCGCCACGCTGCGCGCGCTCGCCCGGCACAACCTCTACTACCACGCCGGGCCCGCGCGCGACGACGTCATCGGCCTCCTGCCGCTGGCGAACGTGGGGCTCCACGTGACGCGACTCTTCCAGGAGCGCTTCGGCGGCGATCGCCCGCGCGCCGTGTTCGAGTGCGTGCGCGAGGCGATGTCCCTCCTGGGCCTCGAGGAGCGCCGCACGTGGCCGCGCAGCCAGACCTTGTGGTGGCACCGCTGGGCCCCGCTGGTCATGGCGCTCCCCGGGGTCGAGCGCTGGAGCGGGGAGGAGCGCCGCTCGCTGGCCGAGCTGATCCTCGCCAAGGGCGGCCGGCACGAGTCCGACTTCGTGCGGCGCTTCGACGCCCACGCCCCGCTGCGCGCCGCACTGCGCGCGCTGGCCGAGCGCCGGCCCCGCTGACGGCGGCAGGCGGCGATCTCGATGCCCGTGCCGAGGACCCTCCGGAGGGGATCCAGAAGGCGGATCCAGAAGGCGCGGAAAGTGCGTGCCGCGCTCGGCCTACGCGTCGTTGAAATCGTGTTCGACGCGCATGTGTTCGAAGTCCCTAGTCCTCCTGGGCTTCACGGCGTTTCGTCTGCTGGGCGTCGCCCGGGCCGGGTCGCCGTAGGCGCGCCTCGATGCGCTCCAGCGTCGCGGCCATGTCGATCCCCGCGCCGAGCACGGGCAAGAGTGGATCGGCCCGCCGCGCGAAGCGCCGCGGTACCGTGCGGATCGTGAAGCGGGCGGGATCCAGCCGCGCGGTCACCTCCTTCCAGTCGAGCGGGCACGAGACGGGCGCGCCCGGGAGGGGCCGGACCGAGAAGGGCGCGGCGATGGTGCGGCCGTGCCCGTTCTGGCCGAAGTCGACGTAGACCTTGCCGCCCCGCGCGCCGAGGGGGCGCGCCACCGTCGCGATCGCCGGGACCAGCTCCACGATCATGACGGCCACGAGGCGGGCGAGCGTCCGCGCCTGCTCGTGCGTGTAGCGGGCGCCGAGCGGGATCAGGACGTGGAGGCCCGTGGCGCCGGACGTCTTCACGCAGCTCGGCAGCTCGAGATCGTCGAGGACGCGGTGCACCGTCTGGGCGACCCGCACCACGTCGGTGAACGGCGCGCCCTTCGGGTCGAGATCGAGGACCAGCCAGTCCGGGCGCTCGAGCGTCGGGACCCGCGCGCTCCACGCGTGGATCGGGATCGTGCCCATGTTCGCCACGTACCGGAGCATCTCGGCGTCGTCGACGACGAAGTAGTCGATGTCCCGCTCGGTGTCCTTGGAGTAGACCCGCTCCGTCCGCATCCAGTCGGGGGCGAACTCCGGCGCGTCCTTCTGGAAGAACGACTTGCCGGCGATGCCGTCCGGGTAGCGCGTGAGGACGATGGGCCGGTCCCGGAGGTACGGCAGCATCGCGGGCGCGACTTTGTCGTAGTAGGCGATCAGGTCGCCCTTCGTGTAGCCCTCGGCCGGCCAGAACACCTTGTCGAGGTTGGTCAGGCGGACGCGCGAGGCAGCCGGCGCCCCGCCGCTGTCCGGCCCGGAGCCGGACGGGGAAGCGGCCGCGGCGGGCTCCCGCCCGCCCGGGGTCGTGTCGGTCTCCGGCGCGGTCGCGACGGCCTCGACCGCCCAGTCGTCGCCGTCCGCCGGCTCGCGGCGACAGTCCTCGGGGCGCGCGTCGTCGCGGAGCCCGAGGTAGGTGGGGTGGCGGATCCCGCCGTCCCGCGTCCACTCGGTGAACCGCACCTCCGCGACGAGCCGGGGCTCGGCCCAGTGGTGGCCGCGGCCCGCCGGCGTGCCCGCGTCGAACGGCGACGTCTCCCGGCGAAGCGGCTCGAGCCGGCGCCAGAGCCGGTCGAGCTCGGCGTCGTCGAAGCCCGTGCCGACTTTCGACACGTAGACGAGCCGCTCACCGTCGTAGACCCCGAGATGGAGGGCGCCGAAGCCGACGCGGCTCCCCTGGGGGTCGGTGTAGCCGCCGATGACGAACTCCTGCCGGCGCTGGCACTTTATCTTGAGCCAGGCGTCCGAGCGCCGCGCGACGTAGACGCTCGCCCGGCGCTTGGCCACGATGCCTTCCAGCCGGGCCTCCGCGGCCGCTTCCAGGAAGGCCGGCCCGTCCGCCTCCACGTGGGCGCCGTAGCGGGCGACGCCGAGCGGCGGCAGGACGCGCTCGAGGCACGCCTTCCGCGCGTCGAGGGGCAGGTCCCGGAGGTCGTGCCCCTCGAGGGCGAGGCAATCGAAGAACACGGCTTCGACGGGGACGACGCCCAGCGCGCGGGCCACGTCTCCCGGGCGCGTGAGGCCCATCCGGGCCTGGAGCCGCTGGAAGCTCGACACCCCCCGCGCGTCGAGCGCCACGATCTCGCCGTCCATCAGGACGCGGTCGAACGCGAGCGCGCGGAGCGCCGAGACGATCTCCGGGTAGCGCCCGGTCACGATCTGGCCGCTCCGGCCGACGAGGGTCACCGCGTCGCCCGCGCGCTCCGCCAGGACGCGCACCCCGTCGTGCTTGATCTCGAAGAGCCAGTCCCGTCCCTCGGGGGCTCGCGTGGCCGGGGTCGCGAGCATGAACCCCTGCTTCCGGACCGGCACCTCCCGGACGGGCGCGCCGAGCTCCCGCAGCCGGCGCCGGAGCGCGTCCCGCACCGCGCCCGCGTCGCGCATCTCCTCGAGCGTGAGCCCGGAGCGGACCGAGCGGGGGTAGCGCTCGGTGATCTCCTCCGCCGGGGCCGGCTGGCCGGCCTTCCGGATGAGCAGCCACTCCTTCGCCTTGCCGCCCATTCGCGCGAGGGTCCAGCGGCCGCGGAGCTTGTGGCCGCGGAGCTCCACCTCGACGAGCCCCCGCTCGAGCTGCCGCCGGGGGTCCTCGGGCTTGACGGAGCGGTAGCGCCCGTGGTCCCACACGATGACGGCCCCGGCGCCGTAGTTGTCCTTCGGGATCACGCCCTCGAAGTCGGCGTACTCGAGCGGGTGGTCCTCGACGTGGACAGCCAGGCGCTTGACCTCCGGGCGGACCGACGGCCCCTTCGGCACGGCCCAGCTCTTGAGGACCCCGTCCATCTCCAGGCGGAGGTCGTAGTGGAGGCGCCGGGCGGCGTGCTCCTGGACGACGAAGAGCCTGCCCGTGCCTGGGCGCCCGCCCCCGAAGGGCTCCGGGGTGCGGTCGGGATCGCGCTTCCGCCGGTAGGCGTCGAGCTGAGGCGGCCGCTCATCGATCACTAGGGGCTGGCCCTCGCCCGCGAAACCACCCCAAGTGGTAGGGTCGCCCGGGGGCGCTTTGAAGCATAGCTGGCCCCGTGGTACGGTGCAAAATGCTTCATCACGTCACGACTTCCGGGCCGGGAGGGCGCGTCATGCCACCGCATTCGATCGGGTCGGGGACGATCTCCTTCGGGCTGGTCTCGATCCCGATCCGCCTTTACACTGCAGCCTCGTCCGCCGGGGTCAGCTTCAACCTTCTCCACGCGAAGTGCGGGAGCCGGATCCGGCAGCAGACCTACTGCCCCGTCTGCAAGGAGGTCGTCGACCGGACGGCCCTCGTCCGGGGCTACGAGGTCCAGAAGGACGAGTACGTCCGCTTCACCGACGAGGAACTGAAGAGCCTCGAGGGCGAGGCGTCCAAGGTGATCGACATCGCCGAGTTCGTCCCCCTCGGGAAGGTCGACCCCATCTACTTCGAGAAGACGTACTACCTCGGGCCGGACAAGGGCGGGGAGAAGGCGTACCGGCTCCTGGCCGACGCGATGGCCAAGACCGACCGGGTGGCCCTCGCCCAGTTCGTCATGCGCGGCAAGGAGAGCCTCGTGCTCGTCCGCGCCGCCCAGGGCGGGCTCATGCTCCACACGATGTATTTCGCGGACGAGGTCCGGGACTTCGGCGAGATCGAGAAGGGGGAGACGGCAAAGATCAAGGAGGGGGAGCTCGACCTGGCCGTGCGGCTGGTCGACGAGCTGTCGCACGAGGAGTTCACGCCGGGCCAGTACGAGGACGACCACCGTCAGCGGATCCTCGCCGCCGTGGAGCAGAAAGTGGCCGGCCGGGAGGTCACCGCGGCCGGCCCCGAGGCTCAGCGCGCCCAGGTGATCGACCTCATGGACGCGCTCAAGGAGAGCCTCGCCCGCCGGCCCGTCCCCGGCAAGAAGCCGCCGGCGAAGGTCGAGCGTCCCGCCGCCACGGCCGTCAAGTCGGAGCGCTCCGAGAAGAAGGCCCAGGCCGGGCGGAAGTGACCGCCTTCTCCGAGGAGGGGTGACCCCTTCGCGCGAGGACCGGGCCTGGCCGTCCGCTGCCGCCGTCTTCGCGATCGCCCTCGCCCTCCGGCTCGCGCACGTCCTCGCGCTCCGGGCCAGCCCCTACTTCGCGCGGCCCGTCCTCGACGCCGAGACCTATTACTGGGCGGCCCGCGCGCTGGCGGCGGGCCAGGGCTGGGGCGAGGCCGTGTACTGGCAGCCGCCCGGCTATCCGTACTTCCTCGCGGCGGTTCTCCGGCTCGCCGGCCCGGGGCTGCTCGCGCCCCGCCTCGCCCAGGCGGGGCTGGGCGCCCTCACCGCGGCCCTCACCTGCGCCATCGGCGTCCGGGTGTTCGGCCGGGCGGTCGGGCTCGGCGCCGGCCTCGTCGTCGCCCTGTACGGCACCCTCATCTACTACGATGCCGAGCTGCTGGCGCCGGCCCTCGCCATCTGCCTCCAGATGGCCGCGCTCTACTGCGCGGGCCGGGCGCCGACGGAGCGCGGAGGACGCGGGTGGCTCGCCACGGGGCTCCTGGCGGGATTGACGGCCGTCGTGAACGCCCCCGCGCTCGCGCTCCTCCCGGTGCTGGCGGTCGCCGCTCGCCGGCGGGTCGGCTGGCTCCTGCTGGGGGCCGCCGTCGCCATCGCGCCGGTCACGCTCAGGAACTGGACCCGCGGCGGGGAGCTGCTGCTCATCTCGTCGAACACGGGGATCAACCTCTACCTCGGCAACAACCCGCGGTATGACCAGACCGTGGGGCTGCGCCCGGGGCGCGACTGGCAGGCCCTTCTCCGCGCGCCCAGGCTTCACGGCGTGTCTGGCGCGGGGTCCGCGTCCCGCTTCTTCGTGCGGCGCGTCACCGCCTATGCCAGGGACGATCCGGCGGGTTTCCTCGCGCTCCAGGCGCGGAAGTTCCGCCTGCTCGCCGGGGGGGACGAGATCCCCCGGAACCAGGAGATCTACCCGGTCCGCGCCTGGTCGCCCGTCCTCCGGGCGCTGCTCTGGAAGGTCCCGGGCCTCGCGTTCCCGTTCGGCCTGCTCCTCCCGCTCGCCGCCGTCGGCCTCGGCGTGGCGTGGCGACGGGCGCCGGTCCTCGCCGGCTCGGTCGTGCTGCTCGGCCTCGCCATCGTCGCGTTCTTCGTCACGGGACGGTACCGGGCGCCCCTGGTCCCGCTGCTCGCCCTGTTCGCGGCCGCGGGGCTCCGCTGGTTCGTCGTCGAGGCGCGCCCGCGAGCCCGGGTGGTGGCCGGCGCCGTCGCGGTCGCCGTCTACCTCCTCAGCAACCTCGGCCAGGGCCGGATGCCGCCCCGGCTGAATGCCGACGCCGAGCAGGGCCTGGCGCACTGGCTCGAGCGCGAGGGGCGGCCCGCGGAGGCCCTCATGCTCTACGAGCGGTTGGCGCGCGAGTCGCCGTCGTCATTCGACGCCTGGTACGGTGTTGCCCAGCTCGCGAAGGCGCTCGGAGAGCCGGCCAGGGCCGACGCGGCGCTCGCGCGGATCCGTGCCCTCGAGCCCGAGTTCGCCGACACGGCGCTCCTCCTGGCTCGCGCGTCGCTCGCGGCCGGGTGCGGGGCGGAAGCGGAGGCCTTCGCTCGCCGGGCCCTGGCGCTGGACGAGCGGAGCGAGCTGGCCCGCACGCTCCTCCGGGAGGCCCAGGCCCTGCGGGCCTCGCGGCCCGGGGGACGCCCGGGCGGCTGCCCGCCCCAGGTGTTCGTCGTGCCGTTCCCGCTGGCATCCTAGAGGGCGGCCGGCGCGGAGGGGCACCGATGTTGTCCGAGGCCGGCTTCCTTGACGACGCCTCGGATGTCCTGTAGTCTTAAGTGCTTTTCGCGATTCCCCCGCGAGCTTCCGAGAGGACCCAATGTTCGAAGCCCTGACGCAACGCCTCGAGGCGATATTCGACCGCCTGCGAGGCGCCGGCCGCCTGACCGAGGAGAACATCCAGGAGGCGCTCCGGGAGGTGCGGGTCGCCCTCCTCGAGGCCGACGTCAACTTCAAGGTCGCCCGGTCCTTCGTCGAGCGCGTTCGCGAGAAGGCCGTGGGGCCCGAGGTCCTCCAGAGCCTCACGCCGGGCCAGCAGGTCGTGAAGATCGTGCACGGCGAGCTGGCCGAGCTCCTCGGCGGGGCCGCGCACCGGCTCACGATGGCCCCCCGGCCGCCGACCGTGATCATGGTCCTGGGCCTCCAGGGGTCGGGCAAGACGACGAGCGTCGCCAAGCTCGGACGCCATTTCCAGCGCGAGGGCTTCCGGCCCCTCCTGGTCGCGGCCGACGTCTACCGGCCCGCCGCCATCGAGCAGCTCCGCGTCCTCGGCAAGGAGCTGGGGCTGCCCGTTCACGGCGCCGAGGGGCAGCCGCCGGTCGAGATCGCGCGCGGAGCCCTGGACGAGGCGGCGCAGCACGGGTGGAACCCGGTCCTCCTCGACACCGCCGGGCGCCTCCACATCGACGAGGCGATGGTCGAGGAGCTGAAGGTCCTCCGGCGCGAGGTCAAGCCCCATCACGTCCTCCTGGTCGTCGACGCGATGACGGGCCAGGACGCGGTGACGATGGCCCAGCGCTTCAACCAGGACGTCGGCTACGACGGCATCGTCCTGACGAAGCTCGACGGGGACGCCCGCGGGGGCGCGGCGCTGTCGATCCGCACGGTCACCGGCAAGCCGATCGTGTTCTGCGGCGTCGGCGAGCGCGTCGACGCGCTGGAGCCCTTCCACCCGGACCGGATGGCCTCGCGCATCCTCGGCATGGGCGACGTCCTCTCGCTCGTCGAGAAGGCCCAGGCGACGGTGGACGCCTCGAAGGCGGAGGCGCTGGCCCAGAAGATCCGGGAGGACAGCTTCACGCTGGAGGACTTCGCCGAGCAGCTCCGGCAGCTCCGGAAGATGGGCCCGCTCGACCAGATCCTCGACATGGTGCCGTTCCTGAAGGGCGCGAAGCCGGGCCCGTCGGAGCTGGACGCCGAGTCGAAGGACCTCCGACGGTTCGAGGCGATCATCGGCTCGATGACGCCCAGCGAGCGGCACACTCCGGCGATCATCAACGGCGACCGGCGGTCGCGGATCGCGCGCGGAAGCGGCACCACGGTGCAGGACGTGAACCGGCTGCTCAAGCAATACGCGCAGCTCCGGAAGATGATGAAGGACATGAAGGGCATGAGCGGCGGGCGGCTCGGGCGCAAGGACCTGCGCCGGGCCATGCCGTTCTTCCGAGGCTAGGCCGAGACCGGACAAACAGGAGACTCACATGGCAGCACGCATTCGACTGCGGCGCACGGGCACGACGAAGAAGCCGTCCTACCGCGTGGTGGTGGCGGACGGACGAACCGCGCGGGACGGGCGGTTCATCGAGCAGATCGGGTTCTACGATCCCCTGACGGAGCCCCCGACGATCCGGATCGACACGGAGAAGGCGTCGGCGTGGATCCGGAAGGGCGCGCTGCCCTCGAACACCGTGCGGCACCTGCTCGCCCGCGCGGGCCTGCGCGCGAGCTAGCGGTCGACCGTCGCCCGGAGAAAACGCGGATGCGCGAAGGCGCGGGCCCGGTCCCTGCCGCGGGCGCGCCGGCCGTCGCCGGGGCGCTGGTCGCGGTCGGCCGCATCGTCCGGTCCCAGGGCCGGCGGGGCGAGGTGCGGGTCGAGCCGTTGACCGACACGCCGGAGCGGCTCGCCCACCTCAGGGAGTGCTGGCTGGTGCCGCCGGCCGCGGGGGAGCGGTACGACGTGGAGGCGGTCTGGTTCCAGGGGCGCGTGCCCGTTGTGAAGCTCGCCGGGAGCGCCAGCATGACGGACGCCCAGGCGCTGGTCGGCCGGCTCGTCACGATCCCGCGCGCGGCGGTGCGGCCGCTGCCGCCCGACCGCTACTACGTGTTCGACCTGGTCGGGTGCGCAGTCGAGACGCCGGAGGGCGAGAGCCTCGGCACGATCACGGAGGTCCTCGAGGGCCCCGAGCACGACTACTGGACGGTCCAGCGAGGCGATCGCGCGTGGTCGCTCCCCGCGGTGGCGGCGATCGTCGAGCGGGTGGACCTCTCGGCGCGCCGCGTGGTGGCGCGGCCTCCGGAAGGGCTCGTGGAGCTCGACGCATGATGCGCATGGACGTCGTGACGCTCTTCCCCGGGATGTTCCCGGGCGTGCTCGAGGAGTCGATGCTCCGCGTGGCCCGGGAGCGGAAGGCCGTCGACATCCGAGTCGTCGACCTCCGCGACCACACGGAGGGGCGGCACCGCGTAGCGGACGACTACCCATTCGGCGGCGGCGGCGGCATGGTGCTGAAGCCCGAGCCGCTGTTCGCCGCCGTGGAGGCGCTCCGCGGGCCGGAGAGCCACGTCACGCTCCTCTGCCCCCAGGGGCCGACCTTCACGCAGGCGGATGCGGCGCGCCTCGCCCGCGAGAGGCACCTGGTGCTGCTCTGCGGGCACTACGAGGGCGTCGACGAGCGCGTCCGGACGCAGCTCGTCGACGAGGAGCTGTCCATCGGCGACTACGTGCTGACAGGCGGGGAGCTGCCGGCGCTGGTGGTGCTGGACGCGGTGGTGCGGCTCTTGCCGGGAGTCCTCGGCGATCCGGAGGGGGCGGCGCGGGAGTCGTTCTCGGCGGGACGGCTCGATTATCCGCAGTACACGCGGCCCGCCGACTTCCGGGGGCTCCGGGTGCCGGAGATCCTCCTGTCCGGGGACCACGGCCGGATCGCCCAGTGGCGGCGACGCGAGGCGCTCCGGCGCACGCTCGCGCGCCGGCCGGATCTCCTGGCCGCCGTGCCGCCAACCCGCGAGGAGTGCGAGTGGATGGACGAGATGACGCGCAGCGGTGAGCTGACGCGAACGGGTGAATGACGCCCAGCCGGGCGAGTGACGCACCGAGGAGACGAACATGGGGATGGATGCGATCGCGGCGGTGGAGGCCAGCACACTCAAGAGGGACCGGGGTGCCTTCGCCCCCGGTGACAGCGTGCGGGTGCACGTGAAGGTCATCGAGGGCGAGAAGGAGCGGGTGCAGATCTTCGAGGGGATGATCATCCGGAAGCGCGGCGAGGGCGCCCGCGCGACCTTCACGGTCCGGCGCGTGTCCTACGGGGTCGGCGTCGAGCGGACCTTCCCGCTCCACTCCCCGCGGGTCGAGCGGGTCCAGGTCGTGAAGTCGGGGCACGTCCGGCGGTCCAAGCTCTACTACCTCCGGGCGCGCACGGGGAAGGCGGCCCGCCTCCGGGAGAAGCGGCAGGAGCGGCCGACCGTGGCCAGCACCGCCCCCGCCAAGAGCGACGAGTAGCGCGGGACGAGCTCCCCGGTCCGCCGGCGCCCGGCCGGCGGGCCGCGTGGGCGTGCCCTCGAGTGCGCCGGCGCCGCGTCGGTCCCTTGCAGGCAGGGCTGTTCGACCTGGAGGAGGACCTCTATGCCCAGGAGCGCGGCGCCTGGGCGCGGGGACTGTGGGTCGCGGGGGTGGACGAGGTCGGCCGCGGCCCCCTCGCGGGACCGGTCGTCGCCGCCGCGGTCATCCTCGATCCCACCGCGCCGGTCGACGGGCTCCGCGACTCGAAGCTCCTCACGGGGCGGCAGCGGCGGCGGCTCGCGCGCGAGATCCGGGTCCATGCGCTCGCGTTCGCCGTGGGGCGCGTCGGCCCCCGGCAGATCGACATGATCAACGTGCTCCAGGCGACGTGGAACGCCATGCGCGCCGCGCTCACGCGGCTGCGCCTCGCGCCGGGCCTGGTCCTCGTCGACGGGAACCTCCGGATCCCCGGCGTGACCTGCGCGCAGCGGGCCATCATCGCGGGCGATCGCCGCTCGGCCTCCGTCGCCGCCGCGTCGATCCTCGCGAAGGTCGCGCGGGACACGTACATGGTGCACGCCGACCGCCGCTATCCCGAGTACGGCTTCCGGCAGCACAAGGGGTACGCGACTGCCGTGCACCTGGACGCGCTCTCCCGGCTGGGCCCGTGCCCGCTCCACCGGCGCTCCTTCCACGGGGTGGGCCCCGACGCCGGGAGCGAGGTCAGCGATCCCTCGCTCGAGCTGCCGCTCTTCTGACGTGGGCCCCGCCGCGCTCGAGCGCCACCTCGTCCCGCGCTTCCTGCTCGCGGGGTTCGCCGACGCCGCCGGCCGGCTCATGGCCGAGCGGCGGGACCGCACGCGGCGGCGACTGGTCCTGGTGGATGCGGCGGTCGCGGAGCTCGGTCGCTATGCGCTCTCGGCGGACCGGGCCGACGCCCCGGCGCTCGCCCGGGTCCTGGCCGAGACGGAGGCGCGGGCGGCCGACGCCGTCCGGCACATCACGGCCGGCGTCTTCCCGCCGGAGACGGCTGACCGGGCGAGCCTCGCCCTGGTCCTCGCCGCGCAGCTCCTCATCGGGCGGTATCACCGGGCCGAGGCCGGGCGGGCGGCGACGCTCGTCGGTCAGCTGATCGTGTCGACCATCGAGGACGCCGAGGACGACGAGGAATCCGAGGCGGCGGCGGGGGAGGAGCCCGGGGCGCCCGATCCCGAGAGCCGACGCGCGGAGGACCGGCCCGACCCCCGGGTAACGGCCGGCCAGAAGCCGGCGCCGGCTCGCGGCGCGCGGGATCCGGACGTGCTGCTCCCGGGGCAGCCGCCGGTCGGGCGCTCGCTCGCCTCGATGCCGGCGCTCGCGCGCCAGCTGGCGGCCCGCACGTGGCAGGTCGTCCGCTTTCCCGCGCCGGTGCTCCTGACGACCGACACGCCCGTCGTGCTCTGGGCGCCGTCGGCCGCCACGAAGCTCTACCAGGTGGGGCTGGGCTCGGCGCCCGAGGTGCGGGTGCCGCTCGACGCCCGCCACGCCCTGATCGTTGCGCGCCACGCGCCGGCCGGCGAGATCGTGCGCGACCTGGGCGAGCGCCACGCGCGGGCGCTCAACCGCACGGTGGCCGAGAGCGCCGCCGAGTGGATGTACTACCATCCGGAGTCGGATCCCCTCGAGCGGGTGGAGCTGCCCTCGCCCGGATCGGCCTGACGCCGGCGGTCTCCGCAGCTGGTCGGGTCCTTGCACGCCCCTCCGGCATGGAGTGGCGGCGCGGTCGGGCCCGGGAGTCCACGCGCGGCGTCGGCGAGGCCGGCGAAGCGGCGGCCGTGCGCTTCCTGAGGCGGCAGGGGCTCGTCATCCTCGCGCGGAACCTCCGGTCGCGGCTGGGGGAGATCGACCTCCTCGCGCGTGACGGCGCCACCCTGGTCTTCGTCGAGGTGAAGGCCCGGCGGGGCCTCTCGGGCGATCCGCCCGAGGCCGCCGTGGACGCCCGGAAGCGCGCGCGCCTCGGCCGGCTCGCGCTCGGCTACCTGGCGGCGCGGCGGCTCGGCGAGCGGTCCTGCCGATTCGACGTGGTCGGCGTATCGCTGGACGAGGCGGGTCGCGTGACCGGCGTGCGGCATCTCCGGCACGCCTTCGACGTGGACGGCTGGGCATCCTGATGGATACGCCCCGGATCGGGCTGACACCGGGTCACAGCCGTTCGGCAGACAGCGAGCTGACGTAGCGGGTCTGGCCGACGCGCTCGACCACGGCCCGGTGGACGCGGCGCACGCCCCCGAGATCGCAGCGGACCTCGTAGGAGGCCGGCGCCAGCCGGGCCGGGGGTGCCTCGGCCGTCGTGCGGAGGGCCTCGAGAAGCGGGCGCCCATCGACGGGCGCGTCGGTCGTCGCGCCGAGGAGCCTCAGCACGGTCGGGGCGATGTCGATGTTCCCGGACGGGAGCTCGGACACGACCTCTCGCCGGAAGCTCGGACCGCTCGCGACCAGCACGCAGCGGAGCTCGTGGGGGCTGCCGGACCCGTGCGTGCCGAGCCCCGGGGCGCCCTCGGCGCTGTCGGCGGAGCCGACGAACCCACGGGCTGCGCCCGCGTCCTCCCACCGGAAGGACAGCACGACGTCGGGAGCTCGCGGCCCGTCGAGCCCGAGATGATCGCCCGGGAGCAGCCCGAGCGCCGCCCCCTCCGCATGCCCGGCGACGAGGGCGCCCGTCCACGGCTGGGCCACGAGCCACTGGGTCAACCGCTGGAGCACGCTCGGCTCGGAATCGCGCACGTAGAAGAGGGCCGCCCCGCCGTTGGCGGCCACGGTCACGCCGCCCGGAGCGTCCCCGGGCGGGAACCCTCCCTCCCGGACGGCGTCCTCGAGCTGGATTCGGCGGGCGACGGTGGAGTAGCCGTGATCGGACACGACGAGCACGTCGGGCTCGACGCCGCGCCGGGCGAGGTGGCCCAGGATCCGATCGAGCTGGGCGTCGGCGGCGGCCAGCGCCTGGACCGCCGGGGCGGAGCCGACGCCGGCCGCGTGCTGTGAGGTGTCGGGCTCCGGGAACCACACCAGCGCGACGTCGGGGTCGACCGCGGGCAGCAGGTAGTCGAGCAGCGCGTCGGCGACGCGCTGGATGCGGCCGATCTCGGGCGAGCGCTTCGGCGGCCAGGCGCCGAGCCGCGCGACCATGGACGCGTGGTGGTCCGCGGGGAGGCTGAAGTCGGCGTGCAGGACCGCGCCACCGACCTCAGCGGCCCGGGGGTGCTGGACGTACGCGTTGCCGCTGGTGCCGCCGACCACGTTGCCGAACGTAAGGCCGTGCGGGCGCAGCATCTCACCGAGGGTGGGCGCCAGCAGTACGCGGCCGGTCGCCGCGGCGACTGCCCGCAGCTCCGGCTCGAGGGCCGGGATCGCCCGGTGCGGGCTCCAGCCGGGGACCACGAGCGTGTTGCCGAGCAGCCCGTGCCCGCCCGGATGCCGTCCCGTCATCATGCTGGCGGCGTTGACGCGCGTCACGGTCGGAAAGACCGCGTGGTGGCGGGCGAACGTGACACCGCCCTTCGCCAGCCGGTGAAGGGTCGGCGTCAGGCGTGGATCGATCTGGGACGGCTGGAGCCCGTCGAACGCCGCGATCAGGACCCGCAGCCGGGGCGCGCGACCGTCCGCGGCGACGGTCCGGACGCGCGTCGGCTCTCGGGAGTCCCCCATGTCCCTCACCGTGGCCTCCGCGTGATCGACGCCTCAGTCGCGTCTGGCGATCCCGGAGTCGCGGGCGGCCGTCCCGACGATCATCGTCGACGAGTCGCCGGCCGCCGGCGCCCGGCCGCCCCCGCGCTCTTCCGCCGGCGGCGCGTGGCGGACGACCCGCCCACGTAGGCGGTGGCCTGGATCTCGAACATGTACGGCGGGATCAGGCCGGCCTCGACCGTGGCGCGGACCGGCTTGGGGTCGCGGGGGAAGTAGGTGACGTAGATTGCGTTCAGCGCCTCCCAGTTCGCCCAGTCGCTCACCCAGCAGCGCACCGACAGCACCTTGTCGAGGGACGAGCCCGCCGACTCCAGCACCTCCCGCAGGTTGTCCAGGGCCTTCCGCACCTGCGCCGCGAAGTCCGTCTCGGACACCGGCCGTCCCGTGCGGAAGTCGATCCCCACCAGTCCTGAGGTGTAGACGGTGTCGCCGTGGCGGAGGGCGACGCTGGCGATCGGACCGAAGAAGCCGGGATTCCTCGGGTTGAATGCGTGGGGCCCGGTCATGCGGATCCTCCTCGCGAGCGCTCCCCGCTCGCCGTCACGTCGGCACGCCCACCAACCGAGCAGGGTCGAAGGGGCGCAGATCCAGCGAGCGGGGCGCGCCATCCACGATCAGCTCGGCCAGCGCGAGGCCCGTGCCCGGCGCGTTCAGCATGCCCCACGGCCCATGGCCCGTCGCGACGTAGACGCCGGCCGCGCCGGGCACCCGCCCGATCAGCGGGATGCCGTCGTCGGTGACCGGGCGATAGCAGGCCTGGCGACGCTCGACGGGAGCGGCCGCCAGCGCGGCGGACACGCGCCCGGCCGCCCGGGCGAGGGTGGCGCAGCCGCTCTCGCTCACCTCGACGCCCTCGGCCGACTCGGGCAGCGGCTGCCGGTCGGCCATCCCGCACACGTAGACGGTCCCGTCGGGTCGCGGGATGATCTCGGGCTCGAGCGCGCGGCCGTCCGCCGTGCGATAGTCCATGAAGAGGGCGTGGGCGGGCACGCCGGCGGCGGCGAGCGTCACGCTGTAGCCCTTGAGCCCGTGGATGCGGGGCAGCGCGACGCCCTCGACGCGGCCCGTCCACGGGCCCATGGCGAGGACGACGGCGTCGACCTCGAGCGTCTCGCCGTCCACCGTCACGCGGGTGCCCGCGCGGTCGTGCGCCGTCACACCCTTGACCGCGCCCGTTCTGAGCGCGGCGCCGCGCGCCCGTGCGGCGTCGAGCAGGGCGGCGGTGAACCGCGCGGGATGGACCTGCGCCGTCGTCTCGGTGGTGCCGAGCGCCCCCGCCACCACGGCGGGCCCGTCGATCCAGGGCGGCGGAGCGTCGATGCGATGGCCGCCCGCCACTCCGCCCCGCTCGCGCGCGGCCAGCATGTAGGTGTCCATGCGGCGGTAGCCGTAGTCGACGGCGAGCGCGCGGCTCAGCGCGGCGTGGAGGGCGAAACTCAGCCGCGCCAGCGGGGCCACCGGAGAGCCGTCGCACCAGTCGAGGGCCAGGAACCCGCCGGACTTGCCGGACGCTGCGCAGGCCACGCCCGTGCGCTCCACGACGGTGACGGCGGCGCCGCGTTGCGTGAGGTAGTAGGCCACGGCGGCCCCCACGACGCCGGCGCCGCAGACGATGATGTGGCGGGGGGAGGGCATGGCGGGCTCCGCCGGACAGGGTAGTACGATTGCGCGCCGAGCCCAAGGGCGCCACCGGCCCGAATACCGAGCCGAGCGGCCCGAAGCGGATCGGGGAGGCGGCGCCCGACCCGGCGCCGCCTCCCGAGTGTCGCGGAGCCGATCTACGGCAGGACCTCGAGGAAGGCCTGGGTGATCAGCGCGTAGCCTTCGGTGGTCGCGTGGATGTTCTGCTCCAGGCACATGTACGTCAGGCCGCAGATCGTCGCGACGTTCAGCGGCACCTCCACGACGCTCCCGTTCGGGAACTGGATGGGCACCAGCGGCTCGACGACGTCAGTGTGGAAGGCCGTGGCGACGTCGGCGACCGGAATGCGGAAGAAGCGGTAGATGGCGCCGAGGAGGCCGTTGAAGGACGCCAGCGTCTCGTTCGCCGCCGCGGCGATGTCCGGTCCGATGTCGGGAATCAGGTACGCGGCGAGGAACGGATCGTAGTAGTT
Organism: Candidatus Methylomirabilota bacterium; assembly: GCA_036558225.1. Classification (GTDB taxonomy): domain Bacteria; phylum Methylomirabilota; class Methylomirabilia; order Rokubacteriales; family DASRDR01; genus DASRDR01. Next base: position 26,074 of record DATBGA010000062.1, on the reverse strand, counting down.
CATGCCGACGATCGTCACGTGAGGCCCCGCGGCCAGGCGCAGGGCGGCGAGGATCGGCGGCAGGTTCGTGGCGACGTCGATGAAGCGCTCCTTGACGCACTCCTCGTCGATGCCCGCGAGGCTGCCGCAGGGCTCGAGGTCGTTGGCGCCGATGTCGATGGTCACGAGCGCCATCGACCCCCGGTGCTCGCGCAGGAAGGCGACGGCGTCCGCGAGCTGCGAGCGACCCTTGTACTGGTCCTGGCACGCGCCCTTGCCTCGCAGCATGGTGACCGTGGTCTCGGTGATGGCGCAGCCGAGCTTCTTCATCTGGAGCTTGGGGCTCGTGCTCTTCAGCGCCTGGTAGAGCTGATCGGAATACCCGTTCGTGGTCGGGTGGTTGACCCCGCCGGTCGGCTGGACCCCGACCGACAGCGAATCTCCCAGCGACAGGTACCAGACCGGGCGGCCGCGCTCGGATCCCGCGTGGGCCGGCGTGGCCAGGGTGACGAGGCTGGCCAGGACGACCAGCACGCCCGTCGTCGTTCGGCGCCATCCGCTTCGCATCGCATCTCCTCCGTCTCGGTGGTTGGGGGGCCACGCGCCCGCGGCAGCATCCGGGGCTCGGCGGTCGTCTGAGCAAGGGCGCCGCCACGCGGGGATGTCCTGTCACGACGCGGCTTTGCGAGCGCGAGGGCACAAGACAGACCCGGTCAGGGTGGGGCAACGCCCGGCGGATTGGGGCTCGGCGGCGAGAACGCCGGTCGTGGGGAGATCTTCCAGCGCGCCTCGCCGCGCGGGCCGGAAGCCTGGATGTTCCCCTCCGCGTCGACCGTCGCGGTGAGCTCACCCGCCGGTTCCGCTTGACGGGGGCAAGGACTGGTCGAGCGGGCGTTCACCGGGGGCGCGCCCGAGGTGAGGGAGGAGCTACCGGATTCTCCTGACGGATACGCCTTGTATGGTCGCGAGGGCGCCGTCAGGCCGCATGCCGTCGGAGAAGCGTCGCCCAAATCGGCGTGTGGTCGAGCGACGGCCGTGGACTGCGCCTTGCAACGATGCACCGCGTGGATCGGAGCCACGGGGTGGTCCCGTCACGCACGCGGCTGGCGCGGTATCCGCCGCCGAGCGGGTGATGCTCGCGCGGGTCTTCTCCGCGTGCCTCGCCGGCGTGGAGGCCGCCCTGGTGCGCGTCGAGGTGGACGTGAGCCAGGGGCTCCCGACGTTCGCCACGGTCGGGCTCCCGGACCCGGCGGTCCGGGAGAGCCGGGAGCGCGTCCGCACGGCGATCCGGAACTCCGGCTTCACGTTTCCCCTCGAGCGGGTGACCGTCAACCTCGCGCCGGCAGACGTGCGGAAGGAAGGGGTGAGCTTCGACCTGCCGATCGCCCTCGGCCTCCTGGCGGCGACGGGCGCCGTCAAGCCCGATCTGCTCGCGCGCCTCCTGGTGGTGGGCGAGCTCGCGCTCGACGGGGCGATCCATCCCGTGCGCGGGGTGCTCCCGATGGCGCTGCGCGCGAGCCAGGCGGGCCTCGACAGCTGCCTGCTCGCCGCCGGCAACACCTCGGAGGCCTCGGTGCTGGAGGCTCTGGCCGTCTACCCCGTGACGTCCCTCGCGGAGGCGGCGGCGTTCCTCAACGAGGATCACCCGATCGCCAGGATGCGGGCCGATCCGGGGCACCTCCTCGCGGTGGCGCCGCCCGACGACGTCGACCTGGGGGACGTGCGGGGCCAGGCTCACGCCAAGCGCGCGCTCGAGATCGCGGCCGCCGGCGGCCATCACGTGCTGCTCATCGGCCCGCCCGGGACCGGGAAGACGCTCCTGGCGCGGCGGCTGCCGACGATCCTGCCGCCGCTCACGCTCGGGGAGGCGATCGAGGTGAGCCGGGTGTGGAGCGTGGCGGGGCTGCTGCCGGCGGAAGGCCTAGTGACGCGCCGGCCGTTTCGCGCCCCTCATCACACTGTCTCCGCCGCGGGGCTGGTGGGCGGGGGCCGGGTGCCGCATCCGGGCGAGGTGAGCCTCGCCCACCTGGGCGTGCTGTTCCTCGACGAGCTGCCGGAGTTCGGGCCGCACGTGCTCGACACGCTGCGCCAGCCCCTGGAGGACGGCGTGGTGACGGTCGCGCGGGCCGGCGGTGTGGTGCGGCTGCCGGCCGAGGTCCAGCTGGTGGGGGCGATGAACCCGTGCCGGCGCGGCTGCCGGAGCGTGGACGGCTGCGCGTGTCCGGCGGGCGAGCGGGCGCGCTATCGGGGCCGGCTGTCGGCGCCGCTGCTGGACCGGATCGATCTCCACGTCGAGGTGGGGCCGGTGGCACCGGACGGCCCGTCCCCGGGGGACGCGATGCCGGTGGAATCGGCGGCGGCCCAGCAGCGCGTCGCGCGCGCCCGCGCCCGCCAACGGGCGCGGCTCGGGCGCGGGCCCGTCCGCGTCAACGCGCGGCTCACGCCGCGCCAGCTCGCGCGCCACTGCCCGCTGCCACCGGCGGGTCGGGACCTGCTCGCGCGGGCGGCGGCGCGGCTCGGGTTCTCGGCGCGGGCGCACGACCGCGTCCTCCGGGTGGCTCGCACCATCGCCGACCTGGCGGGGGCGGACGCGATCGCGGTCGAGCACCTCGCGGAGGCCCTCGCCTACCGGACGCTCGACCGCGGAGTCCTGTAGACTCCGGCTCCGGAAGCTCCATGCGGCGCGGGCGGCCCCAGGGAGGAGCCCCAGGCGCCGTGGCGCTCGATCCCGAGGAGACGAACTTTCCCAGACGCCCGCCGCAGCGTCTTCGCTGTGAGGAGAAGGGGGGCGACCGTCACGCGCCGGACCCGCCGCGGCGGACTCTCGGAGAGAGCGGCGCTCGAGGCTCCTCCGACGGAATCGAGGCGGGCGGCCGAGAGGGGTCTCGACCGCCCGCCGGACTTCGCCTGGCGCCCCTGGACTCGCGCCCGGTGGCGCCGAGCCGCGCCTAGTACCGGTAGTGCTCGGCCTTATACGGCCCCTGCTTCGGCACGCCGATGTACTTCGCCTGCTCGTCGGTCAGCTCGGTGAGCATGGCTCCCAGCTTGCCCAGCTGGAGCCGGGCGACCTTCTCGTCGAGCGCCTTGGGCAGGATGTAGACACCGATCGGGTACTTCTTCGTGTTGGTGAAGAGCTCGATCTGGGCCAGCACCTGGTTGGCGAACGACGAGCTCATGACGTAGCTCGGGTGGCCGGTCCCGCATCCCAGGTTCACCAGCCGGCCCTCGGCCAGCAGGATGATCCGCTTCCCGTCGGGGAAGATGACGTGATCGACCTGCGGCTTGATGTTGTCCCACGTGTACTGGCGGAGTGATGCCACGTCGATCTCGTTGTCGAAGTGGCCGATGTTGCAGACGATGGTGTTGTTCTTCATCCGCTTCATGTGCTCGTGGGTGATGACCTTGAAGTTGCCGGTGGCGCTGACGAAGATGTCGGCGTGGGCGGACGCGTAGTCCATCGTCACCACACGGTAACCTTCCATGGCTGCCTGGAGCGCGCAGATCGGGTCGATCTCGGTCACCCACACCTGGGCCTGCAGCCCCCGGAGCGCCTGGGCCGAGCCCTTGCCGACCTCGCCGTAGCCGGCGACCACCGCGATCTTGCCGGCGATCATCACGTCGGTCGCCCGCTTGATCGCGTCGACCAGCGACTCGCGGCAGCCGTACACGTTGTCGAACTTCGACTTGGTCACCGAGTCGTTCACGTTGATGGCCGGGAAGAGCAGGCGGTCCTCCTTGACCATCTGGTAGAGGCGATGGACGCCGGTCGTCGTCTCCTCGGTGACGCCCCGGATCTCCTGGGCGATCGTCGAGTACCACCCGGGCCGGCTGGCCAGCCGCTTGCGGATCGAGGCGAAGAGGATCGTCTCCTCCTCGCTGGTCGGGTGGGCCAGGACGGACGCGTCCTTCTCGGCTCGCGTGCCAAGGTGGATCAGCAGCGTGGCGTCACCCCCGTCGTCGAGGAGCATGTTCGGCCCGCGCTCGCCGAACTCGAAGATCCGATGGGTGAACTCCCAGTACTCCTCCAGCGACTCGCCCTTGCGGGCGAACACCGGCGTGCCGCCGGCAGCAATCGCCGCCGCCGCGTGGTCCTGGGTCGAGAAGATGTTGCAGGAGGCCCAGCGGACCTCGGCCCCCAGCGCCCTGAGGGTCTCGATCAGGACGGCCGTCTGGATGGTCATGTGAAGGGAGCCCGCGATCCGGGCGCCCTTGAGCGGCTGCCTCGCGGCGTATTCCTCGCGGATCGCCATCAGCGCCGGCATCTCGCTCTCGGCGATCGCGATCTCCTTGCGCCCCCAGCCAGCGAGCGCAAGGTCGGCCACGTGGAAATCGGGGGAGGTCGGTGGGTGATGCTTGGCGATCGGTGCGGCGCTCATCGCGCCTCCTTTCTCTACGAGCAAAAGATTCGCGAGCGCCGTTGCCGGTCGAACCCCGAGCCTGGCGAGCACCACCACGGTGCCCGTTGCAACGCTCCTCGGGGACCGGGTCTATTCTACCAGCCCCGGCCTCCGGCGTCAGTGGCTCCTTTCACCGCGGCCCCCGCGCCCGGCGGCCGGGAGGCGTTACAGGGGTTCCGCTCCTGCGGGCAATTCGAGATGGCGATCAAGAGGTCCGCCTCGGCCCGCAGGGGATGTGGTCCCCGGCCTCCCGGACCGGTTCCGCAGCCTACTCCTCCTCGACTCGAGCGGCCGGCTCATCGGCGCGAACAGCCGGATCAGTCCGAGCAGGACCTCGGGGGCATCGGGCTCGCCATTCGGGTCGACGTCGGCGTCGCTGGGCGTAGTCGGAACGTCGCCGCCCTCATGGATCAGCCCGCCCGTACCAGCGGAGCACCCGCAGAGCGCGCAAGGTGTTCCATCGGCTCGGCCGGCCCTTGCCCTCGTCCGTCTCGACCGGCATCACGCCCGGGTATCGGGTCTCGAGCGGCCACCGCCCGTCGCCGTCGCGCTTCGACGCCACCAGTTCGACTGCCTCAGCCATCCGTTCGTCGGGCGCGACGCCGGCGCTGCGCAGGTACTCCAGCCCCCGCAGCACGTCGTAGTGCCACCACGTCGGGAAGGCGAAACACGTCCATGCCGCACCACCCTTGCGATCTCGCTCGATCACCTCGCCGGTCGACCGCCGCCGGAAGAGCCGGCGCTCGAGGAGGTACTCCTGCCCACGAAGACGGGCCGCGGTGACCTCCGGCCTGCCCCCGTTCGACCGCTTGTGCTCTAGCAGGGCTTCGAGCACGCAGATCGTCGTGTTGAACGACGACCGCGTCGACCCGATGGCGGCCTCGCAGTTCCAGCCGCCGTCGGGCAGCTGTTCGGCGAGCAGCCGGTCGACGAGGCCCCGGACGTCCTGGCCGAAGTAGGCGCCGGCCGCCGCCACCTGTCCGTTGATGCAGGGCTCCACCTCGCCGGCGAAGAAGCGGTTGCCGTTGCACTCCTGCGGCCCACAGCCCTGCCATGTCACGCGGTCGCGGACGAGGCCCACTGCGCGGCGCGCCTGGTCGCTCGCGGGGTCGAGACCGAGGTCACGCCGTAGCATCAGGACATGCATCGTGGAGTTCCACCCAGCGGTCCGCCGCGTCTCTCGTGATGCTGGTCTCATGATCGCCATGGGCGTGGGTCATGGGATACGCCTGGGCGTGGCTGTACAATCGCTTCGCGAGGACGGTGTGAACGCGGGATCGATCGTGCGCGAGGAGCTTCACGATGTCGCGACCGCTTCGTAGTCGGCGGAGGAGCCAGGCCGAACGCGGCGAGGTAGGCCGAAGACGGGGGAGCGGCTCGCGGATCCCAGTCGCCGCACGGAAGACCGGTATCCGACGCGACGACCCGACGGCGGATCCGCCCCGCGTCGGTCCGTGGGAGGAGGGACTGCGGGGGCTCCCACCGGCCTGCTACACGTCGCCGGAGTTCTACGCGCGGGAGACGGAGCGGATCTTCCGGCGCGACTGGCTGTTGGTCGGCCGGGCGGACGAGGTCGGCGAGCCTGGCGATTACCTGAGCCTGGACCTCCTGGGCGAGCCGGTCGTCATGGTCCGCGACGGCGACGGGGAGGTCCGCGTCCTGTCTCGGATCTGCCGCCACCGCGCAATGCCCGTGGTCAGCGGCGCCGGCCACGCCCGCACCTTCGTCTGCCCGTACCACACCTGGACGTACGCGCTGGATGGACGCCTGCTCGGGGCGCCGGAGATGAGCCGGACGCCCGGCTTCGACCGAACCGGCTGCCACCTGCCCAGCCTGCGGACCGAGGTCTGGGAGGGCTTCGTCTTCGTGAGCTTCGATCCCCGGGCGCCTGCGCTGGGCCCTTCGTTGGCCGGGCTCACCACCCTGTGCCGGAGCTACAGCCTGGCGAGCCTCCGGACCGTGCGCAGCGTCGACTTCGACATGGACTGCGGCTGGAACTGGAAGCTGATGTGCGAGAACTTCATGGAGCCCTACCACCACATCGGGACCCACCGGCAGTCGCTGGAGCCGCTCATGCCGGCGCGCCGCAGCGTCACCTTGGACCCCGACGGACCCTACGCCGTGGTCCACATGCGGTACCGGGAGGGCGACCGGTCCACCGAGCACGACCGGTGGGGCGCGTCCGCGCTGCCCGTCGTTGAGCGTCTCTCCGCGGACGAGCGGAACCGGGCGACGCTGATCCACGTCTTCCCGACCGGCTTGCTCACGCTACTCCCCGACCATGTGGAGTTCTATCGCCTGTTCCCCGAGGGCCCGGGCCGCATCCGCCTGGAGAAGCTCATCTGCGTGCCCCCCGGGGTCGAGGCCCGCCCCACCTTCGAGGCCGAGATGGCGCAGATCGTCAAGGGTTTCCTGGAGATCCGGGACGAGGACATCGCGATCTGCCGCGCCGTCCAGCAGGGCCTGGGCTCGGGCTTCGCGGAGCCCGGCCGGCTCTGTCACCTGGAGAAGGCGATCTGGCAGTTCGCGCGGCACGTCGCCGCGCGCGTGGGCGACGGCGCGCGCTGAGCCCGCGACCCACGCGGAGCCGGCGGCCGCATCATCTTCGGCCGGTGTGGTGACGCATGCGCGGCACGTTCTCGCTTGGTCGATGCGCGGTCCGGGCTCGCAAGAATGTCGTTCCGAGACCACCGAGCCGTCCTTGTCGGTCTCCCGCGGCACGCGATACACTCCGTGGTGGCACTGCCGCCTGCTGACCGCCGGACATTCGCTCGGGACCGCCGACGCTCTGGACTGGCGATCCGGGTCTGCGGCCAGCCGTCACACCGGGCTACGCGAATGCGCACGATCTCGGGGCTGGCGGTACAAGGTGCCCGTGAGGTGCGTCGCGGTCGTGCCCGCGGACGACCGGGGAGGGTAGCGTGCAGCCGATCGCTCCGGAATGGGGATGGTGGGTCGCTCTCCTCGTGGGAGTGCTCGAAGGCGTGCTCGTTCTGGGATACCTCGCCTGGCTGGTCCGACCCGATCCGCCCGCCGGAGGCTCGCCCCGCCGCCCCATGACCTGGCCCCCCGTCGACGTGATCGTGCCGGTGCGCGACGAGGCGGAGTGGATCGAGGGCAAGCTCCGGAACCTCGAGGACCTGCGGTATCCGGCCGACCGGCTCCGCGTCTTCGTCGTGGATGGGGCCTCCTCGGACGGCACCGCGGACCTCGTCGCGGCCCACATTGCCCGGGACCCTCGCTTCTCGCTCGTCCGTTTTCCCGTCGCCGACAAGACGGCCCAGCTGAACGCCGCCTTGCGCCGCGGTGACGCCCCGTGGGTCATAGTCACGGATGCCGACGCGCGGCTCCCTGCGGAGGCCCTCGAGCTCATGATCGCCACGGGCGAGGCCGATCGTGCCGTGGGCGTCGTGGGCGCGCCGGTCATCCCCGCCGGGTCTCACGCCCTGGATGCGCTCCACTGGCGGCTCGGCAATCACCTGCGCCAGCGGGAGGGACGGCGCGGCTGCGCCTCACTGGTTGCGGGCCCTTGCTATGCCTTCCGTCGCGACCTCCTGGCCGCCTGGCCGGCCGACGTGGTGGCTGACGACATGCACGTGACGTTCACCGCGATGGCGAAGGGGTGCCGGGTGGAGCTGATCGACGTCGCCGTCACCGAGCTGCGCTCCCCTCGGCATCTGGCGGAGCTGGTCCGGCACAAGTTCCGACGGGCGCACGCCTACCTGCGCGAGGTGTTCCGGTTCCTGCCCCGGCTGACCACCATGACGTCGGCGGCCCGGGCGGTCTTTCTCTGGCGCGCCGCCCACCTGACCATCCTGCCCGTGCTGCTCCTGTCCACGGCCGGCCTGTCGTTCGCCTGGCTCGCCGGCGCGATGGCCTCGCCTGCCGGGAGGCTCGCCGTCGGCGTGGCCGCGGGGACGGGGGTCGTGTCCTGCTGGGGCTCGTGCCGCGCGCGGCAGGCCGCCGCTCTCGCGGCGCTGGGCGGGCTTCTTGCCCCCACGCTGGTGCTGGCCCTCATCGCCCAGCCGCTCTGGCGGCAGCGGGCCTCGTTCGCGAAGGTCGCGACGGCGCGCCGTTCCCCAGCGGGTGAGGCCACCCGGTGAAGCCGAGCCAGAAGCTCGGCATCGGCGCCCAGATCCTCGCGGCGCGACTGACGGGCACGGCCCGTCCTTTCTTCGTCCAGTACTCCCTCCTGAACGGCTGCAACGCCCGCTGCGTCTACTGCAACTCTCCCTACCGGGAGGACCCGCAGCTCTCCACCGCCGACCACCGCGGGCTCCTCGCCGAGTTCGCCCGCCTGGGGACGGTGCGCGTCAAGTTCCTCGGCGGCGAGCCGCTTCTCCGGCCGGACATCGGGGAGTTGGTGGACGAGGTGCGGCGCCTGGGGATGCGGGCGGCGATGGTGACCAACGGCTTTCTCATCCCCCAGAAGATCGACACGGTCCGGCGCCTTGACGAGCTGGTGATCTCGATCGACGGGCGAGAGCCGGCGCACGACGGGCAGCGCGGCGCGGGCTCGTGGCGCCGGGTCATGCGGGCGATCGAGCTCAGCGCCCGCGAGGGGCTCGACTTCTTCCTGAGCGCCGTGATCACTCGCGAGAGCGCGGGGGAGATCGACTGGCTCCTCGACACCGCGCGGCGCTTCGGCGTCTCCGTGAACTTCCAGATCCTCCAGTCGAACGAGGAGATGTACGGCGCCGGCGCGGCCGCGCACCTGCCTGAGCCCGCCGAGATCCGGGCCATCCTCGCCAAGATCATCGCGGCCAAGGAGGCAGGGGAGCCCGTGCTCTTCACCACGCGCTCCTACCGCCACACGCTGGCCTGGCACGACTTCCGGACCGAGCGGGTCGAGCGCCCCGGCGAGCTCTCCCCGTGCACGGCCGGCCGCTACTTTCTCCAGATGGAGCCGAACGGGGACATCTACCCGTGCGTCCTCCACGTGGGCGCGTTCCAGCCCAAGAACGCCCTCCGTGACGGGGTGGAAACGGCATGGCGCCACGCCCAGCGCCACTCTTGCTTCGACTGCTACAACACGTGGCTGAACGAGAACCGGGCGATCTTCGACCTCCAGCCGGCCGTTCTCGCCAACTTCTGGCGCACCTACCTGTCGCGGCGCCCGGTTCCGGAGCCGCCGGAGCCGGCGTCGCCCGGTGCCTCCGCGGGCTCGCCCGAGCCCTCGCGCCGGTGACCGCCACCCTCGCCGCCGCGGCTCGCGTCCTGGTCGCGCACTGGCGCGGCACGCCCACCCTGCTGTCGGCCGGCCTGTACCTGACCCACCGCTGCAACCTCAGGTGCCTCTACTGCAGCTCGCCGTACCGGGACACCCGGGAGCTCGGCACCGTCGAGTGGCGGACGGTGATCGATCAGCTTGCCGACCTGGGCTGCCGCCGGGTCGGCATTCTCGGCGGGGAGCCCCTCCTGCGACCCGACGTGGCGGAGGTCATCGACCACGTACGGGCCCGCGGCATGTCGTGCGTCCTCACCTCGAACGGCCTGCTGGTGCCTCGGCGCATCCAGGATCTCCGAGGCCTCAGCACGCTCGTGCTGAGCCTCGACGCGCCCGGGCCCGCCAACGACGCCCAGCGGGGGGTGGGCGTCTTCGCCGCCGTGAAGCGCGCGCTCGCGGCCGCCCGGACGGCCGAGGTTCCCGTGAAGCTGAACGCCGTGATGTCGGCCCGGACGGCGCCTCATCTCGACGCACTGCTGGCGTTCTGCGAAAGCCAGGACCTTCATCTCACGGTCAACGTCATGCGCAGCGGCGCTCCGGATCTCTGGCACCGGGCGGCCACGCTCAAGGCGGAGGATGAAGCGATCCGTGAGCTCCTCGACCGTCTCGCCACCGTCGCTCGCGGCAACCCACGCCTGCTGTTCTCCGAGGTCACCTACCGGTACGCGGCGCGCTGGGGCACCTACGGACGCGACCGGTTCGAGGCCGACGAGCTGCCGGCCGCCGATCCGCGTCTCCGCGACGGCCCGCGTTGCCAGGCGGGACGCTTCTACCTCTCCATCGACCCGGACGGCACCACCTATCCCTGCGTGGCGACGGCCGGCCGGATAACCGGCGGCAACGTCGTGACCGACGGGGTCGAGGCCGCCTGGCGACGTCTCCACGGCCACGGGTGCGTGGCCTGCTACTCGCCCTGCCTGGTCGAGCAGAACTTCCTCCTGTCGCTCGATCAACGGGCCATCCGCCAGTTCGTCCGCCGCCATCTGCCGCGCTTCGGCTGAGTCGGTGGCGGCAGGCGGACGTCGGATCAACGTGGAAATGCCATCGAGCCGGGATCTGACGCCGTCCGAGACTCTCCGAGGAGTGGAGTGAGCCATGCCCCTGGATCTCGAGCAAACGAAGACGCTCCTCCGGCGGACGTCGGACGTCCTCGATGCCCTGCTCCGCGGGCTCCCGGATCGGTGGGTCCACGAGAACGAGGGCCCGGACACCTGGTCGAGCTTCGACGTCGTCGGACACCTCGTCGAGGCGGAGGAGACCAACTGGATCCCGCGCGCCCGGCATCTGATCGCGCACGGCGAGGCCGCCGGGTTCCCGCCGTTCGCCCGCTTCGGGTTCGCGGCGAAGGCAAAGGGCCGGAGCATGGCGGACATGCTCGACACGTTCAGGGGAGCGCGGGCCCGGAGCCTCCAGGCGCTCGACGAGATGGGACTCGCGCCGGGAGACCTCGGCCGCACGGGCAAGCACCCCGACTTCGGGCGGGTCACCCTGGGACAGCTCCTCGCCACCTGGGCCATGCACGACCTGAACCATCTCGGGCAGATCGTCGACGTCCTCGCGCGACAGCACACCGAGGCCGTGGGGCCCTGGCGCGCCTTCCTCGGCATCCTGGAGACATGAGGGGGCCGGCGCCGGCGATCGCGGGACGGATCGATGGGAGGGTGCCGGCGAGGGTATATGGATTCGGATGAGGGAGGGAGCCGACCATGCCGAAGACGATCCAGCAGAGCGTGACGCTACCGGCGCCGGCGAAGGACCTGTACCGCATGTACCTCGACCCGAAGCAGCACGCGGCGATCACCGGCGCCCCGGTGCGGATCGGCGCCCGGCCGGGGGCCCCCTTCCGCGCCTTCAACGGCGCGCTCTCGGGGGCGATGCTCCACACGCGCCCCGGACGGATGATCGTGCAGACGTGGCGCTCGACCGGGTTCGGCGCCAAGGACGTCGACTCGACGCTGATCCTGACCTTCTGGCCCCGGGGCCGATCGGGCCGCATCCAGCTCGTCCACGTCAACGTGGCGGACCGCGACGTCCGCGGGGTGACCGAAGGCTGGAGGACGCACTATTGGAAGCCGTGGCGCGCCTACCTCAGGAAGCGACGGAAGCGCTGAGGCGGGACGTGGCGGCGTTGCGCGGACCCGGACGCTCAGGCGATCCTGGGGGCGAGCTGACCGTGGGCGATGTCATCGAGTCGTTCATCGTCAGCCATGCCGCGTGGCGACATCTCCTGTAGCGGGGCGGGGTGACGGACGTGCGGACCTTCGAAGTGCAGCGAATGTCGTCTGATTCTCGGCCCTGGCAAGCTGGTGATCATCAATGCCGTCGGTCTCGCCCGGTGTCGTGTGTGCCTGCGCATTGTACCGGGCTGACGCGTTGCCATTGACTGGCGTTCAAGATCCAGGACCGCTGGGCGGTCGTGTGAGAGGCGGATGCGTCTCGCTTGACTGCCACTGTCGCGCGTGCCTCCGCCCTCGATAGCGTAGGACGGTCATGCTCGGCGACAAGAAGGTCGTCGTCGTGATGCCCGCATACAATGCGGCTGCGACGCTGCGGAAAACGTACGACGAGGTAATGGCACAGGGGATCGTCGACGTCATCGTTATCGTGGACGACGCCAGCCAGGATGAGACGATCCGTATCGCCAAGGAGCTTCCGAGTGCACGGGTCTTCACGCACCCGAAGAACCTCGGCTACGGCGGAAACCAGAAGACGTGCTATCGCCTCGCCCTCGAGGTCGGCGCGGACATCATCATCATGGTGCACCCCGACTATCAGTACACGCCGAAGCTCATCCCGGCCATGGCATCCATGCTCGCCAACGACCTGTACCCGTGCGTTCTGGGAAGCCGCATTCTTGGAAACTACGCGCTGAAGGGTGGCATGCCGATCTGGAAGTACGTCGCGAATCGATTCCTGACTCTGATCGAGAATATTCTCCTGGGCGCGAAACTGTCCGAGTACCATACGGGCTACCGAGCGTTTGCGCGCGAGCTGCTCGAGCGCATCCCGCTGGAGGAAAACTCGAATGACTTCCTCTTCGACAATCAGATGCTGGCGCAGATCCTGTGGTATGGCTACACGGTCGCCGAGATCAGCTGCCCGACAAAGTACTTTGCCGAGGCATCGTCGATCAACTTTCGTCGAAGTGTGAAGTATGGTCTGGGATGTCTGAGGGTTGGGATGGAGTTCCGTTGCGCGAGATGGGGTCTGATTCAATCTAGGCTGTTCCCGCCGCTCGGCGTGCGGTGACCGCTCAGCTCTTGAGAAGCCAAGCGCGTCACGTCGTCACCTGGGTCCGGCTTTAGGATCCCCCTGGGAATGCGCCCGCTGGGCCGCCGGCGGGATCGGGGAGAGAGCGGGAAACAGGCGACTGCAGCGTGTCGATCACCTTCCGGAGATCGGGCGCTCGCCGGCGCTTCCAGTCCACGGGATCGAGGCCGGCCAGGTCGCCCGGCCACGGGCGGAGCACCGGCGGCGTTGCACGGACCCGGACGCTCAGGCGATCCTGGAGGTGCCCGGAGCGACGCACCCTGCGGTGCAATCCCAAATCGGGAGGCCAGCGCGTGACGGCACATGCGACCGACGGTCCCGGAGAGACGCAGGCAAAAAGGCTCGAGCGAGTCTCGGACGAAGTGGCGAAGCTCCTGCGAGACCCCAGGGTGGCCTCGCGCCTTCGCGTGTCGCCGGGCGAGAGCGAGTGGTCTGCGATGCAGACCTTGGGACACATGGCGGAGATGATCCCGTACTGGTTGCACCACTGTCGCGTGCTGATCGCGGCCACGGGAGAGGTGCCGACGTTTGGGCGCACGCCCGGATCGCCCGAGCGCCTCGATGGGGTGGCGCGCGGCGGTGCCGCCCAGCCCGGCGAACTGCTGGCGCAGCTGCAGGGCGAGGTTCGGCGGGCGGCCGACGCGATCCGGAGTCTCTCAGTGGCTGAGCGCGGCAAGCGCGGCATCAACCCCGGGCGGGGCGAGCTGACCGTGGGCGACGTCATCGAGTCGTTCATCGTCAGCCACGCCGAGGAGCACCTGGCACAGGTGGAGGGCGCCCTGCGGAGCTAGCTCGCGAGGCCTCGGTCTCCCGCTGTCGGCGCCGCAGCGAGAAATGAGCGATGCTCCTGTCGTCCGCCTGATCCCGCCTGACGAAGGCCTCCGTTTGCGAGCACTCCGCCGGACGCACCCCTGGCGTTCGCGTCCACACGCGTGAGGGCAGGATCACGCCTCTCGATCACACTCTCGCCATCTCGGAATGTGAGATGGTCCGGGAGCTGTGACGTCGGCGGCGTGGACAGCTGGACGCAGGTTGGCGGAGGACGCAAGGGCGCGAAGCGATGGCTCGACGGGCGCGGAAACGGTCGCGCGAGGGAGGGAGGGGAGCCCGATGGATGCATTCGAGACGATCCGCACGATGCTGGCGGTCCGGCGCTACCAGGACAAGCCTGTGCCCGAGGCGACGGTCCGGCGAGTCCTCGAGGCGGGCCGTCTCACCGGGAGCGCCAAGAACCTGCAGCCGTGGCATTTCGTCGTGGTCCAGGACAAGAAGACGCTCCAGAGGCTCGGTGCACTCGCGCGGACGGGCGCGCACGTCGCCCAGGCGGCGGCCGCGGTCGTCGTCCTGGTCGAGAAGACCCCGTTCGCCGTGTCGGATGCGAGCCGCGCGATCCAGTCCATGCTCCTCGCGGCGTGGGCTGACGGCGTGGGCTCGAACTGGGTGGGCTTCGGAGGGCTGGAGGAGGTCAAGACGCTCCTCGGCGTGCCCGCGCGGCTCGACCTCCTGGCGATCCTCCCGCTTGGCTATCCCGCCGGCGCCGTGGGGAAGGGGAAGAAGGACCGCAAGGCGCTCGGCACGGTCGCGTACCGCGAGCGCTACGGTCAGGCCTTCGAGTAGCGGCGGCGGGGCGCCCGCGAGGCGAGCGCGGAGCGATGGGAGCCGGGCCGGCCGGCGGTGGCTACAGGCGCCCGGCGGCGGGCGAGGCGGCGGCGCGGGGCGGCAGGTTCGTGAAGGTGATCGTACCGTCCTCGGCGATGGCGCGGTATACGCGCTGAGGCGCCGTGACCAGGGCGACCGCCCTCGACGTCAGCGCGCCGCCCCCGTCGTACAGCGCGCGCACGCGCCGGACGTACTCGCGGGTCTCGGCGTACGGCGGTATGCCGCCGTAGCTCCGGACCGCCGCCTCGCCGGCGTTGTACGCCGCAACGGCCAGCGTCACGTCGCCGCCGAAGCTCTGGAGCAGGTCGCGGATGTGCCGCACCCCGCCGTCCACGTTCTGGTGCGGATCGAAGGAGTCGCGCACGCCCAGCAGGGCGGCGCGCTCGGGCATGAGCTGCATCAGCCCGCGCGCGCCCTTCGGCGAGACCGCCGTCGGGTTGCCGGCCGACTCCGTCTGCACGATCGCCTCGACGAGCCGCGTCTCGACGCCGTAGCGCTCGGCGGCGGCGCGGATCACGTGCGCGTAGGCGCGGAGCCCCTGGGACCCGCTCCCACTCCCGGCGGCAGGCCGGGCCACGGCCGGTTCGATGTCCTTCCGGACGAAGCTGTACCGGGGGTCCCCGGGCACGTTGGTGTAGTGGACGACCCCCTGCTCGTCCTCAAACTGGTACGTCGAGCCCGCCCCCGCGGGGGTGGCGACGACGGCCAGCGACAGAAGACCGACGCAGAGTGGCAGAAGACGCCCCATCCCGGGTTGACCGGGCGCCAGTCTACGGAGCCACTCCGGAGGTGTCAATCCGGAGCGGATCTGTCCGTCAGGACGTACCTTTTCCGGCCAGCTCGAGCTCCAGCTCCCCGTCGAGCGGGTTCCAGTGCGACGCATCGGGCAGAGCAATGTGCAAGACCTCGGCCACCGGGTGCATGACGGTGTCGAGCTTCGCCCTCGCTCGCCCACTTCGACTGTCGGATCGGTGACGCATGCCGACCCGGCGTTCTGCGAGGCCTCGTCGATCAACCTGGACGGGCCGGGGATCCAACCTGGGGCAATCGGTCGGCCCGGTGCTGGACCCGGTTGCCTCCGAGCGACACTGTCGAGCGCAGGCATGGAGCGGCTGCCACGCGCCGGTCATTCGGAGGTAATGGCTGGTAGGAGAGCGCCGACGGAGACGCTCAGCGATGGGTGTCGCTGCCGGAGGACTTCATACTGCTCGCGCGCCAGGTCGAGGCGTCCCAAGGTCAGGTACGCTTTGAGCAGCCCTAGCCGCGAGCTCGCGTCGTCCGGCCTGGTCACCAGTGCTTCGCTGAAGAAGGCAATTACCCGATCAGGCGGGCTTACCTCGGTGGCCTGTCGGAGCACGTCGATGGCTTCGGACGGCCGCCCATCGGCGAGCAAGACACTCGCGAGGTTGCTGCGCACACCGATCAGGGTCGGGTCGTGGGTCAACAGGACCCGATAGTGCGCGGCCGCTTCGGGCAGTCGGCCCAACTGCGTCAGCGCCCAGGCCAAGTTGGCGTGTACCGGGACGCGACTAGGGCGCAAGATCAGGGCTTCCTGGTAGTGCCGCACGGCCGGCTCCAGGTCCCCGTGCGTCTGGAGCCAGTTCCCCCGATTCACGTGGCACAGCGAACACTCCGGCGTGGCCAACACCGCATGCCGCCACAGGCTTTCCGAGTCGCGCCAGACTTCCGCCTGACGCCAGGTCAGCACGCTCAGAGCGAGGAACCAGAAGGCCATGGCCGCCGCGGCGAGCCGCAGCAGCGCTGGCCGGATGGCACCCTGACTCCCTGCTTCCGCAACTGCCGCGCTGCCGGCCCCGACCAGCACCGCCCACCCGAGACATGGAAGGTAGCTATACCGGTCAGCGGTGAGTTGGCTCGCAAGCGGGATAACCCCGGAAACCGGAGCAAGGAGAATGCCGTAGGCCGCCCAGAGGGTGATCCCTAACGGCGAACGTCTCATCGACACGAGTGCCAGCATCGTCAGGCCGACCACGCCGAGGATGGCTGCCAGGAAGCGCGGCTCCAGCGGATCAAGGGTCAGCGGCGCCTCATAGCGGGGCGAGAGCGCCACCGGGAACGCCGTCTTCGCGAGATAGAAAGTCAGGCTGTAGGCCACGTTGGTCACCCGCGACAGCCAGGACGCGTCGACATGCGGAGACCCCTCGGCGTGGGCGCCGTACCCGAGAAGCGTGGCCACCAGCCCTACGGCCAGGAAGGGTATCTTCTCAGACCAAATCCACCGGTTTGTCCGCGTGAACCACTCGCGCACCCCGCCCCGGAGTCGGCGCAGCGGGTAGACGTCGAGCAGTACCAGCACCAGAGGGAGTGTCATGACGCTCGACTTCGCGACGGCGGCACCCAGGTAAGCGGCGGCTGAGAGCGATAGGCACCAGCGGCGTCTCGGCCCTTGCGCCTCGGCCCCTTTGAGGTACATCAGCACCGATCCTAGGAACAATGCGCCCGAGAGTACGCCGCGCCGTTCCGTCACCCAGACCACGGACTCGACCCGTAGGGGATGGATCGCGAAGAAGAGCGCCGCGACCACCGACCCGATCTCGAGCGAGGTGGCCGAGAAAGCGGTTGCGGCTCCCAGCAGGCGTCGCGCGATGAACACGAGGAGCACTGCGGAGGTCACGTGCAGGAGCAGACTCGTGAGATGGTAGCCGACCGGGTTCATCCCCCACAGGACATAGTCCAGCCCCCAGGTGAGCCAGGTGAGCGGGACGTAGTGGCCGAGCAGCACGGTACTGAACATCCACCGGACCTGGGACCAGCCGAGCCCCCGGTAGGCGAGGTTCTGGACGAGTAGCGTCTCGTCGTCCCAATCGACGAACCCGTTCCCGAGCGCCGGCAAGAACACCAAGAACACAATGACAGCGACGAGGAGGGGCGCGCCGCGAGTTCTCAGTGCGGCCGGCATCATCAAGAAGATAGACCCGAGATCTCTCGGGCCAGGCCGAAATGGGGCTGGGGTCGGGCGGCCGCCCGTCAGGACGCGGGGTTGCCGGCCAGCTCGAGCTCCAGCGCCCCGTCGAGCGGGTTCCAGTTCGACCCACCGGGCAGAGCAATGCGCAAGACCTCGGCCACGTCCCTCACCAGGTGGACCTCCAGCTTGGCCCGCACCTCCGCCGGGACGTCCTCCAGGAGCTGGCGCTCATTCTGGCGAGGCAGGATCACCGTGGTCAGCCCAGACCGATGAGCGGCCAACACCTTCTCCTTGATCCCTCCCACCGGGAGGACCCGGCCGGAGAGCGTGATCTCCCCGGTCATCGCGAGCCCGGGGCGGATCGGCTGGCCACGGAGCAGCGAGACCAGGGCGGTTGCCAGCGTCACGCCGGCGGACGGCCCGTCCTTGGGGATCGCGCCCGCCGGGACGTGGAGATGGAGATCCGAGCGCATCCAGAAGTCGGGGGCGATGCCGAGCTCGGCCGCGTGCGCCCGCACCCACGAGACGGCGGCCTGGGCGGACTCCTTCATCACGTCCCCGAGCTGGCCCGTCAGCGTGAGGGACTTGCCCCCGGCCATCCGCGAGGCCTCGACGAAGAGCACGTCTCCGCCGGTCGGGGTCCACGCGAGTCCCACGGCCACGCCGGGAGTCCGGGTGCGCTCGGCGATCTCCTCCTCGAGGAGGAAGCGCGGCGACCCGAGGAGGGCCGTCACGCGCTCGGGATCCACGGTCACCGGCTCGACGTCGCCCTCGGCGCGCCGCCGCGCGACCTTCCGGCAGAGTGCCGCGATCTCCCGCTCGAGGCTCCGCACGCCCGCCTCGCGCGTGTAGCTCCGGACGAGGAGCCGGAGCGCCGGCTCCGTGAACGTGATGTCCCGGTCGAGCACGAGCCCGTGCTCCGTCGCCTGCTTCGGGGCGAGGTGGCGCCGGGCGATCTGGACCTTCTCGTCCTCGGTGTAGCCCGGCAGCTCGATGATCTCCATCCGGTCGCGGAGCGGCGCCGGGATCGGGTCGAGCAGGTTCGCGGTGGTGATGAACAGGACCCGCGAGAGATCGAAGGGCACATCGAGGTAGTGGTCCCGGAACGTCGAGTTCTGCTCCGGGTCGAGCACCTCGAGGAGCGCCGAGGCCGGATCTCCCCGGAAGTCGTAGCCGAGCTTGTCGATCTCGTCCAGCATGAACACCGGGTTCTTCGACTCGGCCCGCCGCAGGCCCTGGACGATCTGGCCGGGTAGGGCGCCGATGTACGTCCGCCGGTGCCCGCGGATCTCCGCCTCGTCCCGCATGCCGCCGAGCGAGATCCGGTGGAACTTCCGCCCGAGCGCCCGCGCGATCGACCGGCCGAGCGACGTCTTGCCGACACCGGGGGGGCCGACGAAGCAGAGGATCGGCGCCTTGCCCTCGGGCCGGATCTTCCGGACCGCGAGGTGCTCCAGGAGCCGCTCCTTGATCTTCGCGAGGCCCCAGTGGTCCTCGTCGAGCACCGCCCGGGCCCGGACCAGATCGATGTCGTCCGGCGTCTCCTTGCGCCACGGGAGCGCGACGAGCCACTCGAGGTACGTCCGGGCGACCGAGTACTCGGCGGCGGCCGGCGGCATCTTCGTGAGCCGGTCCAGCTCGCGCATGGCCTCCCGGTGCGCCTCCTCGGACATGCCGGCCGCCTCGATCTTCTCGCGCAGCTCGGTCAACTCCTGGCCGCGCTCGTCGCCCTCGCCGAGCTCCTTCTGGATCGCCTTGAGCTGCTCGCGAAGGTAGTACTCCCGCTGGGTCTTGGTCACCTCGCTCTGGATCTGCGAGTGGATCTTCGACCCGAGCTCGAGGACCTCCACCTCCTTGGTGAGCGATTCCACCAGCGCCTTGAGCCGCGCCTTGACGTCCGGCGTCTCGAGCAGCGTCTGCCGCTCGACCGTCGTGAGGGAGGGCAGGGTCGCCGCGATGAGGTCGATCGTCCGCCCCGCGCTGCCGGCCCCCGAGACCAGGGGCACCAGGTCGTCGGACAGGGCCGGAGACAGCTCGACGATGCGCTCGAAGAGCGAGTGGGCCTGGCGCTCGAGCGCCTGGGCCTCCACGTCGTCGGCCGCCGGTACGAGGTCCGGCACCCGCTCGATCCGCGCCCGCAGGTGCGGCGTGGTCTGCGTGAAGTCGACCACCCGGAACCGCTCGATGCCCTGGACCACGAGCCGGATCGTCCCGTCGGACTGCTTGAGCATCCGGTGGATCGTCGCGACGGTGCCCGTCCGGTGAAGGTCCTGGGGCGCCGGCGCCTCCTGCGCGGCGTCGAGCTGCGTCAGGACGCCGATCGTGCGGGTGCCGAGAACGGCCTCGTCCACCGCGCGAACCGACGATGGCCGCGCGACCGCCAGCGGGATCACCGCCTGCGGGAAGAGCACGGCCTCCCGGAGCGGCAGGATGGCAAGCTCGTCCGGACCGGCGCCTTCGGGACGCACGGGCTGGGCCGGCCCGGCCGGACTCGTCTCGATTCGGATATCGGTCTCGCTCATACGGTTTCTTCGGGGATCCCCCGGGTACGGGTTCCCCCCGCCTCCGCGCGTGACTGGTCGCGCTCCCATATTTCCTGGCACCGCGTGCAGCGCACGGCGAAGGGATGGGCCCGCAACCGGGCCGGGGCAATCTCCTCCTCGCACGCTTCGCAGCGCCCGTAGCTTCCTTCGTCCATCTTCTTGAGGGCCAGGTCGACCTGGGCGAGCATTCCAGCTCGCCGGTCGGCCACCGCGAACCCCATCTCGTCGTCGGGCGAGAGGGCGGGGCGGTCACCGAATGGCATGCCCTCGACCTTCTCGCGCCGCGCCGTCGCCTCGATGCGGCCCTCGCGCTCCTCTCTCAGCTTGGCCACGAGCTCGGCGCGCTTCTGGAGGAGCAGCGCCTTCAGCTCCGCCTCCACCGCGGCGGGTCGCTTGCTCGATCGCGAACGTGTCATTCTCGCCCCCGTCCTAGCAGACATCGAGTTTGCGAAGTTGCCGGTCCGCGACCCGGACCAGGCCGCCGCGCGCCGGGGCCGCTCCGTCCGAGACGGGGCTGCCCGGCTCGTGGCGCCTGGAGGACACCGCCTCCAGCTCCTGCTGCAACGCGTGCATCTGGCGCCGCATCTTTAAGATGATCTCGATCCCCGCAAGATTCACGCCGAGCTCCCGTCCGAGCCGCAGGATCAGCCGGAGGTCCTCGACGTCCTCCGCGGAGTACACGCGGGTTCGCCCCGTCGTCCGGCTGGGCCGGATGAGGCCCTTCCTCTCGTAGAGCCGGAGCGTCTGCGGGTGGAGCGCCAGCATCTCAGCGACCACGCTGATGCGGTACAGGGGGCGCCCGCGGTCGTTCACCGTCCGCCCTCCGCGCGGGCGCCCGGGGCGGCCCAGATCTCCGCTCGCGGATTCTCGGGGAGGAGCCGCCTCAGCGCCTGGAGCACCTCCTCCAGCGCGGGATCGGGGTTCCGCGGGATCACGACCCTGGTCTCCACGAGGAGATCGCCCCGTCCCTCGCGGCCCAGGCGGGGGCACCCCCGGCCACGGATCCGCAGCGTCTGGCCCGCCTGAGTCCCGGGCGGGATCCTGACCACCACCGGCCCGCCGGGGGCGGGGATCTCGATCCGCGTCCCGAGAGCCGCCTCGGGCACGGTGAGGGGCACCTCGCACTGGAGGTGATCGCCCTTCCGGCTGAAGAGCGGGTGCGGCCGGACGCGCGTGATGACGATCAGGTCACCCCGGCGCCCCGGGGCCGGCGCGGCGTGGCCTTCCCCGGGAATGCGCACCTGCGCTCCCGTGTCGACGCCTGGCGGGATGGCCACCTGGAGCCGGCACGCCCCGGCGCGCGTGCCCCGGCCGCTGCAGCCGGGACAGGGCGGCGGAAGGCGCCAGCCCGTGCCGCCGCAGGCCCCGCACCGGGTCGCCACCGGCCGGTCCCGGTGAAGGGTGACCCGCACGGGGCGGCCCTGGCAGGTCCGGCAGGGCTCGGCCGACCGGCCGCCGCTGCCCCCCGACGCGCCGCAGGCGTCGCACGGGTCCAGCCGGGTGAGCTCGATCTGAACCTGGACGCCTCCCAGCGCCTCGTGGAGTTCGAGCTCCATCGGGTAGTGGATGTCCTCGCCGCGCGGAGCCGGTCCGGCGTCCGGCGCGTCCGCGGCCGGCTCGAAGGCCTGGTGCCCCAGGCGGTCGTAGAGGGGGCGCGCCGTCGGATCGGCGATCACACGGAACGCCTCCCGGATCTCCTCGAACAGCGCCTCGGCCCGCGCGTCCCACAGGTTCACGTCCGGCGAGTAGCGGCGGGCGAGCCGCCGGTAGGCCTGGCGGATCTCCGAGACCGGGGCCTCTCGCGAGACCCCGAGTACCTCGTAGTAGTCGCGCTTCCTCACCTTCGGTCTCCCGCCGGCGCGCCCGCCTGCTCCTCGCTAGTTCTTCGGCCCGAGGTCCTCGAACTCCGCGTCCACGACCTCGCCCTCGGCCGTCTTCGTCCGTCCATTGCCGCCGCCACCGGGCGTGTCGCCGCCGGCGCCGGGTCCCTTGGCCTGGGCGTTCTGGTAGAGCGCCTCCGCCATCTTGTGGGACGCCTTGGTCAGGGCCTCGCTGGCCCGCTTCACGCGCGCCACGTCCTTGGCCTCGAGCGCCTGCCGGACCTCCTTGATGGCCTCTTCGATCGCCGTCTTGTCGGCCGCCGGCACCTTATCCCCGTGCTCGGCGAGCTGCCGCTCTATGCTGTACGCGAGCGAGTCCGCCTGGTTCGTGACCTCGATCTCCTCGCGGCGCTGCTTGTCCTCCTCCGCGTGGGTCTCGGAGTCCCGGACCATCTTGTCGATGTCGTCCTTCGAAAGGCCGGAGGACGCGGTGATGGTGATCGCCTGCTCCTTGCCGGTGGCGCGGTCCTTGGCCGACACGTTGAGGATGCCGTTGGCGTCGATGTCGAACGTGACCTCGATCTGCGGCACCCCGCGCGGGGCCGGGGGAATGCCCACCAGGTGAAACTTTCCGAGCGTGCGGTTGTCGCGCGCCATCGGCCGCTCGCCCTGCAGCACGTGCACCTCGACCGACGTCTGGCTGTCGGCCGCGGTGGAGAACACCTCCGACTTCTTCGTGGGGATGGTCGTGTTGCGCTCGATCAGGCGCGTCATCACGCCCCCCAGGGTCTCGATGCCGAGCGACAGCGGCGTCACGTCCAGGAGGACGACGTCCTTGACCTCGCCCGCCAGGACCGCCGCCTGGACGGCCGCGCCGATCGCGACGACCTCATCCGGGTTGACGCCCTTGTGCGGCTCCTTCCCGAAGAGGTCCCGCACGAGCTCCTGGACCTTGGGCATCCGGGTCTGGCCGCCGACCAGGATCACCTCGTCGATCTGCTTGGTGGTGACCCCGGCGTCCTTCATCGCCTGCCGGCACGGCTCGGCCGTCCGCTCGATGAGGTCCATGACCAGGGACTCGAGCTTGGCGCGGGTCAGCGTCATGACCAGGTGCTTCGGCCCGCTCGCGTCGGCCGTGATGAACGGCAGGTTGATCTCGGTCTGGAGCGTGCTCGACAGCTCGACCTTGGCCTTCTCGGCTGCCTCCTTGAGGCGCTGGAGGGCCATCCGGTCCTTCCGGAGGTCGATGCCGTGCTCCTTCCGGAACTCCTCTGCGATCCATTCCATGACCTTCTGGTCGAAGTCGTCGCCGCCCAGGTGGGTGTCGCCGTTGGTGGACTTGACCTCGAAGACGCCCTCGCCGATCTCGAGGATCGACACGTCGAAGGTGCCGCCGCCCAGGTCGTACACCGCGATCGTCTCGTCCTTCTTCTTGTCGAGCCCGTAGGCGAGCGACGCCGCCGTGGGCTCGTTGACGATCCGCAACACCTCGAGGCCGGCGATGGTGCCCGCGTCCTTGGTCGCCTGGCGCTGGCTGTCGTTGAAGTAGGCGGGGACGGTGATGACGGCCTTCGTCACCTTCTCGCCCAGGTAGGCCTCGGCCGCCTCCTTCAGCTTGCGCAGGATCATGGCGGAGATCTCGGGCGGCGCGTACTGCTTGCCGCGGATCTCGACGCGGGCGTCGCCGTTGCTGGCCTTGATGACCTTGAAGGGCACGAGCTTGATCTCGTGCATCACCTCGTCGTACCGGCGGCCCATGAAGCGCTTGATGGAGAACACGGTGTTCTCGGGGTTCGTGATGCCCTGGCGCTTGGCGACCTGGCCGACCAGGATCTCGCCTTCCTTGGCGAAGCCGACCACAGACGGAGTGAGCCGGCTGCCCTCCGTGTTGGGGATGACGACCGGATCGCCCCCCTCCACGACGGCCACGACCGAGTTGGTGGTTCCGAGATCGATTCCGATCACCTTGGCCATTGCTAGCTGTCTCCTTGAAGTTCGGGCGTGCCCGCTCGGGCCCCCGGATTTTCCGTCTAGCCGATCTCGATCTTGATCTCGCGGGGCTTGACCTCGGGAAGCTTCGGGAGCCGGATCTCGAGGACGCCGTCCTTGTAGCTCGCCCGGATCTTGTCCGCCTGCACGGGGATCGGGAGCTGGACGTGGCGCTCGAACGTGCCGGACCAGCGCTCGATCCGGTAGTAGCTCTCCTCGCGAGCCTCGACGGCGGTTCCGCGCTGGCCGCGGAGGCTCAGGACGTCGCCGGTCATGGAGAGGTGGAGGTCCTTCTCCCGGACCCCCGGAAGCTCGACCGCCACCACCAGGTCCTCGCGCGTCTCGTAGACGTCGATCGCAGGGGCCCAGGTCCGCTCCGGAGCCCCTGTCCGTGGCCGGACACCGAAGTAAGCGTCGAAGGCCCGGTTGATCTCCGTCTGCACGTCCGTCAGCTCCCGGAAGGGGTCGAACTGGTGAATCCGCCATCGATCCATGGGGACCTGCCCTCCGAAATGATTGAGTCGCTAGTTCATATACAAGCTGATATCGTCGTTGTCAAGGTTGCCCCGGCCTGGGGCCGTCCCGTATGGTGGCGTCCATGAGTGGGTCAGGAGGCGGAGCGGCCTCTCGACGGCGTCTCTGGATCCCGGTCCTGGGAGCAGTGCTGCTCGGGGCTGCCGGAGGCCTGCTCCTCGCGAGGGTCCTGGCCTGGCCGGCCACGTCCGAGACCGTTCCTGCCGACCCCCAGGCTGGCCTCCGCGTTCAGGCCATGCTGGCCCAGTTGCTGCTCCGGGAGGCGGGGCTCAGTTCCCGCCGGGAACCGCTCGCTCTGACCGACGCCGAGGTCAACGCCTTCCTCGCCCAAAACGTCCAGGTGCGCGACGCCCCGATCTGGCCCGTCCGGGTCCGAATCGAGGCCGGGGGCGTGGAGGTGGGCGGACCCACCACCCTCGAGCGGCTGACCAGGCAGCTGATCGGATCGGGACCGGCCGGCCTCCTGCCTCGCTCGGTCGGGGGCCGCCCCGTCTGGGTCGCCGCCAGGGGGCGGATCGAGGTGGCACCGGGGGGCCGGACGGAGTTTCAGGCCGAGAGCGGTACGATCGGGCTTCAAACGGTGCCGGTCGCCCTGCTGTGGCGAGCCGTGGGGGGCCGGCCGCCGGCCCTCGTGTGGCGGATGCCGCGGGTCGTCGACCGGGTCGAGCTCGAACCCGGACGCCTCGTGATTCGCACCCGCCGCGCACGGCCGCGCGGCCCGACGGGGTAGTCCCGCCGGCCGACCGCTCAGCCCTTGGCCCGTCGCCCCTGCGCCTGGCTCATCTTCACGAAGCCCATGCGCAGGGCCGACAGCATCTCCTCCAGGACCCCGCTCTCGTCCGGGGTTCGGTTGCCGCGCGTCTTCTCCTGGAGCATGGCCAGGAGGTCGATGGCGAAGCGCGCCTGGTCGAGGTCGATGTGCGGCCGCCCGGTCATTGGATCGGGCGACTGGCCGAGGTTGGCCATCGCGTCACCGTAGAGCATCACCAGGAGCGACGTCAGATCCGCCTTGGGCGCACCGGGAGGTCCGCCCGCGGCGGGCCCGGGGCCGACCACGGCGGACTGGGGCGGCGGTGACGGCTGCCGCGGGGGCTCTATCACGGGGGACGGCCGCGACGGGGGAGCCTCTTCGTCCTCTCCTCGCCGTCGACGATCCACCACGCTGAAGCCGGGATCGGGATCGCGCTCGGACACGGATGTTCCTCCTCGGGGGGCGGTGCTCGGGGCCGAGCCCGCGGAAGCGCTCTGACGCTAGCACAGCGAGGAACCCCGGACAAGCGCCGAGGGGGCTGGAGCCGCCCATGCTATACTGGCCGCGCCCTGCGGGGGTGACGCGCAAGCGACCCCGCAGAACGCCCACGATGGGGCCCCCGATGTCGAGCCCGGACGCCGGCCAGCGTTTCCTCGAACTGCTGACGATGATGGCCCGTCTGCGCGGCGCCGGCGGGTGCCCCTGGGACCGAGAGCAGACCCGCGATTCCCTTCGTCCGTTTCTCGTCGAGGAGACCTACGAGGTCCTGGACGCCCTCGACACCGGCGATGCCGGGCGCATCCGCGAGGAGCTCGGCGACCTGCTCTTCCAGGTCGTCTTCCACACGGAGATCGCTCAGGAGCGCGCAGAGTTCTCGATGGCCGATCTCCTCGAGGCCCTCGTCGCCAAGATGACGCGCCGGCATCCGCACGTCTTCGGCGGCCGCCCGGTCGGCTCCGCCGCCGAAGCCCTCGCCCAG
>DATBGA010000061.1:0-54102 GCA_036558225.1 Candidatus Methylomirabilota bacterium | reverse complement strand
CGCCGAAAAGGCGATGGACACCGCGCTCATCCTCCACGCGGACCACGAGCTGAACGCGTCGACGTTCGCGTCGCGCGTCACCGTGGCCACCCTGTCCGACATGTACTCGGGCGTGGTGTCGGGGATCGGCACGCTCAAGGGTCCGCTCCACGGCGGGGCGAACGTCGCGGTCATGAAGATGCTGCTCGAGATCGGCGACGTCGACCGGGCGGAGACGTGGATCAAGAACGCGCTCGCCCAGAAGAAGCGGATCATGGGGTTCGGGCACCGCGTTTACCACACCGAGGATCCGCGGGCGACCCACCTCCGGCGCATGTCCGAGCAGCTCGGGCGGGAGGCCGGGGACCTCAGGTGGTTCGAGATGTCCCGCATCATCGAGCGCGTGGTGAACGCCGAGAAGGGTCTGCACGCCAACGTCGATTTCTACTCGGCGTCCACCTACTATTCGATGGGCATCGACCCGGACCTCTACACGCCGATCTTCGTGGTCTCGCGGGTCTCGGGGTGGACGGCCCACATCCTGGAGCAGCAGGCGCACAACCGCCTGATCCGGCCGCGGGCCGAGTACCAGGGCTCGCGCCAGGCGACCTACGTCCCCCTCGAGCAGCGCTGAGCGCCACCCGCGGGCGGCCGGGCTGAGTGGCGGCCCATGACGAGACGCCGCCGGCCGGGCGTGCCCGCGCGCGTCCACACGACTGCGGTCGTCCCGGCGCTCATGGTGGCGCTCGCGCCGACGCTCGCGGCCGCCCAGCCCGGTGGGAGCGGGACTCCGCCGGGGATGCCGAGCCCGGCCCGGATCGCCCGGTCGGAGCCCTCCGTGGGCGGGAGCATGGTCATGCGCTACTCCGACTACGACCGGCCGGCGGCGATCGACCTGCCACCGTGCCTGGGCAGCTGAGCCGGCGGCCGCACCATGACCCGGTTCACGAAGGGCCACGGGCTCGGCAACGACTATCTTGTCATGGACGAGCGGGACATTGACTTCCCGCTCGTGCCGCCGGCGATCCGCTGGATCTGCCACCGCAACTGGGGCGTCGGCTCGGACGGGATTCTCCTCCGGACGGCATCGACCGCCGCCGATGTCGGCCTCCGCATCTTCAACCCCGACGGGAGCGAGGCTGAGAAGTCCGGCAACGGTCTCCGGATCTTCGCCAAGTACCTGTGGGAGCGCGGCGGGCTCCGGAAGTCGCCGATGCGGATCGAGACGAAGGGCGGCATCGTCGAGGCGGTGTGCCACCTCGCGGGAGAGCGCGTGGACCAGGTGACGGTCGAGCTGGGGCACGCCACCTTCCGGGCGCCGGAGATCCCCATGCACGGCCCCGACCGCGAGGTCGTGGGCGTGCCGCTCCAGGTGGGGGACCGCTTCCTCACCGTCACGTGCGTCTCGGTCGGGAATCCCCACTGCGTCGTGTTCACCGACAAGCTCGACGACGACGAGGTCCGCCAGCTCGGCCCTCGGATCGAGACCCACGCCGCCTTCCCCAACCGCACGAACGTCCAGTTCGCGCGCGTCCTCGCGCGGGACCGCGTGGAGATCCGCATCTGGGAGCGGGGGGCCGGCTACACGCTCGCCTCGGGCTCGTCGTCGTCCGCCGTCGCCGCCGCGGCTGTGCGCAACGGCCTTGCCGACGGGCGCATCACCATCCAGAGTCCCGGCGGGGAGCTTGGCATCGAGGTCCGTCCGGACTGGTCCATCCGTCTCCGCGGGCCCGTCGCCGAGGCGTGCGAGGGCGCGCTCGCGCCCGAGCTCCTGGAGGCCCTCCGGGCCCGGGCCCCGCTGCCGTTCGAGTGAGGCGCCGGTGCCCGGCCTGATCCCGAAGACGGCGTTCATCGGCATCGACAACGTCGCCCACCTCGCGACGGGCGGCGAGGCCCCGGTCCTCCGGGCCAACCTCGCGGCCGCGACCCAGTTCCTCCTCGACAAGGGCGACGGCATGCCGGGGCGCGAGCGCTTCTTCGCGACGGCGGACCGGACGCGGGCGGCCCTCGCCGCGCGCCTGGGCGGGCGGGCCGAGGACATCGCGTTCCTGGGTAGCGCGTCGGAGGGCCTCCACGTGGCGTCCGAGGGGATCGACTGGCGCCCCGGGGACAACGTCGTGGCGGGGCTGAGCGAGTTTCCCTCGGTCCTCCTCGCCTGGCAGCGGCTCCGTCCGCGGGGCGTCGAGGTCCGGGCGGTGGGGCGGGAGCCGGTGGTGACCCTCGACGAGATCGCCGCGGCCGTGGATCGGCGGACGCGCGCCATCGCCGTGAGCCACGTGAGCTTCCTCACGGGCGCCCGCTACGACCTCCGCCGCCTGCGCGAGCTCGCCGACCGGGTGGCGGCGCGGCTGGTCGTCGACGCGTCCCACGCCCTCGGCGTCGTGCCGGTCGACGGGACGCTCTGCGACGTGGTCGTCGCCTGCTGCTACAAGTGGCTGCTGGCCGTCCACGGCGTCGGCGTCTTCTTCGTCAACGGACGGCGCTGGCCCGAGCTCCAGGCGCCCTGGGTCGGCTGGCACTCCGCCCAGCACGAGGAGGACTGGCGGCGCCGCACGGAGTACCGCCTGCGGGAGGACGGCTCGCGTTTCGAGGCGGGCAACCCTCCGTTCCTGCCCGTCTACGTGCTGGAGAGCGCGCTGCGCGTCCTGGACGGCCTGGATCCCCGGGCGGTGGAGGCGCACGTCCTCGCGCTCGGGGGGAGCCTCCGGAGCGGGCTGGTCAAGCTGGGTCTCCCGGTCCTCACGCCCGAGGCGTCCGAGGAGCGGGCGGGGAACATCGTGTTTGCCAGCGACCGCTCCCTGGACGTCGAGCGCGCCCTCCGGGACGCCGGCGTGCTCGTCTGGGGTGGCGAGGGACGGGTGCGCCTGTCGGTGCACGCGTACAACGACGAGGCCGACGTCGCGCGCGCTCTCGCGGTGCTCGAGGACCTGACGGCGCGCGGCGCCGTCTGAGCGGATGCCGGCCGGCGGGACGGCGGTGCCCGGCACCGCGCCGGTCCGGGAGGCGCACCGCTTCGACGTCCGCGCGCTCGAGACGTATCTCGCCGCTCGGCTGCCGGGCTTCGCCGGCCCGCTCGAGGTGCGGCAGTTTCTCGGCGGCCAGTCCAACCCGACGTACCACCTCCGCGCGGCGAGCGGGGAGTACGTGCTCCGGCGGAAGCCTCCGGGGAAGCTCCTGCCATCGGCCCACGCCGTCGAGCGGGAGTTCCGGGTGATCGCGGCCCTCCGGGGGACCGGGGTGCCGGTCCCGGAGGCGCTCGTGCTCTGCGAGGACCCCGGCGTCGTGGGCACCGCCTTCTACGTGATGCGCTACGTGGCCGGGCGGGTGCTGCCCGAGCTCTCCCTGCCGGGTCTCGGACCGCCGGAGCGACGGGCCCTCTGGGACGACGCGGTCGGCGTCCTGGCGCGTCTCCACGCGGTGGACTGGCGCGCGGTCGGCCTCGCCGACTTCGGCAAGCCCGGGAACTACTATGCCCGGCAGCTGCACCGCTGGGTCGGCCAGTACCGCGCCTCGGAGACGGAGACCATCCCGGCGATGGAGCGCCTCATCGAGTGGCTGCCCGCCCACGTGCCGGCCGACGACACGACGACGCTCGTCCACGGGGACTTCCGGATCGGGAACACGGTGGTCCACAGGACGGAGCCCCGCATCCTGGCGGTGCTGGACTGGGAGCTCTCGACCCTCGGCCATCCGCTCGGCGACCTCGGATACCTGTGCACG
Organism: Candidatus Methylomirabilota bacterium; assembly: GCA_036558225.1. GTDB lineage: Bacteria > Methylomirabilota > Methylomirabilia > Rokubacteriales > DASRDR01 > DASRDR01. The sequence goes on along the minus strand of DATBGA010000061.1, from coordinate 50,403 downwards.
GCGTTCCGGATGCCGGCGGGGATCGACGGCTTCCGTGGCCTCGACCTCGCCGGCCTGGGGATTCCCGCGGAGGCGGAGGTCGTGGGGCGGTACTGTCGGCTGACCGGCCGGGACGGGATTCCGGGCTGGGAGTTCTACGTCACGTTCGCCCTGTTCCGGCTCGCCGCCATCTGCCAGGGCATCTTGGGTCGGGTGCGCGACGGAACGGCGAGCGATCCGGACGCACGCCGGCGCGGGAAGCGCGCGCGGCCGCTGGCCGAGGCGGCCTGGGCGGTGGTGGAGCCGGACACGTAGCCCGGTGCCACTGAGTGGCCCGGACGTCGGCGAGTCGATGGTCTGTCCGACCGGGCGAGTGCTGCCCTGGCTCACGGTCGAGCGTGCCGCACCACTCAGCACGGTCCGCGGCAAGATCCTGCACGTTCACCGCGTCGAGCACCGCCTGAGAATCTCCACCGTTGAGATAGCTCACAGGGAGGTGCTCCGGGCGGATCCGGACGGACCGACCGCGGCGGTGCGGGAGCGCGAGATCTCTGGACGATTTCGCTGACCGGCCGGCCGGAGGTCGAGCACCTGACGGAGGACAGCGGTCTGCCGCGTGACCACCACGCACGAAAAGGACGCATCCGACGTTGGGGCCAGGTGTCGATTGACGGATACGGGGACCCAGCTCCTCCCGAGGCTCGACATCTCCGAGACTACGGCGGTCTCATCGACCTGCCCGATGCCGTCCCGAGCGCGGTCCGACGGCGGCGGCCCCGCGCCCGGCGCGACAAAGCCCGCGTCAGGCGTGCTTGCGGAGCTCGAGCCGCGCGATCTGGCGCCGGTGGACCTCGTCGGGCCCATCGGCGAAGCGGAGCGTCCGGGAGTGGGCCCACCAGTAGGCGAGCGGGAACGCCTGGCTCACGCCGCCACCGCCGTGGAGCTGGATCGCGCGATCGAGCACGCGCAGGGTCGTGTTCGGCACCGCGACCTTGATCGCGGCGATGGCCTGCTTGGCGGCCTTGTTGCCGACGGTGTCCATTATCCACGCCGCGTGGAGCACGAGCAGGCGCGCCTGGTCGATCTCGATCCTGGACTGGGCGATGCGCTCGAGGCTCACGTCGTTCTCCGCGAGGCGCTTGCCGAACGCCACGCGCCTCTGGGCGCGGCGGCACATCAGCTCGAGCGCCCGCTCGGCGACGCCGATCTGCCGCATACAGTGGTGGATGCGCCCGGGACCGAGGCGTCCCTGCGCGATCTCGAAGCCGCGTCCCTCGCCGAGGAGCATGTTGGCCGCCGGGACCCGCACGTTCTCGAAGACGACGTCGCCGTGCCCGTGGGGCGCGTCGTCGTAGCCGTAGACGGTGAGCATGCGGAGGACGCGCACGCCCGGCGCGTCCCGTGGCACGAGGATCATCGACTGCTGCTTGTAGCGGTCGGCGTTCACGGGGTCCGTCTTGCCCATGAAGATGATGAGCTTGCAGCGCGGGTCGCCGATCCCCGAGGTCCACCACTTGTGGCCATTGATGACGTACTCACCGCCGTCGCGGACGATGCTGGCCTCGATGTTCGTCGCGTCGGACGAAGCGACCGCCGGCTCGGTCATCGCGAAGGCCGAGCGAATCTTTCCGTCCAGGAGCGGCCCGAGCCACTCGCGCTTCTGCTCGGCCGAGCCGTACCGGACGAGCACCTCCATGTTCCCGGTGTCCGGCGCCGAGCAGTTGAACGCCTCCGACGCGATCGGAGAGCGCCCCATGACCTCGCAGAGGGGCGCGTACTCGAGATTCGACAGGCCCGCTCCGTGCTCGCTCTCGGGCAGGAAGAGGTTCCACAGACCGCGCTCGCGGGCCTTCGCCTTGAGCTCCTCCATGATCGGCGGCACCCGCCAGCGCGTCGGGCCGGCGTCGAGCTGATCGAGGAACGTCGGCTCGGCGGGGTATACGTGGCGGACCATGAAGTCCGTCAGTTGGTCCAGGTACTCCCGCGTACGCTTCGAGTACTCGAAGTCCACGGCGCCGCCTCTCTCCGGCCGTCCCGCCGGGCCGCCCGGGTCCGGTCCGTCCTACTGAACCATCCCTCCGGGGTTTCCGCAAGCCGCGGAGCGCCCCCGGCCGCGCCCAGCGCGGCCGCCGGGGGCCGCCCGGGCCCTGGTAATTTGTGGCGCCCCGCGTTTTGTCGTACCATCGGGCGATGCAGGGTGGGGGTGTTGTGGGCTCTGATCGTACGGCCCGAGAGGCAGCTCCGGCGTGCGCGCTCCAGTGATCGATCTCCTCCGGGGAGGCATCCCGGCGGTCGTAGCGCTCGTCGTCGCGATCGCCGTCATCCGCATCGTCTGCCGCCGCCCCACGCTCCGTCGCCTGTCGTTCGCCCTCTCCCTCATCGCGCTGACGGGGAGCGTGGCCCTCTTCGGGGCGCTCGCGCCGGTCGAGGCGCCGGTCCTGCATCCGTATGTTCGATTCCTCGTGCTGTTCTCGCTCGCTTACGCGGCGTTCAAGGTCGTGGAGGTTCTGGTCGTCGACCTTCTCCCTGGACGGCGCGGACAGCGGCAGGCCCCGGCCATCCTCCGGGACGTCGTCGCGGCGGTGGTCGGCGGCCTCATCCTCGTGGTGCTCCTCCGGGCGAGCTTCGGCGTCGACGTCGCGGCGCTCGTCGCCACCTCGGCGGCCCTGTCGATCGTCCTCGGCTTCGCTCTGCAGGAGACCCTGGCGAACCTGTTCGCCGGGCTGGCGCTCATGCTCGAGCGTCCGTTCGAGCCGGGCGACTGGATCCAGATGGGCGACCTCATCGGGCAGGTCCAGGAAGTGAGCTGGCGTGCGGTGCGTCTGAAGCTCATTCGCCAGGAAGATTTCCTGATCGTCCCGAACAGCGTGGTCGCCAAGTCCCAGATCGTGAACATGAGTCAGCCGCTGCCAATCCACGGCCACGCGATCGAGGTCAGCGCGCCGTACGCCGAGGCGCCCGGCCGCGTCCGGCAGGTGCTGGTCGAGGCCGCCCTCGACGTGGCCGGAGTCCTCCCAGCGCCGCCGCCCAAGGCCCGCATCACCCGGTTCGACAGCTCCGCCATCGTCTACCAGCTCGTGTACTACATGGATGATTACCCGAGGATCCACGATCTCCAGGGTGAGGTGCTGTCTCGCTGCTGGTACGCGTTCCGCCGCCACGGTATCAACATGCCGTTCCCTGTCTCGGACATTCTCGTACGTGATGCCGTCAAGGTCGCTGACGACGCGCGGGCGGAGGAGGTGCGCCAGACCGCCGCCTTGGTGGCCGGGGTCGAGTTCCTGGAGGCGCTCACCTCCGAGCAGTTCGACAGGCTGGCGTCGGAGTCCCAGATCGTGCCCTACCCGACGGGCGGGGCGGTTGTGCGCCAGGGGGACGATGGGGACAGCCTGTTCCTGGTGGCCTCGGGTCGCGTCGAGGTCTCGGTGCGTCCTCCGGGCGGCGGGCCCGAGCAGAGCCTGGCCACGCTCGGCCCGGGCGACTACTTTGGCGAGATGTCGCTGCTCACGGGGGCTCCGCGCTCGGCAACGATCCGCGCCGCCGAGGAGACCCGCCTGGTGATCCTCCGCAAGGAGGCCCTGCGGCCCTTGTTCGTCGCCGACCCGACGGTCCTCGAGCGCCTCTCGAAGACGCTCGCGCGCCGGACGGCCGAGCGGGACGATGCGATCCACCGCGTGGCGGCCGCCGAGTACGAGGGGCCCGGCGCCGATCGGGCAAGCCAGCTCCTCACCCGGATGCGCAGGTTCTTCGGCCTCGTGAGCAGCGACCTGGGCGCGCGCGACTGACCGCGCCAGAGGAGAATGGATGGCGGCTGAGCCAAGTGCAGTGCCGAGTGCGGCGGTGGACGAGAAGGAGCCGCTGGGCTTGCGGCTGTCGCTCAAACTGAAGCTCACCCTCCTCATCACGACGCTTCTCGTCCTGACGGTGCTGCTCGTGAGCATCTTCCTGGTGCGGCAGGAGCAGGAGAGCCTCACGAGCGAGATGAGCAAGCGGGGCCGTACGATCGCCCGGGACCTCGCGAACGCGTCGAAGAACCCGATCCTCTCGAATGACGACCTGACGCTGTCCTTGCTCGTCCAGGACGCCATGAAGGATCCCGACGTCATCTACGTGATCTTCGTGGACGCCGACGGCAAGGTGGTGGCGCACCCGGATCTCTCGCAGATCGGCCAGCGCATCCAGCGCTCGGACGGCTTGCCGATGGCGGCGGGCGAGACGCAGGTCACGCCGTTCGTGGATCCGAAGCACGGCAAGGTGATCGACTTCGCGGTTCCACTGGTCTTCAGCAAGGTGTCGGTCGGCTCGCTGTATCTCGGCTTCAGCCGGAAGCCCATCGATCAGGCGGTCGCCACCGCCCGGAACTCGACGATCCTCATCAGCGCCGCCATGGTCGTGGTCGGAATCCTCGGAGCGCTGGGGCTCGCCACGGTGCTGTCCGGGCCCGTCATGCGCCTGGTCGAGGGGACGCGCGCCGTCGCGGCGGGAAACTTCCAGATCCACTTGCCGGTTACCTCTCGGGACGAGATCGGCGCGCTGACCGAGTCATTCAACCAGATGGCGAAGAACCTCCGCGAGAAGGAGATGATCAAGCGGGCGTTCACGCGCTACGTGGCCCGCCAGGTCGTCGACGAGATCTTGAAGGACCCGGAGAAGCTCGCCCTGAAGGAGGAGCGCCGGGACGTCACGGTCCTGTTCTGCGACATGCGAGGGTTCACGTCACTGGCCGAGCGCCTGTCGCCGGAGGAGGTCGTCGGCGTGCTGAACGACTTCTACACGCTGATGGTCGACACGACCGCGAAGAACGACGGGATCGTGGACAAGTTCCTGGGCGATGGAGTCATGGCCATCTTCGGCGCCCCGATCGTCCACGAGGATCACCCGGTCCGAGCGGTCAAGACGGCCATCGCGATGCAGGCCGGGGTCGCGGAGCTCTCGCGGAAGCGGGCCCGGGAAGGCAAGGATCCGATCGCGGTCGGCATCGGCGTGAGCGCCGGCGAGGCCGTCGCGGGGACGGTTGGCACCGAGGACCGGATGGAGTACACGGTGATCGGCGACAGCGTCAACCTGGCGGCGCGGCTCGAATCGAACGCGAAGCCCGGGCAGATCCTGATCAGCCACCGCACGTATCAGCGGGTGGACGGCGTGGTGAACGTGCGCACGCTCGGAGTGATTCGGGTGAAGGGCAAGGAGGAGCAGGTCGAGGTGTACGAGGTTCTTGGCCTGACGCAGGGAGCGTGAGGCGGCCGAAGGCATAGCGCTGTCCGGCGGCCCCCATCGCGCGATGGACCGCTGGCGCGGAGTGGCACGGGAGCGACGACCGCAGGGACGCGACGACGCGAGGGCCGGCGGCCCGAGCCATCGCGGAGACATCAAGGAGAGCTGATGGTGCGTGGGGCAGGAGTCGGGTTGAAACGATGGCTGGCGCTGGGTGTCGCGATGGGCGTGCTGAGCGCCTGCGCCGCGACGCCTCCCGCGCCCCCCGCGTCCACCGGGGCTCCGGCCCCGCCGCCTCAGGCCGCGCCCCGCACCCCGGCGGTCGCGACCCGGCCCGCGCCGGCACCGGCGCGGCCGGCACCGCCCGTGGAGCCTCTCCCCGAGGCCTTCGAGTCCGACGACTTCGTGGTCGTGCTCGCGAAGGCCGGTGACACCACGGAGAGCCTCGCGCGGCGCTACCTGGGCGACGCGGCGAAGGCATGGCTGATCGAGGACTACAACGGGACCGCGTCCTTCACGGCGGGTCGCGAGGTCGTGATCCCCAGGCGGCCGTGGAACCCCTCGGGCGTGGAGTCGCGCGGGTACCAGCTGGTCCCGATCCTCTGCTATCACAACCTCGGGCCGCAGACGCGTGGTCGGCTCCTCATGTCCGCGAGCGCGTTCGAGGAGCAGATGCGCTACCTCAAGCGCGAGGGCTACCACGTCATCACCCTGAAGCAGTACCTCGACTTCGCGGCGCTCCGGCAGCAGCTCCCGCGCAAGACGGTGGTCCTCACGTTCGACGACGGCTGGAAATCCTTCAAGGAGTTCGCGTACCCGCTCCTCAAGGAGCTCGGGTACCCCGCCACCCTGTTCATCTACACGGACTTCATCGGCGCCCGGATCGCCCTCTCGTGGGCCGAGCTCAAGGAGCTCGCCCAGGAGGGCTTCGACATCCAGGCTCACTCCAAGACGCACGACGACATGCGCCGCAAGGCGGGGGAGTCCGACGAGGACTACAACCGGCGCATGCAGACCGAGCTCGTGCAGCCCCTCGCGGTCTTCCAGCAGCGGGTGGGCGTGTCGCCGAAGATCCTCGCGTATCCGTACGGGTCCCACGACGAGGACGTGGTCAAGCGCGTGCGGGAGGCGGGCTACATCGCCGCCCTCGACGTGCGCCGCCAGGGGAATCCTTCGTTCAACCCGACGCTCACGATCCATCGGGCCCAGATCTACTCGGAGATGAGCCTCGACGACTTCATCCGCAATCTGACCGTGTTCAGCGAAGAGCCGATCCGATGATCCCCGGTCATCGCGGTCGAGCGCTCCTTGTCGGAATTCTCGCCCTCCTGCTGGGGGCCTGCGCGGCCGCCACGCCTCCGCCGGCCGCGCCGCCGGCCGCCCCGGCCCCCGTGACCACTGCCCCGGCTCCCGCGCCCGCCGCCCCGCCGGTGGCGGCGCCCGCTCCCCCGCCTCCGTCGCCGCGCCAGCAGCTCGCCGCCGGACACAAGGAGCGCGCGCGCCGGCTCGAGCGCAGCGGGGATCTCCGACAGGCCCTGGACGAGTGGAAGATCGCGCTGACGATCGATCCCCGGGACCAGGCCGCGCAGGAGGCGCGCCGGCAGCTCGAGGCGCGCATGGAGCAGTCGATCGCCGAGCGGCTCGGTCAGGGGCGCGAGGCGCTGTCGAAGGCCGACTACCTGGAAGCGCGGCGGCACTTCCTGGCGGTGCTCGCGATGGACCCCGGCAACCAGACCGCGTTCTCGGCGCTCCAGAACGACGTGAAGGAGATCCGCTTCGTGCCGCACACGGTCAAGGCGGGGGAGACGCTGGCCACGATCGCCGAGCGCTACTACGGGGACCGCGCGCGGTCGGAGGTGATCTGGGAGACGAACCAGCTGCCGCCCAACCCGCGCCTCGCGGCGGGCATGGTGCTCAAGATTCCCGAGATCCCCGGCGTGCCCTTCGTCCTGCCGGAGCTCCGCCCGAAACCGCCGCCCGAGGCGGTGGCCCGCCCCGACGCCCCGGTTCCCGAGGGGCCGAAGGCGGTCGAGACGGCCGAGATCAACCCGCTCCTCGTGGGGGCGCGGGAATCGCTCGAGAAGGGGGAGTACCTGGTGGCGCTGGCTGACGTGGACCGCGTCCTCGCCAGCAACGCCCAGAACCCCGACGCCGCCGAGCTGAAGAAAGCGGTCCTGTACGGGCTCGGCAAGAGCCAGCTCGGCCAGCGGAAGTACGAGGACTCCGTGCGGACGTTGGTCCAGCTGGCGCGACTCACGCCCACCTACCAGGACTCTCCGGCGCTGCTCAAGCAGGCTCGGGAGCGCGCCGCCCAGCAGCACTACGCGCAGGGGCTGCAGCTCTACCGCGAGGAGAAGCTGGAGGACGCCATCACGCAGTGGAAGGCGGTGCTCGAGTACGAGCCCGACCACGCCAACGCGAAGAAGAACATCGAGCAGGCCGAGCGGCTGCTGAAGAGCCTTCAGCAGCGACAGCAGCCGAAGAAGACGACCCCCTAAGCGCTCCGCTCGGCGCCGAGGATCGCCAGGAAGTGCTTGACGATCTCAGGGTCGAGCTGCGAGCCCGCGCTCTCCTGGAGGCGGCGCGTGGCCTCTTCGGCGGAGAGCGCCCTCCGGTACGGGCGATGGTGGGTCATCGCCTCGTAGGTCTCCGCGACCAGGATGATCCGCGAGAACAGCGGGATCTCCTCGCCCCTGAGCCCCTCCGGGTAGCCGCTGCCGTCGAACCGCTCGTGGTGGTGGCGGACGGCCCGGGCGACCTCGGCCAGGACCGGCTGCTGCCCGAAGACCTCGGCGCCACGCACGGGGTGGACCCGCACCTCCTCCATCTCGTCCTCGGCGAGCACCGAGGGCTTGCGAAGGATGTACTCGGGCGTCGAGAGGTAGCCGACGTCGTGGAACGCCGCCGCGACGAAGAGCATGAGTCGATCCCGGGGAGTGAGCCCCAGGGAATCGGCGATCTTCTCGCAGTACGCCGCCACTCGGGAGGAGTGCCCCACCATGTACGGGTCGCTGGCATGGGTCGCGTCGGCCACGGCCCGCACGACGTGGAACAGGACCTGCTCGCTCTCGCGATCGAGATCCCCGAGCTGCGTCACTCTTTCCCCCTTGGCTCACGGCCCGCGTGCCCGACGGCACCCGGGCTTGGCGGACACTCTAGCCCCCTCCCGCGATCGGACGCAAGGGAATCGGCAGGTCCGGTTCCGCCCGGGTCGCCGACTGGCTCGGAGGCCGCGGGGGCCTATAATACCGGCCTGTGAGCGATCCGATCCCGGCCTGGGCGTGGGTCCTGATCGAGGACTACGTCGACCGGTCCCTCGAGAGCCGCGGCGCGACGAACCCGACCGCCCGGGACACGCTGGCCGAGGTGGCGCGTCTGTGGCCCGATCTGTCGTGCACGATCCTGGTCCAGGAGCCGTGGCAGGGGACGGTCCGCTTCAAGCGGCTCCTCCGGCTCCGCGGCGACGAGATGCGGCCGTTCCTAGAGACGCCGGAGGCGTTCATCCGGGAGCGCTTCGGCGGCGGGAAGTTCAAGCTGAACATCCACCACGGCATGAACTTCGTGAACACGAAGAACTTCAAGCCCGAGGGCCCGGCGCGCTGGCAGCTGGTTCCCGAGCTCGTGGAGGACTGACATGGCCGAGGACTCCACCCGTCGGCTCCTCAGGGTCTTCGGCATCGCGATGACGAGCTTCGAGGATGCGCTCGGCGAGCTGGAGGCCGGCCTTCGCGGACCGGGCGCCGCGCCCGGCGAGCCGCTCGAGGCCTACGACCGGGCCGCCCGCGAGGTCGAGACTCGCTGGGCGGAGCTCGGCCGCGTGATCCAGGACCACCAGGCCAGGGCGCGCGAGGCGCTGGTGACGGCTCTCCGCGCGCGCGGCGTCGCCTGAGCTCGGGGCGTCCATGGCCCGCGACCTGCTGCTCCGCCCCCGCTGGCTGGTCTGGCTGGTCGTCGCCTGGGGTCTCGCGGTGGCCTCGGCCCCGCGGCTCGTCGAGGCCGCGCCCCTGCCGCCCGCGCGCGGTGGCGGCGGCTCTGGCGACCTCGACGTCGCCCGCACCCTCCTCGAACGCACCCTGGTCCAGGCGCGGCTCGCGGAGCTCGGCGTGTCGGAGTCCGAGGCGGCGGAGCTCTGGGCGCGCCTCACGCCGGCCGAGCGGACGGAGCTGGCGGAGCGGGCCCAGGAGCTCCGGGCGGGCGGCGACCCCATCGCGGCGGTAGTAGCCATCGCCATCATCGTGGCGATGGTCGTGATCCTGACCCTCGAGCTCCTCGGGCGCCGGATCATCTCGCGGCCCAGCGAACCCGAGGGCGCCAAACCCTAACCCCCGGGGGTCAGGCCTTGATCTTGACTTCCGGAACGCTCCGTCGGGTGTCCGCCTCGAAGTGTCGGGAAGTCAAAGTCAGGGCCTGACCCCGAAGTTTGACGCGAGCGGGGCGCTGGTCGCGGTGCCGGCCCGCCCGTCGCGGATCGTGTCGCTCGTCCCGAGCGTCACGGAGCTCCTGTTCGCCCTCGGTCTCGACGACCGGATGGTCGGCGTCACGGTCTTCTGCACCGAGCCCCGCGAGCGCGTAGCCCGGACCGCGAAGGTCGGTCGCGAGAAGGACCCCGATCTCGGCCGCATCCGCGCGCTGGCTCCGGACCTGGTCATCGCCAACATGGAGGAGAACCGGCGCGACGTGGTCGAGTCGCTCCGGAGAGAGGGCGTGACGGTGTGGGTCACGTTCCCGCGAACCGTGGCGGAGGGCATCGGCATGGTCCGGGAGCTGGGGGGCCTGACGGGCACCGAGACCCGGGCCGCGGAGCTCGCGGGCCCCCTCGAGGCCGCTCACGCGAGGGTCCTGGCGCGCGGCGTCGCGCGGCCACGCGTCCGGGTCTTCTGCCCGATCTGGCGCGGACCGTACATGACGATCAACCGCGACACGTACGTCCACGACATGCTCTGGACATGCGGCGGTGACAACGTCTTCGCGACGAGCCCGACGCGCTATCCGACGGTGACCCTCGAGGAGGTGGCGGCGGCGGCGCCCGAGGTGATCCTCCTGCCGGACGAGCCGTACCGGTTCCGGGCGGCGCACCGGGCGGACTTCGCGCCGCTCGCGACGGTTCCGGCTGTCCGCGCGGGCCGGGTCCACCTCGTCGACGGCAAGCTGCTCACCTGGTACGGGCCCCGGATCGGCGAGGCGCTCGAGCGGCTGCCGACCCTCTTCTCCGCGGACGCGGAGCCCGGCCCCTGAGAGCGGGGCGGCCCGCCCGCCCGCGGCGCGCCTCGAGCAGGAGCTCAACCTCGACCGGCATGCCTCCGGCCAGGCCCTGGGCGGATCGAAGCCACACGGCCGGTCGACCGCCGCCCGGGAGCGCGGCGGCCAGCAGCGCGAGGCTGTCTCGGAGGTGCGCGGGGCCGAGGCCGTCCGCCGTCGCGCTCGAAACGAAGCACACCAGCACCACGCAGCGGATGCCGTCGAGCCAGCCGACGGTGTCGCGCGCCGAGGCCAGGGCGTTCTGGGTGGCGAGGCGCAGCGCCGCGCCGGTGTCCCGGACCGCCACGGACTGACCCACGCGGCCCCGGTAGACGAGCCGGCCGTCCCGCTCGGGATCGTGTCCGGCCACGAAGAGCCGGGTGCCCGCCCGCACCGCGGGCAGGTACTGGTCGGTGGGCGGGGTCGGCGCGATCCCCGCCAGCGGGTCGGGCCGTGCGCGACTCCGCCCCGGACGCGGGGCGCCCGTGGGTCTGGCCTAGGCGCGCCCGCGCCGAGCCGGGCGCCGCGAGCTCCGGGCGCGGCGGGTCGCGCTTCGGCCAGGCCGGGTGCGCGCCGCGGCGCCGGTGACCTCCACGATCATCTCGATCTCGACCGCGATCCCGAAGGGGAGGGACCCCATGCCGACGGCGGAGCGCGCGTGCCGGCCCATGTCGCCGAAGACCTCGACCATGAGGTCGGAGAAGCCATTGATCACTTTGGGGTGATCGGTGAAGTCGTCGGCGCACTGCACCATGCCGAGCACCTTCACGACGCGCCGCACGCGGTCGAGGCTCCCGAGAGCGTCCCGCGCGGTGGCGAGGAGGTTGAGGCCCGTCAGCCGCGCCGCCTTCTGGCCCTGCTCGATCGTGAGGTCGCGGCCGACGCGACCCTGGTAGGCCACACGGCCGTCCTCGAGCGGTCCGTGGCCAGAGAGAAACAGGAGGTTCCCCGACCGCGCGACCGTCACGTAGCTCCCCAGCGGGCGCGGCGCGGCCGGAAGCTCGATGCCCAGGGCTTTGAGACGCGCTTCGGCTCCCATCGTGGCTCCTCGCTTGAGGGACAGGTTTGAAGCTTGAAGTTTCCTCGGCTCGATCATCCTAGGAAGGCGTATCGTCACGTGTCAAGGTCGGGGCGGCGACGCGCCTCGGGATCCACGTGTCCACGACGGGACAGAGGCCTCTGGAGGAGCTCCGGATCACCCCAACCGAAGCACGTCCGGCGCCATACTGCGGGGAGACCGCGAATGGCACTCCGGCCGAGGGAGGTCTCCATGTCCCTCCTCGCTCTGCTCGTCGCGCTGTCCGTTCTGTTCCCGCCTGCGGCCGCCCCCTAGGGCGAGCTGCCGGCCGTCCAGTTCGGCCTCGTGGGCCTGGCGCGGGGCGAGACGGCGCGCCTCAACGTCGCAAACCCGCTCCCGCCCAATCCGATCGAGCCATGCCACGTGCTCCTGGGCTTCGTGAACGACCTGGGCGAGGTTTTTCCGGCATGATCGGCGAAGCCGATCTCGCGCCCGGCCGGGCGACGCTGCTGGAGCTTCCGCGGCGACGGCCCTCGAGAACAGCCCGGCCCTCCGCCGGAGGATCCGCGCGAGCGTCGAGGCGAACCCGGCCCGCCGCCCAGTCCCTGCGTCGGGATCGTGAGCACGCTCGAGCTCTACGGGCCACCGAACTAGATCAAGCCGCGCCCGCGGCGAGAACGGCCCGTTTCCGCCGGAGGACGACGAGCACGGCGAGGCAGAGCGCCGCGAACAGGGCGTAGGTGACGGTGTCGCCCGCGCGGTCGGCGAGCCAGCCGCAGAGCGGCGCCCCGACCGCGTGGCCGAGCGCCCAGGCGAGATTGGCGAGCGCGATCGCCAGGACGCCATCGAGGCCCGCTAGGTCGGCGGCCCGCGTGACGAGCGCCATCCCGGGGACGAGCGTGGCGCCGAACGTGATCGCCGCCGCCACGACGAGCCCGGCCACGAGCCATGCGGGTCCCGCACCGGCCAGCCCCAGGAGCACGGCGATCGACGCCACCAGTCCCGCCGAGGTCGGCGCGAGCGCGCCCTGACGGTCCGTCCAGCGGCCGAGGAGCGGGTGCACGAGCGCCTCGAGCACGGCCGCTCCCGCGTAGAGCGCGCCCAGCCGCCCCGCGTTCCAGCCCCGCGCGCCGAGCGCCAGGGGCACGAGCACGCCGAGGACCGCAAAGAGGAGTGGCGCCAGCAGGATGAGGCCGAGCGGCGCCCAGAGCGCCCGGATGCCGAGGGCGGCGCTCAGCGTGACCTTGCCGGGCTCGGCCTCGGGCTCCGTCAGGGCGACCACGCGCGCCGACAGCGCGGCGCACGCGAGGGCGACCGTCGCGAAGGCCGGGCCGGTGCCGACCCAAGCCGCGGCGGCGCCGAGCGCGGGGCCCAGGACCGCGCCGGCCACGGCGGCGGAGATCGCGAGGCCGATCAGCTCGCCCCGGCGCTCGGACGGCGCGGCGCGGGCGAGCCAGCCGAGCGCCGCGGTCCACGAGCACGCGCTGCCGAGGCCGGCGAGGAATCGCGTAAGGACGAGGACGCTGAACCCGTCCGCGAGTCCGAAGAGCACGCTCGTGACCCCGGTCAGGCCCAGGCCGAGCAGGAGGGTCCGGCGAAGCCCCAGCCGGGACGCCAGGAGCCCGCTCGGGAGCGCCGCTACCAGGACGCCGGCGGCGAAGGCGCCCGCCAGCACGCCGGCGGCGCTCTTCGACAGACCGAGCGCCGCCGCGTACCCGGGCAGGAGGGGCGAGAGGACCGCGAAGAACACGGTGTCGACGAGGACCACCGCGGTGACCAGGAGCATGAGCCCGCGCACCGGGCCATTCTACCCGTCACCCCTCGCGCGAGCGTCGGTCAGGCCGGGCCCCCGCCGTTGACGGCCCCGGATCGGCGTGATACGACCGGCGCCGTGCAGGATCCTCCCGTGCGTCCCCCCGCGGCCCGCGAGGCCGCCTCCGTGATCCTCGCGCGCGACGTCCCCGGCGGCCTCGAGGTGCTCCTGCTCCAGCGTCATCCGAAGAGCCGATTCTCGCCCGGCGCGTTCGCGTTTCCCGGCAGGCGGGTCGAGGCGTCCGACGCGGGGCCCGGCATCGAGGCGCGCTGCCGGGGGCTCGGGCGCGCAGAGGCCGCGCGGCAGCTCCGGGACGTCGAGCTCGCGGCGCGGTCGCTCGGCTTCTGGGTGGCCGCGCTGCGCGAGGCCTTCGAGGAGGCGGGGATCCTCCTCGCCTATCGGGCGGACGGCCGTCTCGTGGATCCGGTGACGCTCGAGGCGGTCCGCGTCCACCGGGCGCGCTGCCGTGATGACAGTGCGGTCTTCGGGCACCTCCTGGAGGACTTCAACCCCAGCGCGGTGATCGAGCGGAACCGGGGCTACGCCGCGGCCGACGGGTCCTCGAAGATGCCGTCGTACGGCCAGTCGCTCACGATCCAGGAGACGGTGGATCTCGTCGCGTACCTGCGGCAGCTCCGGTCCCCGGCGGCCGCCGCCCCGACGCCGCCCGGCCCCGGCGGCCACGCCACCCCCTGAGATCCTGGCCTACCTCCGAGGGGTCAACGCCGCGCCGGGCGGGGGCAAGGCGTTGCGGGTGGCGCGGCGATCACGGAAATGCTCAGCGGCCGGGCGTTCTGAAGCCGGGTTCCTCTCGCTCGGCTTTGTCTTTCGGAAGCTCCTGGATCACCTTGGCCGGCACCCCCGCCGCCACGGTGAAGGCCGGAACGCTCTGATCGACGACGGCGCCCTCGCGCACGATCGCGAATTCACCCACGGTCACCCCGGGCAGCACGATGGCGCCCGCCGCAATGACGGCGTCCCGCTCGATCCGAACCGGCAGCTGCACCTCTCCCATGTGCGCCAGCCAGCCGTCGGACGGCCGGTTGTGCGCCAGGATGATGACGCCGATTCCGATGCGGACGTTGTCGCCGATCTCCACCAGCTCGGGGCACATGAGGTCGATGTTGACGTCGTAGGCGAGGTAGACGTTACTCCCGATCTTCACGCCCTTGGCCCTCTGACACGCGATCCGAAGGCCGTTCGACGGAAGATGCTTGGACAGGAGGTCGTACATCTTGTTGAGCGAGGTCTGGAGTCCCATAGATGCCGACTGAATCATACGCCGGTTGCCCCTCACAGCGGAATTGGTGGAATTCACCCAAACCGCGTCGGGCTTAGCCCGACGGCGACGGGCCAGATCCTACCGGGGCAGCGCTCCGGGCCGGCGGCGAGCCTCGCCCACGCGCACGAGGGCGGTGTAGAGGTGGTGGGCCTCGTGGAGCAGGAAGAAATCGAGCCACCCGGCCACGTCCATCTGGCCGAACGTCGGGTGAAGGCCCGTCCGCGCGCTGTCGGCCACCGACAGCGGCCGCACGACGGCCACCAGCTCCGCGCGAAGCCCCCTGAGCCGGTCCAGTATCTCGTTCGGCGGGAGGGTCGCCCAGGCCGGCCACTCGGGATCCTCCTCGGCGCGATAGCGCCCGAGCGCCGGGCGGTCCTCGGTCAAGAGCCGTCGCAGCCGCTCCAGGAAGACCGCGTGGTGGCGGGCCAGGTGGGCGAGGTTCTCCCGGGCCGACCATTCCTCGGGTCGCGGTCGGGCGTCGAGGGCGCCGGGTGTGGTCCCGGCGAGGCCGAGGACGAGATCGAGCGCCCCGAGCTGGGTCTCGAGGCGCGCGAGCAAGGCCGCGGGCACGGCCACGGCGGCTCTCCGCCCGGGCCGCTCAGCTCACGCGCCGGACCACGCGGAGCGTGAGCCCATGGACGCCCAGGGCGCTTGCCGACGCCAGCGCGTACGTCGGCGCGACGGCCAGACGCTCGAGCAGCCCTCCCACCACGAGCATGAAGGTGGCAAAGCCGAACGAGCCCAGCACCATCCCGCGCAGGAGCTGCACCGCGGCCGCGGCGCCCTGGTCCCGATGGGCGAAGACGGCCAGGAGCGCGCCGAACACCGGAAGCGGAGAGAGGCTGCCGGCCAGCGCCGGGCCGAGCGCGGCGGCCACCGAGGTGAGGGTGAGGACCAGGAGGGCGGCGAGCGCCATGCGAATCGCGAGGTCGCCCGGCCAGAGACGGCGCGGGGGACGTGGCGGCCGGCTGCCCGCCATCATGGCGCCGACGCCCGCCAGGACGGCGCACACCAGCGCGTACGCGAGCCCGGGCGGAACCGTCAGGCCCCCGAACGCGACCGTCGACACGCCGAAGGCGGCGAGCGCGGCACCGAGACAGCCGGCCCATCCCGCGCGGCGGGCGGCGAGGCCGTAGGCGAGGGAGAACAGCGCGAGCGAGACCAGCCCGAAGAGCGTGCCGAGCGCCGCGCGAGCCGCGAAGTGGGGGCCCTGCTCGAGGGCGAGGATGAACGATGCGGGTGCCGAGGTCAGGGGGAGCCCCGCCAGCCATCCGCCGACCGCGGGTCCCCAGCGGCGTCCGGCCAGCGTCGCGAGAAGGATGAGCACGGGCGCCAGCAGGAGCTTGAGCAGCGTCGTCGTCGCCACGGGCACTACCGTCTCACACCCGGGCGCTCCTGCCCACTGCTTCGCTTGACACGCACGGAGGGCGGAGCCACACTCCACCCGCGCCTGCCCTATCAGGCGCGCCCTGACACGGTGTCCACGAGCCGCGCCCGCCCTCCTGCCGCCGCAGCCCTCCCTTCCGGCGTCGAGACTGCGAGGCTGATCGTTGGCCTGGGCGTCGTCCTGGTCGGGCTCGCCGCGCTCCGCCTTCTCTGGCTCTCGCGCGGCTGGCCGCTGGTCCACGACGCTCCGCTCATGCACTACATCGCGTGGCGGATCCAGGAGGGGGCTGCGCCCTACCGCGACGTCTTCGACATGAACTTCCCCGGCGTGTACGCGGCGCACCTCCTGCTCCTCGACACGCTCGGGTCCGGGGACCGGGCGTTCCGCGCGTTCGACCTGGGCCTTCTCCTCGCGGTCGGCGCCGGGCTCTGGCGCGCGCTGCGGTTCGCCGGCGCGTGGGGCGGCCTGGCCGCGGCGGCGCTCTTCGTCCTCTATCACGTCGCGGGAGGCCCGTGGCTCGCCGGTCAGCGCGAGCTCCTCCTCTGCGCCTTCCTCACCTGGGGCGCGGCGAGCGTCATCGCCTCGACCGAGGCCGCCCGTGGCGCGCGGACCCTCTGGCTCGGCGGCGCCGGGCTCGCGCTGGGCGCGGCGGTGTGGGTCAAGCCCCACGCGGTCATCCTGCTTCCCGCGCTCGCGAGCTGGGCGTGGCGCACGGCTCGGGGTCCGGCGCGCGGACGCGCCCTCGCCGCCGTGGCCGCGGGGGTGACGCTGCCCGGCATGGCGGCGCTCGCGTGGCTCGGCTGGACGGGCGGCCTCGGGGCGTTCGCTGACATCACGCTCGGCTATCTGATCCCGCTCTACAACCGGCTGGGGCGGGCCGATCTGCTCCACGAGCTGGCCGTGCGCGACTACGGGGTGTCCGTCCTGCTCGGGCTCGCCGCGTGGGCGGGCCTGGGCATCGCCGCCCTCGCGCGGGGCCGTCGGTGGCGGGCCCTCGCCATCCTCGTGACAGGCCTGGCCTACGGCGCGCTCCACTTCTGGGTGCAAGGCCGGGGATGGGAGTACCATTTCTACCCGGCCGCCCTCTTCGCGACGGCGCTCGGCGCGGCCGGGCTCGGCGTCGCCTCCGCCGACGGGCGCCGCGCGCTCGCGGTGGCGCTCATGCTGGCGCTCGGGGTGACGACGGGCGCGCTGTGGACCAAGGGGCAGCGCAACCTGGCCCCGGCATGGATCGCGGCGAAGCTCGCGCGGGTGGACCACCTGTCGGCGGCGCTACGGCCGATCGTCGCGGCCGGCGGCACGGTGCAGGTGCTGGACACCACCGGGGGCGGGATCCACGCGCTGCTCCGCCTCCGCGCGCGGGAGCCGAGCCGGTTCCTCTACGACTTCCATTTCTACCACCACGTGAGCCATCCTTACGTGCGGCGCCTCCGCGCCGAGCTGATGGGCGCGCTCCGGGCCCGGCCCCCGTCGGCCGTCGTGGTCTTCGAGGCCGGATGGCCGGACGGAGGATACGAGCGCCTGACGGGATTCCCGGAGCTCCAGCGGTGGCTCCTGGACGGGTACCGCGTCGCGCAGGAGGGTGATGGCTACCGGCTCTATGTCGGGCGGGCAGGGGCCCAGTAGGTCAGGCCGGGAGGCGATCACCCGGGTCGTGGACGCCTACGACGACTGGGTGATCCGGACCTACTCCCGGGCGCGCTTCCTCATTCTCCGGCAGCGCTTCCTCGACGAGATCGGCCAGTACCTGCCGCCCTCGGGGGACGTGCTCGACCTCGGGTGCGGCTTCGGGCTCTTCTCGCTCTACTACGCCCAGAGCCATCCGGGCGTGAGCTTTCACGGCGTGGACCTGGACGCGCGGCGCGTCGGCATCGCTCGGGAGGCGGGAAGGCGGCTCGGGCTGGCGAACGTCGAGTACGTCGTGGGCGACGCGCGGGACTTCCGCGCGCGGCGGGAGTACGCGGGCTGCTACATGCTGGATATCGTCCACCATGTCGAGCCCGAGGCGGTCCCGCCGCTGCTGGCCGCGCTCCACGCCGCGCTGGCCCCGGGCGGCTGTCTCCTGGTGAAGGACGTGGACACGCGACCTTCCTACAAGCGCTGGTTCACGCACGCGCTGGACCTCCTGGTCAGTCCGGGCAGTCCGCCCCACTACTGGGCGGCCGAGGCGCTCCAGGGGGCGCTCGCGGAGGCCGGATTCCGGGTGTTCCGGCACTCCATGGTGGACTTCCTGCCGTATCCCCACGTCCTGTACGTCTGCCGCAAGCCCAGCGCCTGACACGGACCGGGGCCCCGCTCAGCCCGGTTGCCCCGGATCGAAGAGCGGAGGCGACGAGAGCGCCGCCTCGAGGACGGGCGTCGTCACGTTGGCGCCGGTCAGGACCAGGACCACGCGCCGGCCGCGAAGATCGGCGCGACCCGCCCAGGCGGCCGCCAGCCCCGCGGCGCCGGCGGGCTCGACAAGGACGTGGGCGTGCTCGACGAGCGCGCGGAGGGCCTGGAGCAGCACCGGGTCGGGGACGGTGACGGCGTCGTCGATGAAGGCCCAGAGCCCCTCGAGCGCGAGACGGGCGGGGACTCGGCACACGAGCCCGTCGGCCACGGTGTCGATCGCCCGCTCGACCGCCCGGCGGGCGTGAAAGCTCTCGACCATGGCGGGTGAGCCCGCGGACTGGACCGTCACCACGCGCACCCGGGGCAGACGGTCCTTGAGCGCGACGGCGCACCCCACCGCTAGGGTGCCGCTGCCCATCGGCACGAACAGGACGTCGACGTCGGGGAGCCGCTCCGCGACCTCGAGGCCGACGGTGCCCGCGCCCTCCATCACGTCGAGGCTCTCGCCGTCGTCCACGAACAGGAGACCGCGCGCCGCGGCGAAGCGCTCGGCGTCGGCCTTGGCGTCGTCGAGGTCGGCGCCTCCCTCGTGGATCGTGGCGCCCAGAGCCTCGATCATCCGCCGCTTCACCGGGTTCGCCCCGCTCGGGAGGAAGATGTGGGCTGCGACGCCCGACGCCCTCGCCGCGTAGGCCACGCCCTGTCCGTGGTTGCCGGTGGACGAGGTGACCGCCTCCACGGCTCGCCGGCCGTCGCGCGCCCGGAGGAGCGCCGTCAAAGCGCCGCGGAGCTTGAACGACGCGATCGGGCTCACCGTCTCGTTCTTCAGCCACACGTCGGCGGCGAGGGCGCGCGAGAGGAGCTCCGAGCGGACGAGCGGCGTCTCCGGAAGGTAGGCGCGAAGCGCGGCGCGGGCCCGCTCGATGCCGGTCGGATGCGGAAGCCGGAGCGGAGATCGGGGCCCGGACCGTCGAGGCTCCCCGCTGGTCTCGCTCACCCTTGGCGCCTCCCGTCAGCGCTCGCAGCCGAGGAGCCGGAGCGTGTCGTCGCGGAGCCGCGCCCGCTGCACCTTGTCGCCGTGGGGTCCCGGAGTCCGCGGCACGTCCTGCACGATGAACACGTGGCGCGGGACCTTGAAGCCGGCCAGGCGTCCACGGCAGTGAGCGATGATCTCCGCTTCCGTGGTCGCGGTGCCGGGGCGGGGGATGACGTGGGCGACGGGCACCTCCCCGAGGCGCGGGTCGGGGACCCCGACCACGAAGGCCTGGGCGACCTTCGGATGCGTCGCCAGGAACGCCTCGATCTCGGCGGGGGCGACCATCTGGTGACCGATCCGGAGCGTCTCCTTCAGCCGGCCGACGAAGAACACGTGGCCCGCGGCGTCCCGGACCGCGAGGTCCCCGGTGTGGAGCCATCCGTCCGGGTCGATCGCCGCCCGCGTCTCCTCGGGCTTCTCGTAGTACCCGCGCGTCACCTGGGGGCCCCGGAGGAGGAGCTCCCCGGGCTCGTCGGTGGGCCGCTCTCTTCCGGTGTCGGGGTCGACGACCCGGGCCTCTATGCCCTCGGCGGGCCGGACGCCGGCCTGACGGCGGAGCTCGACAGGATCGTCGGGAGCCGGGCACAGCGCCAGCGCGTTCACCTCGGTCATGCCGTACGGCTGGACGGCGCCCGGGATCCCGAGGCGCCCGATGACCTCGTCGAACAGGCCGTGCCGGCCCCCGCCGGTCATGGCCACGCAGCCCGTGCGCAGCGAGGAGCGATCGTGCCGCTCGAGCTCCGGGTGGTCGAGCACCGCCACGAGCATTGCGTCGACGGCGTTCCACACGGTGATCCGCTCCGCCTCGATCAGGTGGAGCGCGACGCGGGCGTCGAAGCCGTCGGCGAGGACGAGCGCCGCGCCATGGCTCCACGTCATCAGAGGGGCCAGGAGGCCGCCCCAGGTGCCGGAGAACGGCAGCGTGTGCAGCACGCGATCCCGCTCCGACAGCCCGAGGCGCTGCCCCGAGGCGAAGGCATGGGGCACCGCGTTCTCATGGCTGATCATCGCCCCTTTCGGGAAGGCGGTCGTGCCCGAGGTGTAGAGGAGAGAGAACACGCGGTCGGGCGTGACGAGCGGCCGGCGCGCGGCCCGGACCGCGTCGAGCGATGGGTCGTCGCCCGCAGCGACGACGTCCGCATAGCGGTGAGTGCCGCCGTAGGCGTCCTCCGCGAGGCAGATGACGCGACGGAGCCTCGGGAAGCGCTCGAACCCGAGCCGGTCGGGGTCGCGGCCTTTGAGACCGGGCAGCACCTCGTCCAGGCGCTCCAGGTAGTCGACGGACCCGGCGTGGTCCTGGAGCAGGAGCGTCGTCGCGCCCGACTGGCGGAGCACGTAGTCGATCTCGTGGGCGCGATGGCGGACGTTGACGGCGACCAGGACGGCCCCGATTCGGGCGACCGCGTGCTGCACGATCAGCCACTCGGGCCGGTTCGGCATCCACAGGGCCACCTTGTCGTCGGGCTCGACACCGAGCGCCAGGAGCCCGCGTGCGCAGCGCTCGACCTCGCGGACGAGATCGGCGTAGACAAGCCGGCGATCGAGGAAGACGAGCGCCTCGCGCGAAGGGTGGCGGCGAGCGACGTCGTCGAGCATCGACGTCACCGTCGCGTCGCGGTACCGGTTCCCCGGGGCGTAGCCGGCCATGGAGTAGAATTCTCGCATGGATCCGACGCTCGACGCGGCTCTCCGGCGCGCGAGCTACCTGTACGTCACGACGTACGGCGCGTCGGGGAAGTCGAGCACCGTTCCCGTCTGGTGCTGGTACGACGGCGTGGCCGCCTACTTCACGACGCGTCGGGCGAGCCTCAAGGCGCGCCGCATCCGCGAGACAGGCCGCGTGACGGCCCGCGTCGGCGCGAAGGACGGTCCCCGCTTCGAGGGGCGGGCGGAATGGGTGGAAGGGCGCCCCGACCTGGAGACCGCGCTGCTCCGCGCGTACCGTCGCAAGTACTGGCTCCTGGTCCCGCTCTGGATGGGCCGCTACATCAGGCGCGGTCTCCGCGACGGCCAGAGCGTCCTCGTGCGGATCACCCCGGTCCCCCAGCCGGCCGCCTGAGGCTCCCCTGGGGCCTCCCGCCTGGACCTGCGCGCGCTTCGCTGGGTCAACCGGGTCTCGGGGCGGGGCGCGTGCTCCTGGCGTTCGGTCTGATGGCGCTCGCGTGGCGATGAGGGCCGGGGAGGACGCGGGATCCCGGGGAGGCCGTTGACAGGGCGACGGTCTGCTCCCTACGGTAATGGGATGAGCGGGGCCCGGTTCGAGGAGCTCTCGCGCGCCCACGAGCGGACGAAGGCCGATCTCGCGCGCGCCACGCGGGAGCTTCGCGAGCTGATCGGCATCGGCGTCCGGCTCGCCGCCGAACGGGACACCGACGCCCTCCTGGATCTGATCCTGACGACCGCGCGCGAGATCACCTGGAGTGACGCCGGCTGCCTCTACCTGGTCGACACCGACGGGACCGGCACGCGCTGCCTCCGGTCCGCGCTCGCCCAGAACGACACCCTGCCGGTGGTGGTCAAGGAGCACGTGATCGCGGTCGGCCCCCAGAGCGTGCCGGGCTACGTGGCGCTGAGCGGCGATCTCGTCAACCTCGCCGACGCCGGCGCCCCGCCGCCGGGGTCGCCGTTCACCGTCGACCGCGCCATGGACCGGGAGACCAGCTACCGCACGAAGTCGATGCTGGTGGTGCCGATGAAGACCCCGAAGGGCGAGGTGCTGGGGGTCCTGCAGCTGATGAACCGGAAGCCCGAGCGGGGCCGGCGCTTCGCGTCGCTCGACGAGATCGCGGCTGAGGCCGTGCCCTTCTCCGCGCGCTCCCAGGACCTGGTGATGGCCCTCGCCGCCCAGGGCGCGGTGGCCCTCGAGAACAGCCGGCTGTACGCGGAGCTCCGGACCGCTCTCGCGACGGTCGAGGAGTCGCAGCAGCGCATCATCCGGAGCGAGCGTTTGCGGGCGCTGGGCGAGATGGCGGGCGGCGTCGCCCACGACTTCAACAACGTCCTCGCGGTGGTCGTCGGGCGCGCCCAGCTCCTGCAGCGCCAGGTCGACGCTCCCGATCTCCGACGGCAGCTCAAGATCATCGAGCGCGTCGCCCAGGACGGCGCCCAGACGGTGCGGCGGATCCAGGAGTTCGCGCGGATGCGCCGGACGCGGCCCTGGCAGCACGTGGACGTCACCGAGGCCGTTCGCGACGTGGTCGAGGCGACCCGGCCGCACTGGAGCGACCAGGCCCAGGCGCGCGCCGTGACGTACGCGATACGGCTCGACCTGGCCCCGGTGCCCCCGGTGACCGGCGACCCCGCGGAGCTCCGGGAGACCTTCCTGAACCTGCTCTTCAACGCGCTCGACGCCATGCCGCAGGGCGGCGCCGTGACCTTCTCGACCGCGGTCGAGGGCGATCGGGTGGTCTGCGTCGTGGCCGACACGGGCGTCGGCATGACCGACGCGGTCCGCCAGCGCTGCTTCGAGCCCTTCTTCACGACGAAGGCCGAGCACGGGACCGGCCTCGGGCTGTCGATCGCCTACGGCATCGTGACGCGCCACGGTGGGGACATCGAGGTCTGGAGCCGACCCGGCGAGGGGAGCCGCTTCACCGTGCGCCTGCCGATCGGGGCGGAGATCCCCCCGCCGCCGGCCGAGTTGCCGGCGCCGCCCGCCGGCCGTAGCGGGCGCATCCTCCTGGTGGAGGACGAGCGCGCGGTGCGGGAGGTGCTGGTGGACGTCCTCGAGGGCCAGGGGCACGAGGTCGTGGCCTGCGTGGACGGCGCGACGGCCCTGACCCACGTCGATGGGCCCGCGTTCGACCTCGCGCTCGTCGACCTGTCGATGCCGGGCCTATCCGGCTGGGAGGTCGCCACGGGCCTCCGCGCGACCCAGCCGAGCGTGCCGATCGCGCTGGTCACGGGCTGGGGGGACCAGATCGACTTCGGAGAGGCGCGCGCGCGGGGGATCGACTACCTGATGGCGAAGCCCTTCAACGTCGACGACATGACGCGGCTGGTGGCCGGTGTTCTCGCCCACGAGCCCGGCGACACCGGAGGACAGAAGTGAGGAGCGTGGCGATGGCGGGGATGCGGGTGGCGGGGGTGCTGGCGATGCTGATCCTGGGGTGGACGGGCCCGGCGGGCGCTCAGGGAACCGCGTGGCTCCACGCCACCGTGGAGACCCGGGGCACGTCCGGCGAGCAGGTCAGCACGTTCCGCGCCTTCACGACGTCCGACGAGGCCGGCACGCAGCGCATCACCGTGGATCGCATCTGCGTCAAGGGCATCGCCCACCGGGTCGAGGAGCGGTGCGCGGCGAACTCGGATGCGGTCGAGCTGGTCGAGCGCACCACCGGGCTGCCGGGCGTGGGGAACCTCTGCGTCGAGGCGGTCGCGTCGGCCGAGTCGAAGGTGGGCCCGCTTTCGGCCACCGCCCGCGCCTGCCCCTGACCGCCGTGCCTCCCCCGCGCGTCGTCCGCTCCGGAAGCCGCTAGCGCCCGGCCGGTCGAGCGGCCGATCCGGCGCCCGCCCGGCCAGGCCCACCACGTGGTCCGGCATCTAGGGCGGCGAATGCGTCGGCACACGAGCCGTCTCCGGGGCTCGCCCGACATCGCCCGGCTATACTGACTCCAGGGACCCTCCATGGACTTCGCCCTCTCCGAGGCTCAGGCCGAGATCCGCCGGCAGGTCGCCGCGCTGGCCCGCGGGTTCGGCTGGGAGTACTGGCGGGAGAAGGACCGGAAGGCGGAGTACCCTACCGAGTTCGTGCGGGCCTTCGCCGACGCGGGCTGGCTGGGGCTGGCCATCCCCGAGGCCTACGGCGGCGCGGGCCTTGGCGTGACCGAGGCCGTGCTCATGCTCGAGGCGATCTGCGCCTCCGGCGCGGGTCTGTCGGGCGCGTCCCCGGTCCACTTCGCGGTGTTCCCGCCGATGCCCATCATTCGGCACGGGAGCGAGAGCCTCAGGCGGCGGATCCTGCCCGGGATCGCCACCGGGCGGCTCAGCCTGGCGTTCGGCGTCACGGAGCCGAACGCGGGGACGGACACGAGCCGCATCGAGACCATGGCCCGCCGCGACGGGGCCGGCTGGATCGTGAAGGGGCGGAAGGTCTGGACCTCCAACGCGCGGCACTCCGAGAAGATGCTCCTCCTCGCGCGGACGACGCCCTACGAGGCGGCCGGCCCGCGGAAGCTCGACGGGCTCACCCTCTTCGTGGCCGACCTCGACCCGGCCACCGTGGAGATGCGCGAGATCGAGAAGCTCGGACGGGCGGCCGTGGACTCCAACGAGCTCGTCATCGACGGGCTCCGGGTGGCGGACGAGGACGTCGTGGGCGAGGTGGGGCGCGGCTTCTACCACCTGCTCGACTCGCTCAACCCCGAGCGCGTCCTGGTCGCCGGCGAGGCGATCGGGATCGGGCGGGTGGCGCTCGAGCGGGCCGCCGCGTACGCGCGGGAGCGGATCGTCTTCGGGCGGCCCATCGGCCAGAACCAGGCCGTCGCGCACCCGCTGGCCCTCGCCTGGGCCCGCCTCGAGGGCGCCTGGCAGCTGACCCTCCGCGCCGCGTGGCTCTTCGACCGCGGCGAGGCGTGCGGGGCCGAGGCGAACGCGGCCAAGGTCCTGGCGGCGGAGGCGGGCTTCGAGGCGGCGGACGCCGCGCTCCAGACCTTCGGCGGCTTCGGCTACGCGAAGGAGTTCGACGTCGAGCGCCTCTGGCGCGAGGTGCGCCTCTACAAGATCGCGCCGGTCCCCCAGCAGATGGCGCTCAACTACCTGGCCGAGCGGGTCCTCGGCCTGCCCAAGTCCTATTGACCGGCGTGTGCCGGACGGGAGCCCGGGCACCGCTCTGCCTCGGGTCAGCCGGCCGATGACCGAGGCGGCGCCGGCCGTCTGACTGCCATGGGCACGCTCCGGGACTGGGTGCGTCGGCATCGCGCCCTGGCGGCCTTCGCCGCGGGCGTCCTCCTGACGCTGTCCGCGCTGGCCGTCGTCGCGTTTCTGGTCCTCGCCGACCAGCGTCGCTCCGCGCGAGCTCTCTCCGCGGCCCTCAGCCAGGCCCTCAAGCGCGAGGTGCAGATCGAGCGCGTCACCGACCTTGGCCCGTCGCGGGTCGTCCTCAAGGGGCTTCGGCTGCCGCCCGACCGCGGCTGGCCAGCCGAGGTGAAGGCCGAGTCGGTCGAGGCTTCGGGTCCGCTCCTGTCCGCGGCGCGCGGGGAAGGCGCGCCGATCCGGCTCCTGGTGACGCGGCCGACGATCATCGCGGGGGGCGGCGGCTCGGCGGGCGGCGCGGCCCTGGAAGGGCTGCGCCAGGGCCTGGCGAGCCTCGTCGCGACCGCCCCGGTGCTCGAGGTCGCGATCACCGGCGGCGTGATCGTGACCGGGTCGGCGTCCGAGGACACCACCTTCGACGCCACCCTCCACAAGGGAAGCGGCGAGGTGCGTGGCGAGCTGGTCCTGCGCGACCACACCCGGTCTCGCTTCACCCTCGCCCTCGACGCTCGGGCCGAGGGAGACACGATCCGCCTGAGCCTGGCGGGACAGGGCGGGCTTGCCCCTCTCGCGCCCTGGATTCCCGCCTCGGTCGTGCAGGCCGCGCGGACCGCGCCGGTCGACCTGCGCGCCGACCTGGGCCTCTCGCCGGGCGATCGCGCGGCGGGGCGCGCGCGCGCGCGTCTCGGCGATGCGCTGGCGCTCGAGGGGGCGCTCTCGTTCCAGGACAAGCGGCTCCGCGCGAGCGAGCTCCGGGGCACCGCCGATCTCGGGCTCGTCGGGCCCATGGCGGGCCTCGTGGGCCCGGTAAAGGGCCACGCCGAGCTCGCCGACGGCGAGCTGACCTGGGCGCCGGAGCGCGGCGGATGGCCGGAGGCGCGCGCCACGCTTCACCTCCTGGACGCGACCCTGCCGGCGTCCGCGGTCGGCCTCGACGTGCTCGCCCGCGGAATCGAGGCGAAGCTCGTGCTCGCGCCCCGGGAAGGAGGCACGAGCGTGCGCGGCGATCTTCGCGGCGAGCGGCTGGAGGCGGCCGGGCTCGTGCTGGCCCCGCTGGCCACCCCGCTTCGGGTCGACCTCGACGTGGGCGGGAGTCCGTCGCGGGTGGAGCTGACCGGCCTGAGCGCGGCGGTGCTGGGAACGCCGCTCCGGGGCACCCTGGCGTACGACGTCGCGCACGGTCGGGCGGACGGCAGGGTCGAGACCAACGCCGTGCGCCTGGACGCTCTGGCTCGACATTTCGGCGGGGACTGGCTCGGCCCGTCGGATCAGCTTCGCGCCGGGAGCGTCCGTGTCGTGGTGACGGGACTCGACCCCAGGGGCTGGAGCGACGGGAAGGTGGACGCGGAGATCCAGGGTCTGGCGCTCCGGCAGCCCGCGGGCGAGACCACGGTGGAGCGCGCGCACGTCCTGACGACCGTCCGGTCCGGGAATGCGACCATCGGGTACCAGGTCGACCGCGTTCGCGGGACGCTGCCGGTCTTCGAGGGCCTCCTCCCTCGCGTCGAGGGCTCCGCCGACCTGGGGCGAGACGGGAGAGGCGTGCGCCTCGTGCGGGCTACGATCGGAGCGCGCGACGCCGAAGGCCGCGAGATGCTCCAGGCCGACCTCGGGCGGTCCGCGGCCGGCTCCACGGGACCGATCCGGCTGACGGCCCGATTGCCCGCCCTCGAGCGCCTCGGGACGCTCTGGCCGTCCGTCCCGCGCCAGGTGAGCGGGTCGGCGACGGTCGAGCTCGAGTCGCCGGATGTCGCGTTTGGGACGTACCAGGGCCGCCTGGGCCTTCAGGTCGCCACCGCGGAGATCATGGGCGGACGCCTGAGCCTCCGCGACGTCTCGGCCGACATCCCGGTGCGCCGGGGCGGGGGAGCCTCCGCGGCCGCCGACCTAGCGGGTGGACCGTTGAGGGTGGGGGAGCTGGTCGGCTACGGCGCCGTCCTGTACGACCTGACGGCGCGGGCGCGGGCCGTCGACCAGCGACTGACGCTCAGCGACCTCCACTACGGGCTCTACTCCGGGGAGGGCCGGGGGACGATCGACCTCGAGCTGGGCGCGGACGGGCCCACCGCGCGCGCCCGCATCACGGGGGAGGGCGTGCGCATCGACGAGTTCATGGCGGCGTACGGGATCCACGGCGGCACGATGACTGGTCTGCTGCGGTACGATCTGGACATGCGCTACGGCGGCGGCCGGTTCGGCGCGGATGGCCGCCTCGACGTTCCCGAAGGGGGGACGGTGACGATCGAGCTGCTCGATCGCCTCTTCTCGTGGGCGCAGGCCGATCCGACCGGCGTGGTGAGGACCGCGCTCTCCAACCTCCGGACCTTCGACTACCGGGCCGCCGACATGACGGTGCGCACGGTGGAGAGCCGCGGCATCCTGGTGACCCTCAAGCTCGAGGGCCAGAGGATCCTCGGGATCTTCCCGCCGCGGGTGAAGGAGATCAACGTGGTGGAGATGCCGATCGGCTTCCTGGCCACGCAGTTTCCCGGTCTGTGAGAGCACGGAATGGACGCGAACGGGGAGGGGAGCAGACCATGACCTGGAGGCCGGCTTCGCACACGACGTCCGTTGCCGCGTTGGCGCTCGCCCTCTCGGCGTGCGTCCCCGTCACCGTGAACGTGACGTTCCCGCAGGAGAAGCTGGACAGCGCCGCGAGGCAGATCGAGGACACGCAGACCCAGAGCGCGTCCACCCCGTCGCCGTCACCCGCCCCGGCGCCGGGCGGGGGCCGGAACGTCGATGTCGCGTCGACGCCGCGGCTCAACGAGCGCTCGCCCGAGGTGGTGAAGGCGACCGAGTCCCGCCGGGCCCGCCGTGCTGATCTGCGCGAATGGAAAAGCCGGGGCTGTATCGGCGAGAACAACCAGGGCTTGGCGGTGGCGCGGCCCGGGCAGGGTTGCGGCGGCCCGGAGGTCACGGAGCTGATCCGGGCCGAGAACGCCGACCGCCAGGTGATCTACAGCGCATTCATGAAGGAGAACAACATCCCGGCGTCGGACACGTCGCGCGTCCGGACGGCGTTCGCCCGGGCGCGCCAGGAACACGCGCGCGCCAATGACTGGATCCAGCTTGAGAGCGGCCAGTGGGTCAGAAAGTCGTGACCCCGGATCCTCTCGAGACGGCCGGGCAGGGAGGCCGCACGATGCCCGTCGGCCGTCGCCGCTACGGCATTCTCGCGCTGGCGGCGTTCTTCGTCGCCTGCGTCCCGGTGACCGTGAACGTCACGTTCCCCCAGCAGAAGCTGGACGACGCGGCGAGCCAGATCGTGGACATGAGCCGTCGGCCCGAGGGCGCCCCGCCGTCGTCCGACCCCGCGCCGAGCGCGCCACCCAAGCCCGGCTCGCGCCTCGAGCGATGGCTGGCTCCGCTCGGCCCCCGCGAGGCGAGCGCTCAGGGATCCCGGGTCGACGTCGCGCAGGCGCCGAAGACGGACAGCGATGAGCTCCGCCGGCTCACGCAGTCGCAGAACCGGCGGCTGGGGGCCCTCCGGCAGTGGCAGGCGCGCGGATGCGTCGGGGAGAACAACCAGGGGTTCCTGGAGCCCCGGCCCGGCCAGGGGTGCAGCGGCGAGGTGGGCGGGCTCATCGGCGAGGAGAACCGGGACCGGCAGGCCATCATCGACACCTTCATGCGCCAGAACCACATCGCGCCGGGAGACGCGGGCCGCGTGAAGGCGTCGTTCGCCAAGGCGTACCGGGACCGGGCGCAGGCGGGGCAATGGATCCAGAACGACCGGGGGGAGTGGGTCAAGAAGTAGTCTTGGGCCTCCGCGCCGTCTTTCTCGACGCCGGCAACACGCTCGTCGGCCTCGACTACGAGGCGATCGCGCGGCGAATCGAGTCGGAGGGCCACCCGGTGAGCGTCCGCGCAGCGAGGGCGGCAGAGGCTCGCGCCCGCGTCCGGCTCGACTCGCACCTGGCGGCCCGCCGCTCGCCTGATCGCCCGGATGACGTGACGCGTCGGGGCTAAAGGGCGGGCCGGGCGGGCGACGACACGCCCCAAGCTCGGCTTCTCCATGGTTGCGTGACGGGGCCGTCAGACGTGCGAGACGGGCTCGCCGTGGTCCTCGCGCGCCCGGCTGAGATAGCTCTCGAGCGCCTGCCGCGCCAGCTCCCGCGCGCCCAGCCCGAAGGCCAGCGAGAGCGCCAGCACCGCTCCGCCGAACGCGATACCGAAGACCAGCAGGACCATCTCGCGCGCCACGCCGAGCTCCGTCAGGGCGACGGCGGCCGCGACGGTGAGGACCAGCCAGCGCGCCGCCGCCGCCAGCAGCGAGGCTCCGGCCACCTGGGCGTTGACCGCCGTGATCAGGACCGCCTGAGCCAGGAACTGGGCCAGCATCCAGCCCCCGACCACGACGAGCACCGCGACGATGACGTGCGGCAGGAACGTGAGCGCCACCCCCACCGCGCCCCTCGTCCCCGGCATCTCCAGGGCTTCGACGGCCATCAGCAGGGCCAGGAGGAAGATGGCCCAGTACCCGAGCCGTCCGAGGAGCTCGGTCGGCGACGGCCGGTGGCCGCGGCGGCCCAGGAAGAGCCCCCAGCGCGCGCACCGCACGTCGAAGTCCGCGGCGGCCAGGATCCGGACCGTGACGCGGCGGACCAGGGCCGCGACCATCCAACCGAGCAGGATCAGGGTGAGCGCGGCCAGGAGGCGAGGCGTCACGAACAGGACCCGATGCCCCACGTCCCGGAACGCGTCGAGGACGATGTCGCTCCATTGCTGCTGCATCGCTACCTCCATCGGGCCGAGAGGCTCGGCTTCTCGGCTTCGAAGGCCAGACCCACCCGCTCCAGGGCGTCGACGGCCCCGGGCGAGGGTCCGGCCTGGGTTTCGAGGACGAACGCCGCGACCCGCCCGAGATAGAGCGGCGTCAGCGCGCGCAGGAGGTGGTCCCGGGGGAGGCGCCGCTCGTGGTGGGCCACGGCGAAGTCGGCGACCACACGGGCCCACAGGGGCGGGGGGAAGCGGAACTCCTCGGGTCCGAGGAGCCCGAGCGGGTAGAGCTGGGCGAGCGTTTCCTCCGTCACGGCCTGTTCCCAGAGCGGCAGGAGATCCTTGAGGCCGAGGTGAAAGGCCCGGACCATCCGGTCGGCGTGGATATCGCCGGCCGCGCGCGGGGCCGGAGCGGAGGGGGCGCGCCGAGGGACGGGCGCGCTGCCGCGCACGTCCTGCCACTCCCCGACGTGGCGCTCCATCAGCCGGAAGAGCGGCCCGACGGCGTCCACCAGGGTGTGCGCCAGATCGGGCGGGGCCGCGCCCGGATCGAGCTGCTTCCGGCCCAGGTGGACCTCGACGAGCGTGTGGTCCCCCGCCAGAGCCTGGCCGAGGAGCCGCATCTCTCCTCCCTGGCCCGTCGGCTCCTCGGCCCACTCCTCCGCCGGCGGCAAGGCGTCGAGGAGCGCGACCGAGACGCCCGCGCAGCTTCCGAGCACCTCCTGGAGACGCTTGCCGAAGAGCGATCGCACCAGCGGCGCGAGGAGATTCGTGGTGAGCGTGCCCTCGATGAGCGCGCGGCTGTAGGAGGGAGAGACATAGTCGGCGTCCCCGTCGAGCGCGGGGCCGAGCAGGGGCTCGACCCATTCGGCGCCGATGCTGGCGAGCCCGGCGTCGACGAGGCCCGCCGCGCGGGCCCCCACGTGCCGGGCCGCCGCGAGCCCCGCCACCACGGCGCGCCCGCGCCCCGGGAGGCCGGCGATGCGGACGCTCGCGACGCGCGCCGCCGCGCCGGCCGGCGGGTCCTGCGCCACGGCCTCGAGGGTGCCGTCCTGCGACCCGCCGTCGACGAAGAGGACCGCCGTCTTCCGTCCGGCGAAGCCGCGGGCCAGCCCGGCGGCCACGGCGCTCACGACGGCCGGCGCCGTGCGGGCCTGGTTCAGCGCCGTGACGGCGACCAGCGCGTCCACGGGCCCCAGGGCCTCCACGGCCGCGATGCCGTCGGGCGGGAGCACGGTCTCGAGGATGAGGCCGTCGGCCACGCCTGCGTCGTCCCGCTACGCGGTCATCTGGGCGAGGAGCGCCAGGTAGTCTCCGAGGTGGCGCGGGAGCAGGAAGTTCCGCCGGACGTACTCTCGCGCGGCGCCGCCCAGGCGCGCGGCGAGGTCCGGGCTCTGCAAGAGCTGCCGGATCCGGAACGCCGCTCCCTCGACCGAGCCCACGGTGTAGCCGGTCACCTCGAAGAGGATCTGGGCCGGGATCCCGCCGGCGACGCTGCCGACGACGGGCTTGCCCTTCCACATCGCCTCGGCCACGGCCAGGCCGAAGCCCTCCCGCTGCGGGAGGTGCACGACCACCGTCGCGGCCCGCTGGAGGGCGTTCAGCTCGCGGGCGGCGTCGGGCGGCATCACGAGCACGTGGACGTCCGGGTCCTGGCCGGCCGCCTCGCGCAGCTCGGCCAGGACCGCGCTGCCCTCGGGGTTGTCGGCGGCGCCCCATCCGGCCAGCACGAGCCGGCACGGCACGTACTTCCGCGCGAGGCGGAAGGCGGTCAGCGCCCTCATGGGCTCGGTCGCGCGGGAGTAGGCGGCGACCTGCAGCAGCAGCGGCTTGTCCCGCGGAATGCCGAGCCGATCCACGATGTCGCGAACCTCGGCTCGCCCGAGCTCCCGGTTCTTCTCGCCGAGCGGATCGATCGACGGATGGACGACGAGCATCGGAACCCGGACGCGCTGGGCGAACTTCGGCATGGAGTACACGACGGCGTCGTAGTGCTCCAGGTCGCGGCGCACGAGATGCCACGCGCGTCGCCACGCCCGGGAGAGGTCGGCGTGGCAGCGCCAGACCCACCGGCCGCGCTCCGGGCGGTGCCGGACGAGCGGCAGTGCCGCCAGGTCGTGGACCATGGCGAGGTCGGCCTCGAGCCGGAGCGTCGCGGCGTTCGTCGCGGCGGCCTCCACGTAGGAGACGAGCATGGCCTCGGTGATGGCCGCCGGCTGGCCGCCGAGGGCCGTCTGGAGGGCGTGGGTGGCCGCGTAGAACGCGGGGTCTCCGACGATGACCTCCCACGTGGCGTTCACGCCCAGCTCCTGGAGCAGGGGGACCAGTCGCGCCAGGATCTCGGACGAGCCGCTCCCGTAGCGGCTCGCGTTGACGTGGACGAAGCGCCGCCCCTGCAGCCGCTCGGCGAGCTTCAGCAGGAGGTCGATCGCGCCCCGCGGCGCGACGTCCCGGTACTCCTCGAGGCGCGGCCCGCTCATTCGCGACCCTCCGGCGTGCGACGACTCATCGGCCGGCCCCCGCGGCCAGCGCCTCGTCGAGCAGCGCCACGAGACGGGCCCGGGCCTGCTCGAGGCTGCCGGCGTACGGGTTGACCGCCTGGATCCGCGCGGCCAGCTCGGGGAGACCGAGGCCCTGCTCGAGCCACGCCGCGAAGTCGTTCCGGCCCCGGCCGAGCCGGAGCCGGGCCTCCACGAG
This sequence comes from Candidatus Methylomirabilota bacterium, assembly GCA_036558225.1. GTDB lineage: Bacteria > Methylomirabilota > Methylomirabilia > Rokubacteriales > DASRDR01 > DASRDR01. Next base: position 17,710 of record DATBGA010000061.1, on the reverse strand, counting down.
GTGGAAGTAGAGCGCGCTCTGGTCGACCTCGAGGAGCGCGTCCCGGAGCTCCTGGAGCGTGCGCACCTCGACGCCGGTCGGGATCTCGACGATGCGGGACTGGATGAAGTCGAAGGGCTCGCCGGACACGACCTGGGGCACGATGCCGAGGCGCCGGAGGTGCTCGTCCACCACGGACACGAGCTCCTCGCGCAGGGCCTGGATGGTGGTGAAGTCGGCGGGATCGATCATGGCCAGGCGCTCGCCCAGGATGCGATCTCGGACCTGGATGTCTACCCACGTCGCGAAGTCGTTGGGGTAGAGGCCGGTCGCCAGCCGGTGGCGCAGCAGGAAGCCGTGCGTGTGGTAGTAGATCGAGTCGAGCGGGACCTCGTCGAGGAGCTGGGCCAGCTGCCGCTCGTTCTCCGCCCGCAGCCCGATGAACTCCTTGAGCTCCATGCAGGCCATGAAGGCGAACGGACCCTCGCCCGTCCGCAGCCGGCCCGCGGCCGGCCCGGGAAGCCTCGCGATCGCGCGCTCGAGGGCGACGAGAGGGACCGAGACCCACGCCGGCCGGTTGGCGAGCTCATACCCGAGCTCGTAGAGGGCCTTCTCCAGCTCGTAGGCGCGGAGGGCCCGGTCGAACCCCTCCCGCTCGGCCGGCACGAGCCGGGGCCCGTCCTCCCGCGCCACCTCGCCCACGTACGCGTCCAGGAAGGCGGCCCGCACCCCGTTCTCCCACGCCTCCGCCCAGGGGCGCAGGCGCTCCGCGAGCCGCGCGTTGTGGGGGCTCGCCTCCAGGCGGCGGGCGAAGGCGACCTGCGCCGCGTAGGCGAACGAGCGGAGCATCCCGGCCACGTCCTTGAGCACGCACTGCTTGGCGCGGCGCTCCGACAGGGCGCGCGCGGGCTCGCCCTCGAAATCCAGGATCGTGAAGCCGTCGGCCGTCCGCAGGAGCTGGCCGAGATGGTAGTCGCCGTGCACGCGGATCTTCACGACGTGCTCGGCCGCGAGCGCGTCGGGGGCGCGAAGCTCCTCACCCAGGCGGGCCCCCTCGGCGGCGACCCGTTGCGCGGGACCGCGCAGCGGCTCCGGGAGCCCCGGGAGTGCGGCGGCGAGCGCCTCGATGGGCCGGCCGAGCCCGGCTAGCATCGCCTCGGTCCAGACGGCCGCGTCGGCGGCCGTGATCGGCTCGGGCGCCAAGGGGTGGCCGGGCGGGGCCGAGGCGAGCGCCCGGTGAAGACGGCCGGTGAGGACGCCGAGCCGCGTGGCCTCGTGCGCCTCGGCGGCCGCCAGTGCGCGAGCGAAGGCTGGATCGGGCGATTCCTCGCCCCGCCCCTCGATCGCCGCCGCGTAGTACTCGCCGAGCCGCTCCAGGGTCGCCGTCCAGGCGTCGCCCTGGTTCGGCACGAACTCGTGCACCACGGCCAGCGTGACGGGCTCCGCGCCGTCGGCCTGATAGGCGACGGCGCCCGCCAGGCGGGGGGCGCCCGGGAATGCCGCCTCGCGCGTGAGAAAGTCCGTGAGCTCGAGCTCGGGGCTCGGCCCGGACTCGAGCCTTCTGAAGAGCTTCAGGATCGCCCGGCGGTCGTACACGACCGACGTGTTGCTCTGCTCGCCCCCGATCGGCCGGGGCTCGCGCGGCGCCGCCGGCAGGATCTCGGCCAGCACGCCGGTCGGCGTGCACCGGAACGTGCCGCGCCCTCCGGCGAGCGTCGCGCCCTGGCGGATCGCCTCCAGCAGCGCCAGGCAGAACGCCGGCTCCGCCATCGCGTCGACGAACGGCCCATCGCCGGCGCCTGGCGGCGCGACCGGAATGCAGTAGCGCTCCCGCGCCTGGTCCGCGAACACCACGTCGAACAGGGCGAGGAGCCCGGTAGTTCCCGGCACTGCCGCGTGGTCCACCGGGACGACCGCGGACACGTCCCGGTTCTTGCCGGCGAACCATCGGCGGCTCTCCAGCTTCTCCCGCAGCGCCGCGCCCGCGCGGGTCGTGACCGCGTCGGGGGCTGGCGGCTCGGGATTCCGGGCCGGGGCCTCGTCGCTGACGGCGCGGCGCCTAGCGCTCATGCGCCTCGACGAGCGCCCGGTAGATCTCGAGCGTGCGCCGCGCCACGGCGCCCCAGCTGAACAGCGCCTCGGCTCTGAGGCGCCCCTTGACACCCATCGTCCGGCGGAGCCCGGGATCCGCGAGCAGGGAGTTCAGGGCCTGCGCGAGGTCCCGCCTGAACCGCTCGGGGTCGCGGGGCTCGACGACGCCCTCGTGCTCGACCAGGTCGACGGGGACGAGCCGGCCCGTCTCCCCGTCGACGACGACCTCCGGGATGCCGCCCACGGCGGTCGCGACCACGGGGACCTCGCAGGCCATCGCCTCAAGGTTGATCAGCCCGAAGGGCTCGTACACCGAGGGGCAGCAGAAGACGGCCGCGTGCGAGTAGAGCTCCACCGCCGTGGCCCGGTCCACCATCTCGGGAATCCACACGACGCCGGTCCGCTCCGTGCGGGCTCGGGCCACGGCGGCCTCGACCTCGCGCGCGACCTCGGGCGAGTCGGGGGCTCCCGCGCAGAGCACGACCTGGGTCCCGGGGGCGAGGGCCGGGATGGCCCGGATCAGGTGAAGGAGCCCCTTCTGCCGGGAGATCCGTCCCACGAAGAGCACGTAGGGGCGGGCAGGGTCAATCCCGAACCGCTGGAGGCGCGTCCGGCCGCGGACCGGGCGATACGTCTCCGTGTCGACCCCGTTCGGGATGACGTGCACCCGCTCGCGCGCGATCCCGTAGTGCCGGAGGAGATCCTGTCGCATCTCCGTCGAGACGGCGATGACCGCGTCGGCGGCCTCCAGCGCGGCGCGCTCGGCCCACGCTGCGAGGTCGGCGCCCCGCCCGAGCTGCTCGCGCTTCCAGGGCCGGAGGGGCTCGATCGAGTGGGCGGTCACGACTAGGGGGACGCCGTGAATGAGCTTCGCGAGGAGGCCGCCGAAGGCGGCGTACCAGGTGTGGGAGTGAACCACGTCGGCGTCGGTGGGCCGGACGCCCAGGCTGAGGCAGACGCGGAGAGCCCGGATGGCCGGCGCGTACGCGTGCGTACCTTCGGGGGCATCCGCCGTTTCCGCGGCGTCCCCGTAGCCGTGCACCGCGAGGCTTCCGGCCTCGACGTCGTGACGGCCGAACGTCCGCACCTCGATGGCGGCGAGCCGCGCCAGCTCGCGGACGAGATACTCGACGTGCACGCCGGCGCCCCCGTAGACGTCCGGCGGGTACTCGCGCGTCAGCAGGAGGACCTTCAACGGGGCCCTCGCGCCTGGCGGGACGAGAGCCTGTCGGGCGCGCCCGCGGCCGGGCCGGTCGCGCTCACACGGAGTCCCGCTCGATGCCGTAGGCTTCGGCGCGGCGCCCGGGGCGGTCGAGGCGCAGCCAGTAGAAGCCGTGGGGCGCCATCGTGAGCGCGTAGGGGCGGTCCCCGATGACCGGGAAGCGGGACCCGCCGAGGAGCTCCGCCGGGACGGCGCCACGGAACTCCGCGAGGTCCAGCTCGACCGCCTCGGCCGATGGCGCCAGGTTGTGGACCAGCAGCACGGCCTCGCCCCCGTGCTCCCGGAGGTGCGCGAGGACGCGCGTGTTGGTCGGCGAGAGAAAGCGCAGCGTACCGCGGCCGAAGACCTTCGAGCGCTTGCGTGCGGCGACGAGTCTCCGGGTCCAGCCGAGCAGGGACGAGGCGCTCCGGTGCTGCGCCTCGACGTTGACGGCCTGATAGCCGTAGACGGGATCGGCGATGAGCGGGCTGTAGAGGCGCTCGGGGTCGACGCGGGAGAATCCGGCGTTGCGATCGGCCGACCACTGCATCGGCGTCCGGACGCCGTGACGGTCGCCGAGGTGGACGTTGTCGCCCATGCCGATCTCGTCGCCGTAGTAGATGATGGGCGTCCCCGGGAGGGTGAAGAGCAGGCTGTTGAGCAGCTGGATGCGGGCCCGGTCGTTGTCGAGTAGCGGCGCCAGCCGCCGCCGGATGCCGATGTTGAGCTTCGTCCGGGGATCCTGCGCGTACGCGTAGTACATGACGTCCCGCTCGGGGTCCGTGCACATCTCGAGCGTCAGCTCGTCGTGGTTCCGGAGGAAGAGGCACCACTGGCAGCTCTCGGGAATCGGCGGCGTGTGCTGGAACATGTCGGTGATCGGCCGGCGGTCGCCGCTGAAGACCGCCATGTACATGCGCGGCATCAGCGGGAAGTGGAAGGCCATGTGGAACTCGTCGCCGTCCCCGAAGTAGGGGCGGACGTCGCGCGGCCACTGGTTGGCCTCCGCCAGGAGGATGCGCCCGCGGTACTGGGCGTCCAGGCTGGCACGGAGGCGCTTCAGGAAGACGTGCGTCTCCGGGAGGTTCTCGCAGCTCGTTCCTTCTCGCTCGAAGAGGTAGGGGACGGCGTCGCACCGGAACCCGTCGAGCCCCTTGTCGAGCCAAAAGCGCATGGCGTCGAGCATGGCCGTCTGGACCGCGGGGTTGTCGTAGTTCAGGTCCGGCTGATGGCTGAAGAAGCGGTGCCAGTAGTAGGCCTTGGCGTCCGGGTCCCAGGTCCAGTTGGACTTCTCGGTGTCCACGAAGATGATGCGGGCGTCCCGGTAGCGCCGGTCGGTGTCGCTCCAGACGTAATAGTCTCGGTACGGCGAGTCGGGGGCGGACCGCGCCGACTGGAACCACGGGTGCTTGTCGGAGGTGTGATTGACGACCAGGTCGGCGATGACCCGCAGGCCGCGTCGGTGCGCCTCCGCGATGAAGGTCTCGAAGTCCCCCATCTTGCCGTAGAGCGGCGAGACGTCCCGGTAGTCGGCGATGTCGTAGCCGTCGTCCCGGAGCGGAGACGGGTAGAAGGGCAGGAGCCACAGGCAGTCGACGCCCAGGTCCTGGATGTAGGCGAGGCGGTCGGTCAGCCCCGGGAAGTCGCCGATGCCGTCGTCGTTCGAGTCCTGGAACGCCTTGACGTGGACCTCGTAGAGGACGGCGTCCTTGTACCAGAGGTCATCCACGCCGGGCGTCCTCCAGGGGCGGGGGCGTCGCGGCGGGAGCGATCCGGCCGCCGGGGCTCAGTAGCACGGCGTCCCGTAGGCGCGCTGGCCGAAGCGCTCGAGGCGGAAGATCGCCGCGGGCTCCGCCTGGGGATCGAGGCGGATGCGCTGCGTCGACCCCCGCCAGAGATGGCGCTGGTCCGCGACCATCTCGTGGGCCTGGAACGACTCGTCGGTCCCGATGCCGAGGGCGGCGAGGGGCAGGCTCACGCGGGCCTCGTGCGGCGCGAAGGGGTCGAGGTTGACCGCGACGAGGACGGCGTTCGCCCCGTCCGCGCTGCGCTTGCCGTAGCAGAGCACGTGCTCGTCGTCGCTGTCGTAGAAGACGAGGTTCCGGTACTCGTGGAGCGCCCGGTTCTCCCGGCGGATCCGGTTGAGGCGCGCGACGTACGCGCGGATGTTCCCGGGCGCGTTCCATTCCCGGACCTTGATCTCGTACTTCTCCGAGTCCAGGTACTCCTCGGTCCCGGGCACGGCGGCGCGCTCGCAGAGCTCGTAGCCGCTGTAGATCCCGTAGAGCGACGAGAGGGTGGCCGCCAGCGCGAGTCGCATCTTGAAGGCAGGCGGCCCGCCCTGCTGGAGGATGGGCGGCAGGATGTCGGGGGTGTTCGCGAAGAAGTTCCCCCGAAAGTACTCCGCTATCTCTCCGCGCGTCAGCTCGGTGAGGTAGTCGATCAGCTCCTGCTTGAAGTTCCGCCACGTGAAGTAGGTGTACGACTGGGTGAAGCCGACCTTCGCGAGGGCCTGCACGACCCGCGGGCGCGTGAAGGCCTCGGCGAGGAAGATCACGTCCGGGTGGACCGCCTGGACCTCGCCGATCACCCAGGACCAGAACGCGATCGGCTTGGTGTGGGGGTTGTCCACCCGGAAGATCCGCACGCCCTGCTCGATCCAGAAGAGCAGGATGCCCTTCGCCTCCTCCCAGAGGGCTTCGCGCTCGCGGCCGTAGAAGTTCAGGGGGTAGATGTCCTGGTACTTCTTCGGTGGGTTCTCCGCGTACTTGATCGTCCCGTCCGGCCGGTGGTGGAACCACTCCGGATGCTCCGTCACCCAGGGATGGTCCGGCGAGCACTGGAGGGCGTAGTCCAGCGCGACCTCGAGCCCGTGCTCCCGGGCGGCGCGGAGGAACGCCCGGAAGTCCGCGAGCGTGCCCAGCGCGGGATCGATCGCCTTGTGCCCCCCGTGCTCGTTGCCGATAGCCCATGGCGAGCCGGGGTCGTCGGGCCCCGCCTCGAGCGCGTTGTTGCGGCCCTTGCGGAAGCTCCGTCCGATCGGGTGGATCGGCGGCAGGTACAGCACGTCGAAGCCCATCGCCTCGATGTCCGGCAGCCGCTCGAGGCAATCGCGGAAGGTGCCGGCCCGGCCCGGCTCCCGGCCCTGCGACCGGGGAAAGAGCTCGTACCAGGCGGCGAACCGGGCCAGGGGGCGGTCCACGACCACCTCGAGCTCCCGCTCGTATCGCGTGGCCGCCCCGCGGTCGGGATGGGCGTCGAGGATCTCCGTGACCTCCTCGTTGAGGAGCAGACGCGCGCGGCGGCCCGCGTCCCCGGTTCCGTCGAACTCCGCGAGGCGAGCCTCGAGGCGGCGACGGTCGGCCCCCACGACGCGCGGCAGGGCGCTCCGGAGGAGGGCCGCGCCTTCGAGCAGCTCGCTCGCCGCGTCCATGCCGGCGTCGAGGCGCTTCTTGAGGTCTTCCGCCCAGGTCCGGTAGGCGTCGGGCCACGCTTCGAGCGTGTAGACGTAACGGGTGTTCTCCTCCAGCAGGAACCGTCCTGCCCAGCGGTCGTTGTCGAGGGGCTCCATCCGGACCTCGTGCCACGCGGTATCCTTCACGGTCCGGTAGCGGAGCACGGCGGCCAGGCCGCCGTGGCCCTCCTGGAGGATGTCCGCGGTCACCTCCAGCGTGTCGCCGACCTCGCGCTTGATGGGAAACCGCCCGCCGTCCAGCTCGGGCCGGACGTCGCCGATCCAGACGCTGCGGACGTCGCCGCGCGGCGACCGGTATGCCATGGTGCCTCGCTTTGTCGCGGGTTACTGGCGAGGGGAGGGCAGGGGCGCCCACCTCGTCGCCTCGCTTCCAGAATAGCGCGTCCCCGATCAGCCGGGACGGGCTTCCACGACGGCGCGGAGCAGGGCGCGGACGTCCGCGACGCCGCCGAGGCGGATCGGGGCCATCGTCGCCTCGGGCCCCACGTGGATCGCCAGGGCGCCGGGGGGCAGCGCCGCGAACAGGTCCTCGTCGGTGCGGTCGTCGCCGACGGCAACCACCAGCGCGCCCATCGGTGCGCGCGCGGCGAGGGCGGTGGCGAGACGGCCCTTGTGGACGCCCCGGGCCACCACCTCGATCACCTTGGCCCCGGGCAGGATCTGCGCGGGCAGGCGGTCGAGGAGCGGCGACAGCTGAAGCGTCAGGGCTCGGGCGTGGCTCGGGCCGAGCTCCGGATCGGCCAGGCGGTAGTGCCACGCGACGCCGGCGTTCTTCTCCTCGACGAGCGCCCCGGGCGTTCGCGCCGCGAACGCGCGCATGAGGCCGAGCACGGCCGGGCGCCACTCCTGGGACGGCAGTGCCCCGTGCACCCACTCGGTCGCGCCCGGAGGGCGGGACAGGTAGCCGTGCTCGGCGTGGAGGCCGATCGGCAGGGCGCCGAGCCAGCGCTCCAGCGTCGCGTGGTCGCGGCCGCTCACGATGTGAGTCTCGGTGTCCGGTCGCTCGGCGAGACCCCGCAGCAGGCCGATCAGCTCATCGTCGGGCTCGGCCAGGTCCGGCGTCGACGCGAAGGGGACCAGCGTGCCGTCGTAGTCCAGCAGCAGGACGAGGACCGGGGCCGCCTCGAGCCGAGCCGCCAGGGTATCGACCGTCTGCGAGCTGTACATGCCGATACGGAAATTGTAGCATCGCGCTCCCGCGGCGGGCCGTCCAGAGGTCCGCGTTCCGCGCTTCACCTCGGTGGTCCTTGGGGTGAGAATGGAATGGAATGGGCGAACGGGCGACCCTGTCGCGTCCGGGACCTCGCCGAGATCCCGGCGTCTTCATCCGGGCCCACGGCCTCGAGGTGGCACTCGCGCTCCCTCTCGTCGTCTACCTCCTCCTGCTCACGGCGGCGCCCATCGTCGAGACCGTGCGGCTGTCCTTGAGCGCCCCGCCCGATGGGGGGTTCCCGTCGCTCGGGCGCTACCGGGCCCTGCTGACCTCGGACCTCTTCCGCGCGGCGCTCCGGAACACCGTGATCGTCGTGCTGCTCTCGCTCGGCCTCGAGATCGGCCTGGGCCTGCTGCTGGCGCTCACGCTCCACCGCCGGTTTCCCCTCCGCGGGCCGGTCCGGACGCTGGTGCTGATGCCGCTCGGCGTACCCACCGTCGTGTCGGCGGCGGTGATGCTCCTGGTCTTCGCGCGGTCGGGATACCTCAACGCGCTGCTGTTCGCCGCGAGCGATGCCCTCGGCGCCCTCGGCGTCGAATGGCGCTTCGAGCCGATGGGGTGGACCGTGGCCGGGGGTTGGCCGACGCTCTTCACGGTCGCCGTCGCCGACACGTGGAAGGTGCTCCCGGTGGTCACGCTGATCCTGCTGGCGGGTCTGCAGGCGATCCCCGTGGAGGTCGAGGAGGCGGCCCGGGCCGACGGCGCGACGGGCTGGCGGTGGCTCCGCCACGTCGTGCTGCCGCTCCTGGCGCCGTACGTGACCATGGCGGTGATCCTGAGAGCCATCGACGCGTTCCGAATCTTCGAGGTGGCGCTCGTGCTGGCCGGACGCGTCGAGCCGGTGCTGGGCACGTTCATCTGGGGCCGATACGCGCCGCCGGCGAGCGACCCCTTCACGGCGTCGGCTGGGGCGGTGGTGCTCTTCGTCCTGATCCTGGGCTTCGTGAGCCTCTACCTGCGCGTGGTCGCCGGGCGGCACGAGGCTGCGGCGTGACCGCTCGCCGGAGGCCGGAGGGTCTCGCGCCGTGACGCGGCTCCTGTTCGCGGCGTGGGTGGCCGTCTGCGCCGCGGCGGCCCTGTTCCCGATCCTGGTGCTCCTCATGGTCTCGGTGGCGCCGGGCGCCGCGCTCTTCGGCGAGCGGCCCGCGCTGATCGTGACGGCGCCGACCTTCCGCTTCTGGCGCGCCGTCCTCGAGGGCGGGGAGCTCTGGCCTCCCCTCGTGAAGAGCCTGGCGGTCGCGGCGATGACGACGGCGGGGGCGCTGGCGATCGCGGCCCCCGGCGCCTACGCGATCGCGCGCCTACCGCCGCGGCCCCGCTACGGGGTGGTCGTGGGCCTGCTCGTCACACGCATGTTCCCGGAGTTCGCCATCGGCGTGTCGGTCGCGACGCGATTCGCCCAGCTCGGGCTCACGGACACCTATCTGGGGCTCGCGCTCGCTCACCTGACCGGGGTGCTGCCGTTCATCGCGTGGCTCCTGGTGGGCGCCTTCGAGGGCGTGCCGCGGGACGTCGAGGCCGCGGCCGCGATCGACGGGGCCTCCCGGCTCGCCACGCTCAGCCGCGTCGTGCTTCCCATGACCGCGCCCGGGGTCGCGGTCGCCGGGCTCTTCGCCTGGCTCTACTCGTGGAACGAGTTCCTCTACGCGCGCTTGCTGACCACCTCCCAGAACACGCTGCCGCTGCAGGTGTTCCAGGCGATCGACCGGGGGACCCGCCAGCAGATGGCGGCCGTCGCCATCGTCCTGGTGCTGCCGATCCTGGGGATCGTGGCCGTCCTCCAGCGGCACCTCCGTCCGGGTGCCCTGGCCGGGGCGATCCGGGGATGAGGTGAGGGCCATCACGCCCGCGCGCGGCCGGCGGCGCGCCTCACGGTTGGCCCTCCTGGGCGTCCTCGCGGCGCTCGGCGCCGCCTGTGGCCGGGGGGACGAGGCCGCGCGGGAGGCCGTCACGTTCAGCGTCTCCCTGGCCGAGGACGAGAGGCCGACCGTCCGGGAGGTGCTGGAGCGCTTCCGTGCGGAGAGCGGCATCTCGGTGACGCTCGTGTCGGTCACGGCGGCGGACCTCCCCGAGAAGCTGAAGGTGGAGGTGGGCTCCTCGCGTCCCACCATCGACCTGTTCGCCCAGGACAACCTCGCGCTCCGGCCGCTCGTGGACGCGGGGCTCGTCCAGGGGCTGGACGACGTGACCGTCCCTGACGCCGTGCCGCCGGTGATGGCGCCGCCGAGCTTCCACGGGACGCGCTACTTCCTGCCGTTCCGGCCCAACGTGCAGGTGACCTACGCGAACCGGGCCCGCTTCCGGGAGGCCGGCGTCGCCCCGCCGCGGACCACCGCCGAGCTCCGGGCGGTCGCCCAGGCCTTCAAGGGACGGCGAGGCGCGCCGAAGATCACGCTGGCGCTCGCCGAGGGCGCGCCGGCCGCCATCACGGTCGCCGAGCTCGTCCTGGGCTTCGGGGGGGATCCGCTGCTGCTCGACGACAAGGGCTCGGTCGAGGCCTTCGAGTTCCTCGCCGGTCTCTGGCGGGACGGGCTCCTTGCCCGGGAGAGCCTCGTCGCCAAGTACGACACGCAGGTGGACCACCTCGTCAGCGAGACGGCGTGGCTCGCCCAGAACTGGCCCTTCACCTCCGGGGTGCTGGCGCGTCAGGACCTCCTGGATCGCTTCGAGGTCTACGAGGGCTGGCGGGGACCGGCGCGCGCCGCCCACGTGGTGGGCGGAGACGTTCTGGGAATCCCGCGCGGCGTCACCGGAACCCGTCGCGCGCGCGCCGTGCGGCTCGCGACCTTCCTCATGTCGCGAGAGGCGCAGGAACGCCTGGTCGCCGGCAACGCGTGGCCTGCGGTGCGGATGGACGCCTACGGCCAGGTGCCGGCGGCGCAGCGCGAGACGTTCGAGGCGGTCCGCCGCGCGCTCGCCGACGGCTGGCGCCGCCCCGTGGTCCCCTACTGGCCCGACGTGAGCGACGCGATGAATGAGGCCGTCCGGCGGATCCTCCAGGGCGGCGAGCCGGTGCGGCCCGTCCTCGACCGGCTGCACGCCGCCATCGCCGAGGCGGCCCGCCGGAAGGGCGAGCCGTATCCCCCTCCGCGCTGACGTCGCGCCGGGTGGGAGACGAGCGGGGAAGGGGATCCTCCTGGCGCGGGCCTACCAGACGGTGTAGCCCCCGTCGATGACCAGGACCGCGCCGGTCATGTAGCGGGAGGCGTCGCTCGCCAGGTAGACGGCGAGGGGGCCGAGATCCTCGGGCCGGCCGAACTCTCCCATCGGGATCTGCGCCTTGAGCGTCTCCATGACGTCCGGCTTGAGCCGGCTCCAGCGGAGATTCGGCTCGGTCAGGAAGGCGCCCGGCGCGATGGCGTTGACGGTGACCCGGTGGGGCGCCCAGTCGGCGGCCACTGCACGCGTGAAGTGGATCACCGCTGCCTTGCTGGTCTCGTAGCTCCGCCCACCGATGCCGCGGGTGGCGACCAGCCCCGATACCGAGGCCACGTTGATGATCCGGCCGCCCTGGCCGCGCCGGACCATCGCGCCCCCGATCAGCTTGGTGCAGATGAACGTGCTGGTGAGGTTAAGGTCGACGATCTCCTGCCACTGCTCGAGCTCGAGCTCCTCGGTCGGGACGTCGATCCGGCGCCCGCCCACGTTGTTGACGAGGATGTGCACGGGGCCGTGCCGCTCGAGGGCCGTCCGGCACGCGCGCTCCGCCTCGAGCGGCTGGCTGACGTCGGCCTGGATGAGGACGGCGGCGCGGCCGCGGCGGTCGACGTCGGCGCCGGTCGCCTCGAGCGCGGGGCGGTCGCGGCCGACCAGGATGACGTCGGCCCCGGCCTCGGCGATGGCCAGCGCGATCTCGCGCCCCAGCCCCCGGCTGCCTCCGGTCACGAAGCAGCGCTTCCCGTCGAGGCGGAAGCGGTCGAGCACCGCCATCGGCCGGTTACTGCGGGCGGGCCATGAGGCCGTTGAGCGCGAGTCGCCCGCCGTCCGCGTAGATGGTGGTTCCAGTCACGTAGGACGCCTCGTCCGAGGCCAGGAACAGCGCGACGCTCGCGATCTCGTCCGACTCGGCGATGCGACCGAGCGGGGTCCGCATGAGGAACCGCTCGACCATGCCGGGCATGCTGAAGAAGTTGGCGTTGATCGGCGTGTTGGTCGTCCCGGGACCGATCGCGTTGACGCGGATCCCGTGCGGGGCGAGGGAGACCGCCATGCCCTTGGTCAGCATGGCGATGCCGCCCTTGGACGCGGCGTAGTGGACCAGCACCGGGTGCGCCACGACCGCGTTGACCGAGCTCATGTTGATGATCGTGCCCCGGATGCCGGCGTCCACCATGTGGCGCGCGGCGGTCTGCCCGCAGAGGAACGCGCCCTTGAGGTTCACCCGAATCACGCGGTCGAACTCCTCCTCGGTGAGGTCGAGGAAGGGGATCTCGGCCTGGACCGCGGCGTTGGCGACCATGCAGTCGAGGCGGCCGAAGCGCTCGACGGTCCGCGAGACCAGGCGGCGCACCTCCGCGGCGTCGCCCACGTCGGTGGGGACGGCGAGCGCGGCCGCTCCGAGCCGGGCCGCCTCGGCCTCGACCTCCGCCGCGAGCCGGTCGGCGAGCGCGACGCGGGCCCCCTCCTTGACGAACCGCTGGGCGATCGCGAGCCCGATCCCCCGGGCGGCGCCCGTGACGACGGCGACCTTGCCCTGGAGCCGCATCAGCGAGCCTCGACGAACGCCACCGCCTCGATCTCGAGGAGGTAGTCGGGGTGGGCGAGCGCCGGGGTCGTGATGAGTGTGGAGGCCGGCAGCTTCGGCCCGAAGAACTCCTCGCGGATCGGGACCAGATCCTGCCGGTAGCGCACGTCGGTGAGGTAGAAGGTGAGCTTCACCACGTCGCTGAGCTTGCCACCGCCGGCCTCGGCCATCGCCTTGACGTTCTTGAGCACCTGGCGCGCCTGGGCGGGGAAGTCGCCGCGCCCGACGACACGGCCCTTGGCGTCCTGCGAGATCTGGCCGGAGATGTAGAGGAAAGTGCCGGCCCCGCTGACCTTGATGCCCTGGCTGTAGGACGGGGAGTCGAACACGCTCTTCGCGCAGTATCGCTGCTTGGGCATGGAGACCTCCGGGTGAGTGGTGGCGGCGCCGCCGGTGCGCGCCGATTCTCGGTCAGGACGCCCGGGAGCGCAAGCCGCGGGTGGAGTCGGAGGGTCCGGGCGGTCCGTCAGCGCGCCGGCGCGACCTGGCGGATGGCCTCGCGGACGATCTGGACTGCGGAACGGGAGAACATCGCGGCGACGGAGAGCCCGACGACGGTGTCCGGCCAGGGCGAGCCCGAGAGGGCGACCAGAGCGGCCGCCACCAGGACGGCTGCGTTGCCGACTACGTCATTGCGCGAGCACAGCCAGGCCGAACGCATGTTGAGATCGTCGCCGCGCCGCGCTCGGAGCAGACCGAGGCAGAGGAGATTGGCCGCGAGCGCAAGGAGCCCGACCGCGCCCATGACCTCCGCCACTGGTTGGAGGCCGTAGACGATCTTGAGCCCGACTTGAATAAGGATGCCGGCTACGAACGCCGCCATGATGATGCCCTTCAGCAAGGCGGCCCGGGCCTGCCACACCGGGCCGCGCGCCACGACGTACAGGCTGAAGCCGTACACGACCGCGTCGCCGAGCATGTCGACGGAGTCCGCGAACAGGGCCGTGGAGTGAGCCAGCACGCCGGCTGCGGACTCGAGAAGGAACATGCCCGCGTTGATCCCGAGCACGGCGCGAAGCACTCGCCGCTGCTGCCCGGGGATCTCATGGACCTCGCAACAGTGCGTCACGCACTCAGCGTAACCTCATCGGGCCTCATTGGCGAGACGCGGACCCGGTGACGGCTGGCGGCGGGCGTCGGCGTTGCGCGCGAATCACCCGATGCGGGAGCGCCCAGCGGCGCATCCTTGACCGCCCTGGCTCCGTGTGTTACGAACGCCCTGGCGATGGACTTCGCGTTCTCTCCGGCCGAGGAGGCGTTCCGCGGCGAGCTGCGGAGCTGGCTCGAGCGCGAGCTCCCCGCCCACCGCGCGAACTGGCCTGCCAGCGACGACGAGTTCACGCTCCACCCCGACCGGTCGTTCGACGCGTGCCTCGCGTGGCACCGGCGGCTCCACCGCGGCGGGTGGGTCGGCATCGCCTGGCCCCGGCCCTACGGCGGTCGGGGCGCGAGCCTCGTCGAGCAGATGATCTTCCAGGAGGAGATGGTGCGCGCGGGCGCCCCGCCCGGCGTCAACACGATCGGCCTCATGCTGGCGGGCCCCGGGATCATGGAGTGGGGGACCGAGGCGCAGCGGCGCCGCTTCCTGCCCGCGATCCTCGCGGCCGAGGACATCTGGTGCCAGGGCTTCTCCGAGCCCGGGGCGGGGTCCGACCTCGCGGCGCTCGCCACGCGCGCCGTCCTGGACGGCGACGCCTTCCGCGTCTCGGGCCAGAAGGTGTGGACGTCGAACGCCCACCGGAGCCAGTGGTGCATCCTCCTGGTCCGCACCGATCCGGCGGCGCCGAAGCACGAGGGGATCTCGTGCCTGCTGGTGGACATGCGGAGTCCCGGCATCACGGTCCGGCCGCTGGTCCAGCTCACCGGCGACGCGGAGTTCAACGAGGTGTTCTTCGACGACGTGCGGGTGCCGCGGGATCACCTCCTCGGGCCGCTGCACGGCGGCTGGAAGGTCGGCATCACGGTTCTCATGCACGAGCGGACGGGCCTCGGGAACCAGACGAATCTCCATCACTTCACGCGGTGCCTCCTCGACCTCGCGCGGCAGACGCCGCGGGGCGACGGCCCGGCGTCGAAGGACCCGGTGGTCCGGCAGGCGCTCGCCCAGTGCTGGATCGAGACCGAGGCGCTCCGTCTCACGAGCCTCCGCTCGGTCACGCGCCGGCTGCGCGGCGAGCCGCCTGGGCCCGAGGGCTCGGTGCTGAAGCTCGCCTTCAGTGAGGCGTACGTGCGGATGGCCGAGACGGCGGGCGGGCTCCTCGGGGCGCGCGGCCAGCTCTGGCGGGGGGCCGCGCGGGCGCCGGACGGCGGCCGCTGGGCCTTCCAGACGCTCTTCGCCCGCCGCTTCGCGATCGCCGGCGGAACCTCCGAGATCCAGCGCAACATCATCGGCGAGCGCGTGCTGGGACTGCCCCGGTCGTGACCGATCGCGCCCTCGAGGCCGCGCTGGAGGCGGCTCGCGCCGGCGGCGCGATCGCGCTCCGCTACTTCCGCGGCGACGTCCGGGTCATGCGGAAAGCCGACCGGACGCCGGTGACCCAGGCCGACCACGAGGCGGAGATCGCCATCGTCGAGCGGCTCCGGCCCGAGTTCCCCGACATCGGGTTCCTCGGCGAGGAGTTCGGGGCCCAGGGCAGCCAGTCGCGGCGCTGGATCGTCGACCCCATCGACGGGACGAAGAACTTCGTCCGGGGCATCCCGTTCTGGGCGACGCTCCTCGCCCTGGAGGAGGACGGAGAGGTCACGCTCGGCGTGGTCCACTCGCCGGCGACGGGAGAGCTCTTGTGGGCGCGGCGCGGGCAGGGGGCGTGGGCGGGCGAGGTTCCGCTCCGTGTGTCGGCGGTGGGGGATCTCGGCGACGCGATGCTGGTGCACTCGAGCATGAGCCTCCTGCGCCCGCTGGACGGCGGCCGGTGGTGGGACGGGTTCATCCGTCTCGTGGACCGGACGGACCGCCAGCGCGGCTTCGGCGACTACTTCGGCTACACGTTCGTTCTGCGCGGCCAGGCGGAGATCATGCTGGAGGCGGACGTGAAGGCCTGGGACATCGCGCCCTTCAAGGTTCTCTTCGAAGAGGCCGGCGGGCGGTTCACCGACTTCGCCGGGCAGCCGACGATCTACTCCGGGACTGCGCTCGCCTCGAACGGGCGCCTCCACGACGAGGCGCTCGCCCTCCTGAACGGCGCCCCGGGCTGACGCCCGGCCGCGAGACCGGGGACGCGGTCCCCGGCTGCCCACGTCAGGCATCGACGTCGGAGGGCGAGCTGGGCTCGCGGGACGCCAGGCCCCTCCCCTGAGGCCTGGAGGGAGCGTCGGGTCACGCGCGGTCGGCGCCTCCATGCTCCAGCGCCTTCAGGCCCAATACGTTGAACGTCGCCACCGGCTTCAAGAACCCCTTGAAGGGGAGCTCGCCAACCGGCTCCGCTTCCGCGAGGGCCTCGACCGCTCCCAGGAGACGCTGCGAGACGAGGATCTGACCGGCCGTCGCCACGCCGCAGAGGCGCGCCGCCAGGTTCGTGACCGTCCCGATGGCGCCATAGTCCAGGCGCCCCTCGAAGCCGATGGCGCCGATGGTGGCGAAGCCCTGCGCGATGCCGATCCCGACGTCGAGCTCGTGGCCGCGCTTGCGCCACCGGGCCCCCAGCTCTCCGGCCCGGTCCCGCATCGCGAGCGCCATCCGGATCGCGCGCTCCGGCCCGTCGGGGACCGGCACCGGATCGTTGAAGAAGACCATCATCCCATCTCCGGCAAAGCGCTCCAGCGTGCCCTCGTGGGCGAGGATCAACGCGCCCATCGCGGCGTGGTACTCGCGGAGCACGCCCATGACCTCTTCCGGCTCGGCGGTCTCGGCGAACGCCGTGAAGCCGCGCAGATCGAGGAACACGACGGTCACCTCGCGGCGGTGCGTCGCCAGTGGGTCCCCGGCCCCCCCGTCCACGATCGCCTCGGCGAGCTGCGGGGAGAAGAAGCGCTTGAGCCGCGAGAGCCGATCGAGCTGGGTTACCTGGGCCTCGACGCGCTGCTCGAGCGTCCGGTTCCACTCGGCCAGCTTCACGGCCATCGCTTCCACCGAGTCGTGGAGCTCCTTGATCCGGAGCATCGACTTGACCCGGGCGACCAGCGCGATCTGATCCACGGGCTTGGTCAGGTACTCGTCGCCGCCCGCCTCGAGCCCCGCGACGACGTCCTTCGGGTCGGCCTTGGCGGTGACCATGATGATCGGCGTGAACGGGAAGGACCGGTCCGCCCGGAGTTGCCGGCACACCTCGAGCCCGTCCACCTTGGGCATCATGACATCCAGGAGGATCAGATCCGGCAGGGCCTCCCGGGCCGTCGTCAGCGCGGCCTCGCCGTCGGTCGCGGTCAGGACCTCGTAACCCTGGGCGGAGAGCCGGAGCTGGAGGATGTGGACGTTCGCGGGCGTGTCGTCCACGATGAGGATTCGCGGCGGTGCTCGCACGATAGCGCCTCTGCGCTCTATCCGAGATATTCGCGGATCTTGGCCAGGAGCTGCCGGGGGACGAAGGGCTTGGTCACGTAGGCGTCGCAGCCAGCCTCGAAGGCCTTCACGTCGTCGCCGGAGAGCGCGTACGACGTCACCACGATGAGCGGCACGGCACGAAGCTCCGGATTCGCCTTGATCCGCCGGGTCGCCTCGTACCCGTCGAGGCCGGGCAGCTGGATGTCCATGAGGATGAGATCGGGACGCTCGGTCTCCGCCAGCCGTACCCCGTCCTCCCCGGTCTCCGCCTCGATCAGCTCGAAGCCGGCCTTTGTCAGCAGGAGTCGCAGGATGCGCCGGTTCTCCTCGTGGTCCTCGACGACCAGGATCCGCTTGCTCACCGCTAGTCTCGCTTCGCGTGAGTTGATCGGACGGGCTTCGCCCCGTGGCTCACGACGGCGCCACCGACCGCTCGACCCGAACCGGGAGCGTGAACCGGAAGGTCGAGCCCCGGCCGAGCGTGGACTCCACCCAGATCCGTCCCCCGTGCATCTCGACGATGCGCT
>DATBGA010000060.1:0-2082 GCA_036558225.1 Candidatus Methylomirabilota bacterium | reverse complement strand
CGATCACCACGTCCGCGCGCGTCGCGAGCTGGCGAAAGATCGCCTGGCCGTCCGCGGAGGAGAGGTCGAGGGTCGCATAGTAGCGGTTCCGGCCCTCCGCCAGGTAGCCGAGCCCCTCGCCCTGGATGCGCGCGTCCGCCGGGCCCCAGGCGCGGGCCGGGTCGCCGCCGGGCGGCTCGAGCTTCACGACCTCGGCGCCGAGCTCGCCGAGGAATCCGCCCAGCACGTGGCCGCCGTAGTGCCCGGTCGCGCAGTCGAGGACGAGGAGGCCGTCGAGGGCCTCCGGCTTCCCGGCCGCCGCGCGCGGGTCCTCCTCGGCGCGCGCCCAGTCGGCCCACTGCGTACCCCGCTCCCCGGCCGGATCGCTCACAGCCGGTCCTCGTCGCCCGACCAGTCGGGCGGCGGCTTCGCGCCCCGTCGATCGCCCCAGCGCCCGACGGTCCCGCGACGCTCGAGCTCCGCGACCTCCGCCTCCGGCAGCCCGAGGATGCCCTGCAGAACGTGCCGATTGTGCCACCCCACGGGCCGGCCCGCCCACTTGTGGCGCGCGGGCGTGGCCGAGAGCTGCGGCGCCGGACCGTAGTCCACCACGTGGCCGTACACCCGATCGTCCAGCTCCTCGACGCTGCCCCGGGCCCGGAAGTGCGGATCCTGGTACTGATCCTTCGCGCTCATCACCGGGGCCGCCGCGAAGCCGTGGCGCCGCGCCGTGGCCTCGATGTCGGAGCGAGTGCGCGCCGCGCACCACGCCTGGATGACAGCGTCGAGGGCGTCCGCATGGGTCGTATGCCGCCGCGACTCCGCGGTCGAGAACCGAGGATCTCCGGCGAGGTCGGACCGGCCAAGCGCGTCCGCCAGGCCGCGGAACTCCGCATCGGTTCCCGCCACGATGGCCACGTGCCCGTCGGCGCACGGGTAGATCCCCGAGGGCACGAACACCGGGTCGCGGTTTCCGGTCCGCGCGCGGTCGCGCCCGGTGAGGCCCGCGTAGAGCCACGTCCAGTCGAGGGCGCGGACGAGGCCCTCGCACTGCGCCATCTCGACGAGCTGCCCCTCGCCCGTGCGGTCACGCCAGCGGAGCGCGGCCAGCGCGCCGAGCGCCGAGAGGCAGGCGCCGAACCAGTCGCCGAGGTAGTTGCCGGACTTGATCGGCAAGGCGCCCTCGAAGCCCGAGATGCCGGTCAGCCCCGACACGGCCTGGGCGAGGCCGTCGTAGGACGCGCGGCCCTCCGCGAAGGGACCCCACTGGCCGAAGCCCGTGTTGGCGACGTAGATGAGGCGTGGATTGATCTCGCGAAGCTGGCGATAGCCCAGCCCCCACTTCGCCTCCGTCGTGCCGGGCTTGAAGTTCTCGACGAGGATGTCGGAGCGCGCGGCGAGCTGCCGGATCAGCGCCTGGCCCTCGGCGTGGTGCATGTCCACGCCGATGTGGTACTTGCCGTGATTCTGGGGGAAGAACGCGACGGAGACGCCCTTCCACCAGCATCCGTCATGGCCCAGGATGCGGGTCACGTCACCCTGCCCCGGCATCTCGACCTTGATCACCTCGGCGCCGAGCTCCCCGAGAAAGTCGGCGGTGGCCGGGCCGAAGATGATGACCGAAAGGTCGAGCACACGGATCCCGTGGAGCGCCTCCGGCTTGGCGTGGCGTCCTGCCGGGTCGAAGAGACGGGCCGCCCAGTCGGTGAAGCGCTCGCCCGGCGACTCCGGACGAGCGCTCACGTCATCCATCCACCCGGGCGCGCCTGGCGACGCTGACGACCGGGGTCAACGGCCGCGCGTCCGGCCTGCGTTGCTCAGATGCCGAACAGCCCGGGCAGCCGCATCAGGAGGCTCATGTCCCCCTTGTGCTTCAGCTTCCCAGACATGAAGGCGACCTGGCCGGAGAGCTTCCCGCCGAGCATGTCGAGCCAGTCCTGCGCGGCCATCGTCAGCGTGAGCGCCGGCGGGGTGGCCGACGCGCCCTCCCGGACCGCGCACTGCCCGTCGGCGATGTTCACGTGATATGTGCAACCGTCGGGGCCGGTGATGTCGTACTGGATCACCGTCTGGAGCCCCTGGGCGCGCTCCGGCCTGAAGCGA
>DATBGA010000059.1:0-19609 GCA_036558225.1 Candidatus Methylomirabilota bacterium | reverse complement strand
GTGAAGCCCCGGAACGGCAGCGAGGGGATGATGTTGTCGTTGAAGGAGAAGAGCACGAGGAAGACGATCGGCAGGTAAAGGAAGGCAAAGCCGAGGATGCCGTACGCGACGAAGAGCCGACGGCCCACTAGCGCTCCAGGTGGTCCAGGCGGAGGTAGCGCCAGGGCACGGCGAGGGCGGCCATGACGATGAGCGCCACGATGAACGACATGGCCGCGCCCAGTCCGAGCTGGAACGCCTGCATCTGGTTGGCGATGAGGGGCGCGATCATGACGCTGGTGGGACCCCCGACCAGGAGCGGCACGAAGAACATCCCCACCAGAGGCACGAACGTGAGCGCCGCCGCCGAGACCACGCCGGGCAGGGTCTGCGGCAGCGTCACGTGCAAGAAGGCGTTGAGCGGCCGGGCCCCGAGATCCCCGGCCGCCGCCAGGAGGGTCCAGTCCATCTTCTCCAGCGAGGCGTAGATCGCGACCACCGCGAACGGCAGCGAGAAGTACGTCATTACCAGCACGACGGCGAACGGGCTGTAGAGGAGGAAGGGGAGCGGCGCGTCGATCAGCCCCAGCGCCCGGAGTCCCTTGTTGATGACGCCGCCGTGCCCGAGGACGGCCATCCACGCGTACGCGCGGAGGAGGCCGCTCGTCCAGAAGGACAGAATCACCGCGGCGAGCAGCGTCTTCTGCCAGCGCCGGGTGTAGCGGACGATGAAGTAGGCCAGGGGATACGCCATGATGAGCGTCACCGCCGTGATGACCGCCGCGGTGACGAGCGTCCGGAGGAGCACTCGCGGGTACGTCCAGCTCTCGAAGAACACGCGGTAGTTGGCCAGCGTCCACTCCGACACGATCTGGAAGTTCCGCGTGGTCCAGAAGCTGTAGAGGAACATGATGGCCATCGGGGCCAGGAAGAGACCCGCTTGCACCACCATCACCGGGAGCAGGCCCCACAGGAGGGCCCGCTCCCGGCGGTTCGGGCTCGACGCGTCCGCGGCCGGCGGGCTCACGAGGCGGCAAGCACCTCGTTCCAGGCGGCCGCGTACTCGTCCTGGTTGGCCGGCGCCTCGATGAGCCGCATCTGGAGCGCCACCTCGGGCTGGTCCATGAGGTTCGCGCGCACCATCTCGGTCATGCCCTGCGACTTCAGGAGCTCCACGCCGCCCCGGTTGACGGAGCCCCGCTGCAGCCGCTTGAAGTTCGTTGCCACGTACTCGGGGCTGTGGATGTGGTTCAGCCAGGCGAGGGCGGCCTGCTTGTTGGCAGTGCCCTTCACGAGCATGTCGCCGTCGATCCAGCCGACGTAGCCTTCCTTTGGCCGCTCCCAGCCCATGGCGGGGCCGCCCGAGGCCTGGATGGTCAGGGCGCGCCCCGGGCTCGACAGCCCGATCCACACCGTCTCCTCCACATAGAGCCGGAGCTGCTCGTTCCAGCCCTTGGAGATGGTGGGCGCGTTGCGCTTGATCTGGATGAGGACGTCCTTGGC
This sequence comes from Candidatus Methylomirabilota bacterium, assembly GCA_036558225.1. Taxonomy (GTDB): domain Bacteria; phylum Methylomirabilota; class Methylomirabilia; order Rokubacteriales; family DASRDR01; genus DASRDR01. The sequence goes on along the minus strand of DATBGA010000059.1, from coordinate 18,127 downwards.
CCGATTGAGCTGCTCCTTGTTCATCTTGAACGGGTCGTAGCCCAGGAGGTACGCGGCCACCGGCCAGAGGAACTCGTGCTGGTCGCTGAAGCCGACGTGCCCCTTGTACTGCTTGTCCAGTAGCACCTCGTAGGAGGTAGGCGGCGTCTTGACCTTGCTCTTGTTGTAGATGAGCACCGTGGGGTTCCAGCCCCACGGCACCATGAGCATCGTGCCCCCGCTGGCCTGCAGCGCCGGGATCTTCTTGAACTCGGGATACATGTAGCGCGCGACGTTCGGGATGCTGTCGAGCTGGACCGGCTCGATCAGGCCCTCCTGGTGGTAGCGCACGGGCCAGAGGCCGTCGGCCTCGAAGAGGTCGTACTGGCCCGCCCCCGAGAGCTTCAGCTTGGCGAACGTCTCGGCGTTACCGCTCATGCCGATGTGGTTCACCCGGATGCCGGAGGCGTCGAAGAACGACTTGATCCCCTCCGGCTCGACATGCCCGCCCCACGCGAGCCAGTTCACCGTCCCCGCCGCCGCGGCGGCGCGAGGCCGCGCGCCCGACGCCCCCGTCGCCGCCAGGCCGCCGCCGATCGCCGCCGTCCGGAGGAAGTCCCGTCGACTTGCCGATGCCGTCATGCCCGTTGCCTCCTGGTTGTGCCGGGCCCGCTTCCGCCGTCCCGGCGCGCTAGGTTCCCACGCTCGCCGGAAAGAGGCGAGCGTCGCCGGCGTCCCACGAGAGATAGACTCGCTGCCCTTCCTCGATCCGTTCCGTCGCGCCGTGCTCCACGTCGTTGAGCCGGTAGGCCAGCGCGTCCTGTCGCTCCGAAACCCGTACGAAGTAATGCACGATGAATCCGAGGTCGGCGATCTTGGTCACATGGCCCGTGAGCGCCGGGTCCCGGTCCCGCGGCGGCGCAGTGGACAGACGGGTCCGCTCCGGCCGGACGAGCAGCGCCACCGTGTCCCCCGCCCGCAGCCCGGCGGTCGGCCGCCCGCCGCCCCGCCCCCCGTCGTCGAGGGCGACTTCCGCGCGTCCGTCGTGAAGGCGCTCGAGTCGGCCCGGGAAAACGTTGGGGGAGCCGATGAACTCCATGACGAACCGATCGGCGGGCTCGCCGTAGATCTCTCCCGGCGTGCCCACCTGGAGGACGCGCCCGTGGTCCATCACCGCGATGCGGTCCGACATCGAGAGCGCTTCCTCCTGGTCGTGCGTCACGTAGACGAAGGTGATCCCGATCTGGCGCTGGATGCGCGTCAGCTCGGCCTGCATCTGCTTGCGCAGCTTCAGGTCGAGGGCGCCGAGCGGCTCGTCGAGGAGGAGGACCGAGGGCTGGTTCACGAGCGCCCGGGCCAGGGCCACCCGCTGACGCTGCCCGCCGCTCAGCTGGCTCGGCCGCCGGTCCTCGAAGCCCTCGAGCGAGACCAGCCGCAGCATCTCCGTCACGGCCTGCCGCCGGTCCGGCTTCGGAACCTTCCGCATGCGGAGCCCGAACCCCACGTTCTCGGCGACGCTCATGTGCGGGAACAGCGCATAGCTCTGGAAGACCGTGTTCACTGGCCGCCCATGGGCCGGGGTGCTTCCCATCGGCCGCCCGTCGATGAGCAGGGTCCCGGCGGAGACGGCCTCGAATCCGCCGATCAGATGGAGGGTGGTGGTCTTGCCGCAGCCGCTCGGCCCGAGGAGCGAGAAGAACTCGCCCTTCCGGATGCTCAGGCTGACGCCGTCCAGGGCCACCACGGGGCCGTACGTCTTGCGCACGTCGCGGAGCTCGACGGCGAAGGTCGCCATTCCGCCAACGGTCGATGGCCGCGCGCAGGAGGTCGCGACACCCCCGTCGTCCCGCGGTCTGCTCGATGTCGTCCGCACGCTCTTCCCTGGGCGGCGATTATAGTCGGGCGCCGCCGGAGGCGACAAGGCGCCCCGCGGCGGAGACGCGATCGGCGGGTCGCGAGCCGTCGTCGCCTGCTACAGTCCGACGGCCTCCGCGACCAATCCCGCGAGCCTGACACGGAGCTCCCGGTGGACCCTGGCGTACCGCGGATCGGCGATGACGTTAACGACCTCGTAGGGATCGGATTCCAGGTCGTACAGCTCGTCGACCCCGTCGCGGTTGACCCAGTGGATGAGCTTGTGGCGCTCGGTGCGCACGGCCTTGTAGGTCATCCCGACGAGCCAGCCGAGTGCGCTCTCGGCGAAGTACTCGACGAGGAACGAGTCCCGCCATCCGGTCTGGCGGCCGGCGAGCAGCGGGACGAGCGAGCGGCCCTGGACGTGGCGGCCGGGGGTCGCCCCCGCGAGCTCGAGAACCGTCGGCGCGACATCGAGGGTCAACACCAGCTCGGACGCCGTCGTGCCGGGTCGGGCGAGAGGTGGGTAGCGGATCACGAACGGCGAACGGATGCCCTCCTCGTACGCGAAGCGGCGCTCGGGGCCGAGCGCGTGCTCTCCGAAGAAGTACCCGTTGTCGCCCAGAAAGAGGATGAAGGTGCGCTCCAGCTGGCCTCGGCGCTCGAGCGCCCGCAGCAGGGCCCCGACGCCCTCGTCGACCGACGCCATCATCGCGGCGCGCAGGCGGATCTCCTCCTGTGTGCCTGCGTGGATCGCGCGCAGCGCTGCCTGCGCCTGCTCGCCGGCGCGGAGCGCGAACGCCTCGGCCCAGGCGGGCTTCGACCGGGCAACTTCGCCGGGCGGCAGCATGTTCGGCCGGCGCGGGAACTCGCGGCCTCGATAGAGATCGCGATGCCGTGGCGCCGGCTTGTAGCCGCCGCCCGCCTTGGTGAGGTCGAGGGTGCCATCGGGCGCCTGGTAGGCGTCGGGGTGGACCGCCTTGTGCGCGAGGAAGAGGCTCCAGGGCCGGTCGCCTCGCGACGCGACGAACGCGAGCGCGTGCTCGTTCAGGAGATCGGTGACGTATCCCGTCGCGCGACGGTACGCGCCGTCCTCGTTCAGCTCGGGGTCGAAGAGGCTCCCGTGGCCCTTGAAGCTCACCCAGCGGTGGTAGCCGGGGCGCGGGCTCGCGTCGTTCCCCATGTGCCACTTGCCCACATGCGCCGTCTCGTAGCCGAGGCCCTGCAGCACGCGGTGGTAGTTGGGCAGCCGGTGGCTCAGCGCGTCGCGCGCGACGTTGTCGATGATCCCGTGCCGGCTGGCGTACTGGCCGGTGAGGATGCTCGCCCGGTTCGGCGAGCAGATCGGCGTCGGATGGAACGCGCGGGTGAAATGGACTCCCTCGTGTGCGAGGCGGTCGATGTGCGGCGTCTCCATGTACGGGTGGCCGCCCGCGCCGAACTCGTCGAACCGCAGGTCGTCGACCAGGATCACCAGGATGTTCGGGTGCTGGGTCATCGCGCCTCCCTGCCGGGGGTCAGGGCTCCATCCTAGCCCGAGACGGCCGACTCCCGGAGTGCTGCCGAGCGCTCAGGGCGTCACGATGAAGTACCCTACATCGCTGGAGATCCGGCCATGAGCGACCATCTCGAGCTGGATGGCCGCCGCGCGCTTGTGACTGGCGGCACCCAGGGGATCGGTCACGCGGTGGCGATGCGGCTGCGCGAGGCCGGGGCGACGGTGCTCACAACCGCCCGCGCCCGGCACGATGACTCGTCCCTGGACGATCGGTTCGTGGCGGCGGACCTGAGCACCGCCGACGGCTGCGCCACCGTCGCGGACGCCGTCCGGGAGCGCCTCGGCGGCATCGACATCATCGTCCACGTCGTTGGCGGCTCCTCGGCGCCTGGGGGCGGATTCGCGGTCCTGGACGATGCCGAGTGGCAGCGCGCGCTCGATCTCAACCTCTTTCCGGCGGTCCGACTCGACCGCGCGCTCCTGCCGGCGATGCTGCGCCAGGGCGCGGGCGTGATCGTCCATGTCACATCGATTCAACGGCAGTTGCCGCTGCCCGACGCCACCCTGGCCCATGCCGCGGCGAAGGCGGCGCTCGCCACCTACAGCAAGGGTCTGTCAAAGGAGGTGGCCGCGAAGGGCATCCGGGTGGTCCGCGTCTCCCCGGGCTGGGTGGAGACCGACGCGGCCGTTCGCCTGGTCAAGAAGTTGGCGGCGAGCCGGGGGACGGATTACGAGGGGGCCCGTCAGGCGCTGATGGCGTCCCTCGGCGGGATCCCGATCGGGCGGCCAGCAAAGCCGTGGGAGGTCGCGGATCTCATCGCGTTCGTCGTGTCTCCCCGCGCCGCCGCCATCACCGGCACGGAGTACGTAATCGACGGGGGGACCGTGCCGACGCCGGCCTCAGATGATCGAGAGACCCGAGCCGGGCATCCGTGTGACGCGGCGGCGTTGGCCCTCCGCGTCCAGGCCATTTAACTCGACGGCGCCTCTTCCACTTCGTCCTGGCGACGGTCGAGACTTTGACCCGATTGCCGCTCGCCGCGCCGTACCTTTCCAATCCCGACGATCCCAAGGCGCGGCCGATCATCGGCGTGTTCTTCTTCCGCCTCTATGTCGCTGGCGTGGCGCTGCAGATGGCGCGGCTGCGCCGCGAGACACGGGATGGCCGGTCCGCCGTATGATGGCCCTGTAGGGGGAGAACGATGAAAGCTGCGCTGCGCAGCATCCTGGGACCGCTGCTGGTCATCGCGACGATGGGGCAGGCCGCTCCCGCTCTCGCCGCCGATGCGAAGGTGAATATCGAGGGCAAGTACGCCACCGTGAACGGGGTGAAGCTGCATTACCTCGTCACGGGCCAGGGCGAGCCGGTGATCCTGCTCCATGGCTACGCGCAGAACAGCCACATGTGGCGCCCGCTCATGGCCGAGCTTGGAAAGACCCGGCTCGTGATCGCGCCCGACCTCCGCGGCTTCGGCGATTCCGCCAAGCCCGCGTGCTGCTACGACAAGAAGTCGATGGCGCAGGACATCCATGCCCTCGCCCAATCACTCGGCATCAGGAAGGCTGGCGTGGCTGGACACGACATCGGCCTGATGGTGGCCTACGCGTACGCCGCCCAGTATCCGGCCGAGGTCGATCGCATCGCGTTGTTGGACGCCTTCATTCCAGGTGTGGGCGATACGACGAATCTCTTCCTGCTGAAGGACCTCTGGCACTTCCACTTCTACGGTAAGACGCCGCTGGCCCTCGTCGACGGCCGCGAGCGCATCTACTTCGAGCACTTCTGGAACGACTTCGCCGCCGACGGCACGAAATCCGTCTCGGAGGCCGACCGGCAGTTCTACACGAAGAAGTACAAGCTCCCCGGCGCGATGAAGGCCGGCATGGAGGTGTTCCGCAACTTCGATCAGGACGCCAAGGACAACGCCGCCTTCCAGAAGACGCCGCTGACGATGCCGATGATCGTGCTGGGCGGCGAGAAATCCGGTGGGGACTTTCTGATCACGCAGGGCCGGATGGTCGCGACCAACGTCGAGGGCGTCATCATCACGGGCTCCGGGCACTGGCTGATCGACGAGGCGCCGGGGCAGGTGATCCCGAAGCTGGTGGAGTTCTTCAGCCGCTAGGACCCGATTCGTGATACCTGCGCGAAGCCTGCCCGACGAACAGCTCTGCCCCCGCGGCGTAGCTGGCGTCGTCCGAGGACGCTGGGCCGGCGCCACGCGCAACCGCTCCCGCGTCCGCCTGAGCGAGCGGGCCACGTTGGCGAGGTGATCGGCGACCTGCTTCTCCGGGATCCCGACGAGGCCCGAGAGCTCCTGGGCGGTGCGTGGGCCCTCGCGGAGCTGGCGAAGGAGCGCTTCACGGACGGTGATCGAGCGCTCTGCCGGTGGGCGCTCACGTCGTGGCGCAGTCACGCCGGCAGGGTACTGCAGTCCGATCGGCCCCCGGCCGATCGGGGACACTGGACGATCGGGGACAGCCGACGTGCTCAGGCGGTGCCGGCAACGAGGCCGGCAAAGCGCCGAGTGTTTGCTTAGCTGTAAAGTCTTATTAGTAAAAGGATGTATAGCATGATAAGCACTCCGCCTGAGGGGGGTTGCCGACCGTAGCGTAGCGGATCTGTCCTTGGATCCGGCGGGGCGCGCCCGCAGGTCGATGGCGGATTTCGCGCGCGACCTTACTGATGCTTCCAGGCGACGAGATCGTCGGTGTTCGGCGGCGACAGCCCGAGGACGTCGCCGTGGGTGGTCACCCCCAGCCCGTTCAGGAGCCGGTTGGAGTAGTTGAAGTACGCGACGACTTGGTTGGATTCCAAGATCTCCTCGTCGGTCGCCCCGGCCCGCCGGAGGGCCTCGACGTCGGCCTGAACCAGCTCGCCGGGCGCTGCCGTCAGCTTCCGCGCGTAGCGGAGGACGGCGAGCTCCTTGTCCGTGAAGACGCGCTCCGGCGCGTCAGCCGCCAGTGCCCGGTAGATGGCATCGGCCCGCGCCGGGTCCCCCAGCAGGCGGGAGAGACCGGCGAAGTGGTGAGCGACACTGTATGCGCAGCGATTGATGAGGCTGGTATAGATCCCGATGACCTCGAGCCACCACACCGGCGAGCTGTTCCCGGCGTGATGGAGCACGCTCTTGTAGAGGGCGCTGTGACCCTCGAGCGTATGGGGTCGGAGGCTGTGCGCCTTCATGACGTTGTCGATGCGGTTGTCTGGGCCCTTCACCCGGTCGTAGAGCTGTCGCAGATGCCCCGTCGACTCATCGTAGTCGATGACGCGAATCCAGGTCATGGAGGGCCCTCCCGTTGTGGTGGCGGTTGGCCGATCCTAGCGGCCGGAGGTTCGCCGCACAAGGCCCGCCTCCCTCTTGACGTGACCGCGCCCTCGTCCTAGAGTCGGAACGCTCGTTCTGTCCCGCGGAACGCGTATGACCCGCCACGAGGGCCTGGAGGAGCGATGAGGTGGTGACCCGGCCACACGCGAGGCGTCGACGCGTCCGGAGCGGCGCGGGGCGCGGCAACGGCCTGCGCGTCATCGGACGGGCGGCCGCGGTCCTCGAGGCGCTGGCCGACGGCCGGCCGGCGGGGGTGACCGAGCTCGCCGGCCGGGTAGGTCTCCGGAAGAGCTCGACACACCGGTTGCTGGTGGCGCTGGCCCGGGTGCAGCTCGTGCGCTACGACGCCGTGGCGCGGCGGTACAACCTCGGGTTCCGGGTGCTGCGCTGGACGGCGACGTGGCTGGACCGCCTGGACGTGCGGACCTGCGCTCTGCCCTATCTGCGGAGTATCCGGGAGAAGTGCGAGGAGACCGTCAGCCTCAACCTCCGTGATGGACACCGGCGTGTGGCGGTGGAGCGCCTGGAGACCACCCGCGAACTCCGGTTCGTCGTCGACCTGGGCACGCCGTTGCCGCTCCATGTCGGGGCCAGCGGGAAGGCGATTCTCGCGTTTCTCCCCGCGGACGAGGTGGCGGAGGTGCTCGACGGTGCGAGGCTCGGGCCGCGGGCCCGGGCGGCGCTCCGGCGTGAGCTCGAGGGGATCCGGCGGCTGGGCTCGGCGGTGAGCCTCGGGGAGCGGATCCCGGGCTCGGGGTCGGTGGCCGCGCCCATCTTCAATCACGAGCGATCGGTGATCGGCTCGGTGAGCGTCCTGAGCTTGGCGGTCCGGCTGTCCGACGACGTGATCCGGTCTCACCGCGAGCTGGTACGGCAGGCGGGGGAGGCCATCTCGGAAGCACTCGGGTGGGAGCCGGGTCCGCCGACCGGCAGGATCCGGGCTGACCGCCGCGGGGGCCGACGTGGCTGACGCGGGAGAGGTGACCGGCGGCGAACTCCTCGTCGACGCGTTGCGGGTCGAGGGTGTGGACACCGTCTTCGGGCTGGTCGGCTCCCACATCACCGCGATCTACGATGCGCTGCATGGCACGCCGGGCATCCGCGTGATCGACGCACGTCATGAGCAGGGCGCGGCCTACATGGCCGACGGCTATGCGCGCGTCACCGGCCGGCCCGGCGTCTGTCTGGTCACCGCCGGACCCGGCGCCACGAATACCCTCACCGCGGTGGCGACCGCCTTCGCCGACTCGTCGCCAGTCCTGGTCATCGCGGGCCAGGTGCCGTCGGCATGGATCGACCGCGGCAAGGGGGTCTTCCACGAGTGTCCGGACCAGCTCGGGATGTTCCGCGCCGTCAGCGCGTGGCACCGGCGCGCGGAGTCGACCCTTGCCATCCCCGGGCTCGTCCGCGAAGCGATCCGCACGCTCCGCGAAGGCCGGCCTCGGCCTGCTTACCTGGAGGTCCCCTGTGACCTTCTCGACGCGCGCGTCGCGCGCCCCAGCGACCCCGTGATCCAGCCGGGGGCGCCCGGCCGCGTCGACCGGGACGCCTTGCGGCGCGCCGTGGAGCTGCTCCGCGCGAGCCGCGCGCCCGCCGTCTGGGCCGGCGGCGGCGTCATCCGCTCGGGCGCCGGCGGTCTGCTTCGCACGCTTGCCGAGAGCCTCGGGGCGCCGGTTTTGATGACGCTCGGCGGGAAGGGATCGCTCCCGGCGGACCACCCGCTCGCGGTCGACTACTGGCTGCCCGCGCCGCCGGCGCAGGCGCTCCTCGATGACTCGGACCTCGTGCTGGCCGTCGGGACGCGGTTCACCAGCATGGCGACCGGAACCTGGCGTGTCCGGCTCCCGCGCCTGGTCCAGGTGGACATCGATCCGGCCGAGATCGGCCGGAACTACCCGGTCGAGGTGGGCGTGGTCGGCGATGCGCGGGCGGTGCTCGGGCAGATACAGGCGGCGCTCGCCGAGGACCACCAGGTGGTCCGCGAGTCTCGCGCGGCAGCGGTCGCCGACGCCCGACGCCGCGTTGAGGCGGAGGCCTCGACCCGGTTCGCCGACGGGCTCGCCCTTCTGCGCGCGCTCCGGACGGCGCTCGACCGCGACGCCATCGTCGTGTGCGACATCACGACGCTCGGTACCCTGGCTCGGCGCTACTTTCCGGTCTACGAGCCGCGGAGCTTCATCTGCCCGCTGGGGTTTGGCACGCTCGGCTCTGCGTATCCCATGGCGCTTGGGGCCAAGGCCGGCCAGCCCGGCCGTCAGGTGGTCGCCATCTGCGGCGACGGGAGCTTCCTGTTCAACCTCCAGGAGATGGCGGCGGCGGTGCAGTGCGAGCTGGGGGTCGTGGCCATCGTCGTGAACGACGGCGGCTACGGGGCGATCCGGGACTGGCAACGCCGTCACGGAGGCGGCCGCCTGATCGGCGTGGACCTGCACACCCCCGACTTCGGGGCGCTGGCCCAAGCCTTCGGCGCGCTCGCCTTGCGCGCCAAGGACCCGGCGGAGCTCAGCGAACAGCTGGGGGTGGCGCTGAGGTCGTCGCGGCCGGTGCTGCTGGAGGTGCCGGTGACGCTCGAGCACCCGGGATTCGGTTAACGAAGGGAGGACTGAGCGATGGACGTCTACCGTGACCTGTCGGAGCGGCTGACCGCCGCACTCCACCTGGAGACGCCCCCGGTCGCCGTGCTGTGGACGACGAAGAAGCCGGAGGGTATCCCGAGGATCGACGCCAACCGGAAGGGCTGCCAGTTTCTCGACACCGCGCGCTTCGAGAAGCGGGTCTTCTACACCGACGTCGACAACCACGGCGATTGCAAGAACGGCCGTCACTATCTCGGCTTCACCAAGGCCTTCGAGGGCCTCGCCTGCGGGGACTGGCCCGGCGGCGACTATCCCGACAAGGGCCGAGCGATCTTCCGGAGCCCCGTCGCCTTCCGCCGGACGCTGCCGCACTACTCCGTGGTCCCATCCGGCACCGTCACGTACATCGTCTTCGGTCCGCTCGCGGACTTCCCGTACGGCAACGAGATGGGGGGGGTGGTGGTCAACGTCTTCTGCACCGCGAAGGCGGGGCTGTTCCTCGCGCGGGCTGCGGTCTACGAGACCGGCGGCGTCGTCGAGGGGCCGACCGGTCCCTCGACCTGTTCGATGGTCATGTCCCGGCCGCTCATGACGGGCGAGGTGAGCTACACGCTCGGCTGCTTCGGCTTCCGCCAGTTCGTCCAGATCAAGCCCGAGGATGTGGTGTTCGGCATCCCGCTCGAGAAGCTCCCGGGCGTGGTCGACAACCTCGAGCTGCTGCTCCGCCGTCGGCCGGATCTCGTCAAGCTTCTGGCGGAACCCCTCGGCCGCGCGCACGTCTCGACCGAGGAGGAGATCCGAGTCCAGCGAGCGCCGGGGGGGGTCGTCGGGTGAGCCAGCCCGACGCGACCGCAGGCCTCGAGACGCTGAGGCGCACCGCCTGGGTGGGTCAGAGCGTCAGGCGAGTCGACGCGCGTCAGAAGGTCTGCGGTCAGTGGGTCTATGGTGCCGACCATCGCGTGCCGGGGATGCTCTACGGGCAGGCTCTCCGGGCTCCCTATCCTCACGCCCGCGTGCTGGACATCGACCTGACCCGGGCCCGTCGTGTCCCCGGCGTCCGCGCGCTCGTCGTCGGCAAGGACGCCCCCTACGTCCACGGCTCGGCGATCCGCGACGAGCCCTTCCTGGCGATGGGGATCGTCCGCTACGCCGGGGAGCCGGTCGCGGCCGTGGCGGCCCTCAGCGAGGAGGCCGCGACGGACGCCCTCGAGCAGATCCGCGTCGAGTACGAGCCGCTCTCCGGGAGCTTCGACCCGCTGGAGGCCATGCAACCAGGTGCGATCCTGGTCCACCCCGAGCTCGCGTCGTACGACTGGGAGCCGATCTTCACGCCGCGTCCGGGGACCAACGTCGCCAACCATGCCCGAATTCGACACGGGGACGTGGAGCAGGGCTTCCGCGAGTGCGACGAGGTGTTCGAGGACATCTTCACCACACAGCGGGTACAGCATGTGCCGCTCGAGCCCCACGCGACGATCGCCCAGGTCACGGTCGACGGTCGCGTGGTCATCTGGGCGAATACCCAGTCGCCCTACAACTTCCAGCGCGAGCTCGCCCAGGCGCTCGGGATCCCGTACGGCCGGGTGCGGATCATCGGGACCGGGGTCGGTGGTGGCTTTGGCTCGAAGATCTATCCGCGGCTCGAGCCAGTGGCCCTCGCGCTGGCGCTCCACACCGACCACCGGCCAGTGAAGATCACCTACACGCGGGAGGAAGAGTTCACCGCCTGCGTGACCAAGCACCCGGCCCACCTGACGCTCCGGACCGGGGTCAAGCACGACGGCACGCTGGTCGCCCGCAAGATCACCGCGATCTTCGACACCGGTGGATACGCGGACACCGGCCCGCTCGTCGCCCGGAACGGCGCGTTCAGCGGGACAGGACCGTATCGGCTGCGCCACGCCTGGGTCGACAGCTACGCGGTGTACACGCACAACCCGCTGGGGGGTGCGTTCCGGGGGTACGGCGTGCCCCAGCTCACGTGGGCGCACGAGTCCCAGATGGATATGATCGCGCACCGCCTCGGCGTGGATCCGGTCGAGCTGCGGATGCGGAACCTCTTCGACCGGGGTGACCGCACCTGCACGGGCGAGATCCTGCAGCAGAGCGTTGGTGCGAAGGAGACGCTCCGCCAGGCCCTGGCGGCGGCCGCGGCCCCGCTCCGGGCGGCCCGCCGCCCCCACACGGTGCTCGGGCGTGGCGTCGCGACCATGCACAAGCTGACCTACACGCCGACCACGTCGACGGCGGTGGTCAAGCTCAACTCCGATGGCTCGGTCACCGTGCTGTCGAGCAGCGTGGAGCTGGGTCAGGGTGTCCACACCGCGCTCGGTCAGCTCGTGGCCCAACGCCTCGGCATCTCGATCGAGCAGGTCACCTTCGCGACCCCGGACACCGACTACACGCCGTACGACCAATCCACGAGCGGCAGCCGCACGGTATTTCACATGGGGAACGCCATCCTCCGCGCGCTCGAGGACGTGGTCCGCCAGCTCTGCGAGCTCGCCGCCCCGGTGCTGGACGCGCCCGTGCCGATGCTGGAGGTTCGTGACGGCGCCGTGTGCGTGCGCGGCCGGGATCGCGAGGCGAGGACCTTTGCCGAGGTCATTCGGGGGCGGTACGGTGCGCGTGGCGCGACGATCCAGGGACACGGGACGTTCACGCCTCCGGGCGCCCAGGCTCCGGACCCGGAGACCGGCCAGAGCCCCAAGGTCTCGGCCTTCTGGATGTACGCGACCCACGTCGCCGACGTCGAGGTCGATCCCGCCACGGGGCGTGCCCGCGTGCTGCGCGTCGTGGCCGCACACGACGTCGGGTCGGCGATCAACCCGGCCGGGGTCGAGGCCCAGATCGAGGGCGGCGTGGCGCAGGGGCTTGGCGCCACGCTCCACGAGGAGATGCTGGTGCGCGACGGCGTGGTGACGAATCCCTCGTTGGTCGAGTACAAGATCCCGACCATCCTGGACGTGCCCGAGGTCGTGCCGGTCATTGTCGAGGATCCGCACGAGGACGGGCCCTACGGGGCCAAGGGCCTCGGCGAGCCGGTCCTGGCCCCGATCTCTCCGGCGGTTGCGAACGCGCTCGACCACGCCCTGGGGGTCCGGATCACGGACCTACCCATTACCCCCGAGAAGGTGCTGCGGGCGCTGCGCGCGGCGCGGGGCGCGTGATGCCTCGATTTGAGGAGCACTTCCGGCTGCCAGTCCCGCGGAGCCAGGTGTGGACGTTCCTGCAGGACTATGCGCGGGTCGCGCCCTGCATGCCGGGGTGTGAGAGCGTGACGGCCATCGACGCCGACCGCTTCCGGGCGAGGGTATCGGTGAAGGTCGGCCCGGTCCATACCACCCAGGAGCTCAGTCTCACGGTCACCGAGCGTCGGGCGCCCGAGCGCCTGGCCTCGACGGCGCGGGGAGAGGATTCGCGGCTGGGCAGCCGGGTGGCGGTCGAGAGCGCGATCGAGCTGCGGGAGGCCGAGCCCGACGCGGCCACCGACGTCAGCTGCGTCGTGGACCTGCGGCTCACCGGCCCCCTGGCCACCCTGGGGGAGGCCGTCATGCGGGCCAAGAGCGGCCAGATGGTCAAGGCGTTCGCCGAACGACTGCGCGCCGCGATCGAGCAGGAGACGCGATGACGAAGCGCGTCCTCTCGCTGACCGTGAACCAGACGCCCTACGCGGTCGAGATCCCGCCGAACCGGACGTTGCTGGGGGTGCTGCGGGACGAGCTCGGGCTCCTCGGGACCAAGGACGGCTGCAGCCAGGGAGTCTGCGGTGCCTGCACCGTGCTGGTCGACGGCCTGGCGGTCCGCGCGTGCCTCATGCTCGCGCTGCGGACCGAGGGGCGTCAGGTCATGACCGTCGAAGGCCTCGCGGCCGACGCCGTCGGATCCAGGCTCCAGGAGGTCTTCGCGGAGACCGGGGCGGTTCAGTGCGGCTTCTGTACCCCCGGGATGCTGATGGCCGCCCGCGCCCTGCTCGACGAGCACCCGAGGCCGTCGGCCGTCGAGGTCCGCGAGGCGCTGGTGGGGAACCTGTGCCGCTGCACGGGGTACGCGGGCATCGTCCGGGGGGTTCTGGCGGCGAGAGGCACCGGGCCGTGACGTTGCCGGCGTTCGACTACCGGGAGCCTGAGACGCTGGCCGAGGTGCTGGCGCTCCTCCGCGAGCACGGCGACGAGGCGCGGCTCATGGGCGGGGGCACGGCGCTGACGCTCATGCTCCGGGCCCGCCTGGTCCGACCGAGCGTCATCGTGAGCCTCGCACGCCTCGGCGCGCTCGTCGGCATCCGCGCGAACGGTCACCTCGAGATCGGCGCGATGACGACGCATCGTGCCGTCGAGCGCTCGCCGCTCGTCCGCGCCCTGGCGCCGCTCCTGGCCGAGGCCTGCGAGCGGGTCGGCTCGCCCCCGATCCGGAACATGGGAACGCTCGGGGGCAATTTGGCCACCGGCGAGGCGGCCTCCGATCCCGCCCCCGCCTTGCTGGCCCTGGATGCCCGCGTGCGCTTGCGGGGACCCGAGGGGGAGCGGGTCCTCGCTCTCGACGGCTTCTTCCGCGACTTCTACGAGACGGCGCTCGGACCGGAGGAGGTCATCGTGGCGATCGAGGTTCCCCCGGTCCCGGCCGGGGCGCGCGCGGCCTTCGTGAAGTACACCTGCCTCTCCGAGGAGGAGCGCGCGGTGGTCTCGGTCGCGGCTCTGCTGGCGATGGGCCGCGACGGCACGGTCGTCGAGGCCCGGATCGGCCTGGGCGCGGTGGGTCCGACGCCGTTCCGGGCCCGCGCCGCCGAGACCCTGCTGGTTGGCCACCGGCCAACCGTGGCCCGGGCGGCGGCGGCGGCGGACGCCGCGGCCGCCGGGACGGCGCCGCTCGACGATCGCCAGGGGTCGGCGGAGTACCGGCGCGAGATGACCCGCGTGTGGGTCTTGCGACTCGTCGAGCAGCTCGCGGCCGGAACAGCCTGACCGTGCATTCGGAGAGGTGACCGGTGTCCGATCTCGACCAGCAGCTGGCGCAGGGCGACGTGATCTTGCTGGACGGGGCCGTCGGCACGCAGCTCCAAAGGCTGGGGGTGCCGATGCACGGGGTGGCCTGGGCCGCGCAGGCCCTGCACACCCATCCCGACACCGTGCGGCACATGCACGAGAACTACATTCGGGCCGGGGTCGACATCATTACGACGAACACCTATGCCTCGGCGCGCCACAACCTGGAGCCGCTCGGGCTCGGCGACCAGGTGCGGGAGCTCAACTTGCGCGGCGTGGTCCTCGCCCAGCAGGCGCGCGACCGCGGCGCCAGCGCGCGGCGGGTGTACGTGGCCGGGGCGATCTCGAACTTCGGCATCCTCACCGACGGCGAGCCGAGGCATGCCGACCACCCGCATTCCCCGGGCCGGAGCGCCATCACCGCGGAGCAGGCCCGCGCCAACCTCCGGGAGCAGGCCGAGGTTCTGGCGGACGCCGGCGTTGACCTGCTGCTGGTCGAGTCGACCGGAGGGATGACCCACCGGCGGTGGGTCCTGGACGCGTGCCTGGCGACGGGGCTCCCGACCTGGGTGGGCTTCAAGTGCCGCGTGGAGCCCGGGGATCCGACGGTCCGGATCGGCTACGCCTCGGACACCGCCCTGGCCGAGGGACTCGATCTCATGCGCCTCGGGGGCGCCGTCGCCACCGTCTTCCACTCGAGCCTCGAGGACACGACTGCGGCGCTCGCCGTCGTCCGGGACCGCTGGTCCGGGCCCATCGGCGCCTACCCCGAGGCGTCGCGCTCCGACTACACCGCGCCCCAGCGGGATGCCTCGGAGCCCACGCGGGTCTCGCCCCAGGCGTTCCTGGAGCGGGCTCGGGGGTGGGTCGACGACGGCGTCCAGGTCATCGGGGGCTGCTGCGGGATCGACGTGGACTACATTCGCCTGCTCCGTGACGGGCTGCCCCGGCGCATCGCCGGGCCGCGGCCGGGCCGCCTGACGAGCTCCGGATGAGAGCGCGCTGGGGGCTCTTCCTGTGGATCCCCTTCTTGGTGTCGTTCACTCTACTAACGGCGCCCCTGGCCGTGTTCCTTCGCGGGAGCCTCTTCCAGGACCTCGGGCTCGGGCGGTTCGGGACCCAGCTGACGCTTGCCAACTACGCGCGGGTCGTCCGGGACTCGCTCTATCTCGAATCGCTGTGGCTGACCGCTTACATCTCAGCCATCACGGTCGGCGTGACCCTGGTGGTCGGCTTTCCCCTCGCCTACTCGATCGCCCGGCTGCGCTCCCGCTGGACGGCGGTGCTGCTCGCGGGGCTCGTTATCTCGTCCTTCGTCTCGATCGTGATCAAGGCCCTGGGATTGACGGTGATCTTCAGCGGCCGCGGTCCGGTGAACCGCGCTCTGCTGGCCCTGGGGCTGACGGTCGAGCCGGTGACGATTCTCGGCAGCGTCGCCGGCGTGGTGGTGGGGCTCCTCCACTACACCCTGGGATTTGGCGTCCTCCTCCTCTTCGGTGTCATCCAGACGATCCCGCGGTCGCTGGAGGAGGCGGCGCAGGTCCATGGCGCCAGCCGCCTCCGGGTGTTCCAGCGGGTCGTGATCCCGCTCGCCTTGCCCGGCGTCGTGGTCGTCGGCCTGACGGTGTTCAACCTCTGCATGGGGGCGTTCACGTCGGCCGCGATCCTCGGCAAGGGCAACGTCCTGACCTTGCCGGTGCTCATCTGGCGAACCATCCTCCTGGAAGTGAAATACGGCATGGGCGGGACCCTGGCCGCCGTGCTCCTGGGCGCGGTCCTGCTGGTGAACCTGGTGTCCGTCCTGGTGATCACGCGCTTCCGGGGCGCCAGACTGGTGGCCATATGAGTCGCCGGGGCCTGACATGCCTGCGCCGGGGCGTCACCGTTGCCTGGGGCGGGGCTGCATACGCGTTCCTGCTCGCGCCCCTGGTCGTGGTGGCCGGGGCGTCGTTGAACGGCGGCCCCTTCCTCGCGTACGTCAACTTCCCGCCCGACCGGGTGTCCCTCGACTGGTACTTCCGGATCCCGCCACAGCACTTCCGAGCCATCGCGACCAGCCTCGGTCTGGCGACCGTCGTTGCCATCGTCGCGTGCCTCCTCGGCGTCCCGGCGGCGTTGGGGCTGGTGCGCGCCCGGGTGCCCGGGCGCGCGCTGATCGCCGCGCTGCTCCGGGCCCCGCTCCAGATCCCGTTCGTCGTCATCGGCGTCGCGTTCCTCCAGTTCTACTACGTGGTCGGGGACGCCCTCGGGCTCTACCTGCAGGCCACCTCGCCGGGCCTCGCGATCGCCCACGTCTTCGCCGCAACGCCGTACGTGATCGGCTCAGTTGCCGCGGTGCTCTCGCGCTTCGACGTCCGCTTGGAGGAAGCGGCGCTGAGCCTCGGGGCCAGCCCATGGTCCACCTTCCGACGGGTCACCTTGCCGGTCATCATGCCCGGGGTGTACGTCGGAGGGCTCTACGCCTTCATGCTGTCGTTCACCGACGTGCCCATCGTCCTCTTCCTGGCCGGGGCGGACTTCACCACCTTTCCGGTCGAGGTGTTCCACTCCTTCCAATTCGACTTCGACCCGACGATCCTGGCGTCGTCGACCCTGGTGATGGTGTTCTCGCTGGGGGTACTGCTGCTGATCCAGAAACTCGTGGGGCTGAACGCGCTCCTGCGATCCGGAGGGGCGAGTGGCCGCTGACAGCCGGGGCGGCGGGAAACCACCGGGGGCTGGATGCCAGTGGCGCGCGACGAGATGAACGGAAGCGACGAGCGGGCGGACATGCCGCCCAAGGAGGACAGACCATGACGCGACGAACGGTCGTGCGAGGGATCGTGCTGGGCGCGCTCGGGGCGATCTCCGGGCTTCTGCCGGGTGCGGTCGCCTTTGCCCAGGAGCCCCGCTTCGACGGGGTCACGCTTCGCGTGGCCACCTGGGGCGGCGGACACCGGGACTTCATCAAGGGAAAGGTGGCCGTCGAGCTCGAGAAGCGCGGCGCCAAGGTCGAGTTCATCGCCGGGAGCCCGGCCGAGAACCTGTCGAAGCTGATCGCCGCGCGCGGGCGCCCGGCGCCCTTCGACCTGGTCGAGATGATCGACTCGGTGGCGCCCGACTTCATCGAGGGGGGATTCGTCCAGAAGATCGGCCTCGACAACATCTCGAACAAGCGGCACCTCCAGCGCTTCCAGTACGACGAGTTCAAGGTGGCTGACTGGGTGACCCAGGAGGCCATCGTCTACAACGCGGAGAAGTTCAAGGAGCTGGGCATTGCCGCGCCGACCAAGTACTCCGACCTCGTCAACCCGAAGCTCCGGGGCAAGGTGATCTTCCCCGACGTCGGCTCCGGCGGCTGGGTGCACGCCGTGGTCGGGATGGCCCTCACGTACGGTGGTAGCGAAGCGAACATCGATCCCGGCCTGACCGCGCTCAAGGAGCAGCTTCGGCCCCGCTCGTTCTTCTCGGGCAGCGGCGACACCGAGATCACCGAGTTCAAGAACGGCGACATCTGGGCCGCGCCCATGCACGCCGGGTGGGCGATCCAGATGCACCAGAAGGGGATCCCCTTCGTGAAGGCCGCCCACGCGCAGCTCGGCGCCAAGCGCGGGATGGTCAAGCTCGGCTACTGGGGCGTCGTCAAGGGCTCGCCGGCCGCCCGTGCCGCGGAATTCTTCATCGACACCTTCCTCAGTGCGGATGTCCAGGAGTTCATGACCAAGAATCGTGGCCTGGTGGCGGTCAACGGTGAGGCGCTGAAGCGCCTCTCGGGCGATCCGCTCCTGAAGGAGAATCTACTCCTGAGCCCCGAGGACGTGGCCAACGTCTACGTCGTCGACTTCTCGAAGGTCAAGCTCCCCGAGTGGACGGACAAGTGGAACCGCATGGTCGTGAGCAAGTAGGCGTGACCCCGCCCCGATCCGGGTA
>DATBGA010000058.1:0-33448 GCA_036558225.1 Candidatus Methylomirabilota bacterium | reverse complement strand
TCAAGGAGAGCGCCGAGAGCGCGGGCGCCCGCGAGGTGTATCTGATCGAAGAGCCCATGGCTGCGGCCATCGGCGCCGGTCTGCCCATCACGGAAGCCAGCGGCAACATGATCGTCGACATCGGTGGGGGTACCACCGAGGTCGCCGTGATCTCCCTGGCGGGCATCGTGTACTCGCAGAGCGTGCGCGTGGGCGGCGACCAGATGGATGAAGCGATCGTCGCCTACATGAAGCGCAAGTACAACATGGCGATCGGTGAGCAGACCGCCGAGCGCATCAAGATCACCATCGGCCACGCCTATGCGCCGGATCGCTCCGCCTCGATGGAAGTGAAGGGTCGCGACATGGTGGCCGGCATCCCCAAGACGGTGGTGGTGAACGCGGAGGAGATCCGCGAGGCCGTGACCGAGCCGATCAACGCCATCGTCGAAGCCGCGCTGCTGGCGTTGGAGCGCACGCCCCCCGAATTGGCGGCGGACATCGTCGACAAGGGCATCGTGCTGACCGGCGGCGGGGCGCTCCTCAAGGGGCTCGATCTCCTGCTCCGGCAGGAGACCAACCTGCCGATCACGGTCGCCGAGGATCCGCTCTCGTGCGTAGCGCTCGGGACGGGCAAGGTGCTCGACGAGCTCGACCTCCTGAAGAAGGTCGCGATCCCGAGCTGATCGCTCCGGAGGGTCCGGCGTGCTCGACCTGCTGGTCCGCTACCGGAAGTACTCGGTCCTGGGGCTTGTCATGGTGGCGGCCGTCTCGCTCCTCACCGTCCAGCAGACCCACCCCGGCCAGGGGCTCTGGCTTGCCGAAGGGATCGCCACCGTCACCGCCCCCGTCCAGATGGCGTTCGCGCGGGTCCACCGCGGCGCCGCCTCGCTGTGGGGCGATTATCAGGACTGGAAGCACCTCCGCGCCGAGGTGGCGCGCCTGCGGGCGGAGACCATCGCCCTCCGGCTGCGCCAGCTGCGCCAGGAGGCGCTCGAGGCCGAGAACGCGCGGCTCCGGACGCTGACCACGCTTCGCGAGCGGCTGCCGGAGCGGACGCTCGGGGCGGAGGTCGTGGCGCGCGACTGGAACGGATTCACCCGGGGCCTCACGATCGACCGCGGTCGCGTCGATGGCGCGGAGCGCCTGTCGGCCGTGGTCGTGACGGGCGGAGTCGTCGGGCGGGTCGCGACGGTCCGCCGCCAGTCCGCCATCGTGCAGGTCCTCACGGATCCCGCGTCCAGCATCGGCGGCGTCGTGCTGCGGACGCGCGCGCAGGGGCTCGTGGAAGGGGTCGCGGGCGGCCGGCTCCGGATCAAGCTGGCGGTGAGCGAGGAGGCGCTCCAGCCGGGCGATCTCGTGGTGACGTCGGGGATCGGGGAGCTCTTCCCCAAGGGGCTGCCGCTCGGGCGGGTCCTGCGGGTCTATTCCCCGACCGGGCTCTTCCGCACGGCCGAGCTCGAGCCGGCCGTCGATCTCACCAGCGTCGAGGAGGTCCTCGTGCTCCCGCGCGGAACGGGCGGGGATCTCGCCCCCGCGTTCCCGGAGTCCTGAGCCGTGCGCCTGCCCCTCTACGTGCTCGCCGTCAGCGGGGGAGCGCTCATCCAGTGCACGGTCGTCCCGGTCGTGGGCGTGGGCGGCATCGTTCCCGACGTGCCCATCGTGCTGACGGTGCTGCTGGCCTTGCGCTACGGCGCCGAGGCCGGATGCCTCACGGGCTTCGCTCTGGGTCTCGCCCAGGACGCGGTGGCGGGCGGGCCCCTCGGCCTCCACGCGCTGTCCAAGGCGGTCCTGGGCTTCGTGGCCGGTGACCTGCCCCGCTGGGTTCTCGTCACGCGGCCGATCGTCCCGGTGGGCCTCGCGATCCTGGCCACGGTCGTGGACGGCCTCCTGCGCTTTGCGCTCCTCCAGCTCTTCCACTACCCGGCGCCGCTCGGCGAGATCTTCACCCGAGTCATCGTGCCCCAGGCCGGATACAACGGCATCGTCGCCGCCGCCGCGCTGGCTTGGCCGGCGGGGCGGCTGCTGACGCGCGGATGATGCGGCCCCGGCCCTCATCCGTCGCTCCGCGGCTCCGGCTGCGGCTCCTGGCCTCCGCCCTGGGCATCGGGTTCCTGGTGGTCGCCGGCCAGCTCGCGAACCTCCAGATCCTCAGCGGCGAGCGGCTCGCGGCCCTCTCGGACCGGAATCGGCTGCGGCTCCGGCCCATCAGCGCTCCCCGGGGGATCCTGTTCGACCGCACGGGGCTTCCACTCGTCGACAATCGGCCCGCCTTCACGCTGGCGGTGGTGCCGCGCGACGTCCCGGATCTCGGCGCGATGGTCGAGCGGCTGTCGAAGCTGCTCGGGGTACCCGAGAGCGAGTTCCGCGATCGACTGGCGCGCGTGTCCTCCGACTCGCCGTGGCCGATCCGGCTGGCGCGCGGGCTGACGCTCGAGGAGGTCGCCCGCGTCGAGGAATGGCGCCTCGATCTGCCGGGCGTGATGGTCGAGGTCGAGCCGCAGCGCGCCTACCCCGGCGTCCGGTTCGCGGCCCACCTCCTCGGCTATGTGCGCGAGGCCTCGGACCAGGATCTCGGGCGGAACGGCCTGCGCCGGGGCGACCTCGTCGGGCAGACGGGGCTCGAGCGGCTCCACGACGAGTACCTGCGGGGCCGGGACGGCGGCGAGCAGGTCGAGGTCGACGCCTACGGGCGACTGATCCGGGTGCTCGATCGCCAGGAGCCGGTGCCGGGCGCGCACATGTGGACGACGATCGACCGGCGGATCCAGCAGGCCGCCGAGGACGCCCTCGGCGAGCGCGCGGGCGCGATCGTGGTCATGGACCCGCGGAACGGCGACGTGCTGGCCCTGGCCTCGCATCCGGCCTATCCGGTGGAGCGGTTCTCGCGCCCGCTGGACCGCGAGACTTGGCTCGCGCTGATGGAGGATCCGACCCGGCCGCTGCTCAACCGGGCCGTCCAGGGCATCTACCCGCCGGGGTCATTGTTCAAGATCGTCGTCGCCGCCGCCGCACTGCAGGCGCAGGTCATCACGCCGTTCGACCGCCTGTCGTGCCCGCGGCAGTGGACGTTCGGCGGGCGCCCGTATCACAACTGGGAGGACCACGACCGGGGGGCCCTCACGCTCCACGAAGCGCTGCAGTTCTCCTGCAACACGTTCTTCTACCAGCTCGGCCTGAAGCTGGGGCCCGAGAAGATCGTCCAGATGGCCGAGGCGTTCGGCCTCGGTCACGTGACGGACAGCGGGCTCACCGGCGAGCGGGCCGGCCTCGTCCCGTCGCCGGCCTGGAAGCGCGAGACGCTCCACGACAAGTGGCACCCCGGCGATACCGTGAGCCTGTCGATCGGCCAGGGTTTGATCACCGTGACGCCGATCCAGATCGCCCGCTTCATGTCCGCGGTCGCGAACGGCGGCACGCTCTGGAAGCCGCGCCTCGTCGACCGGGTCGCGACGCCGGACGGACGGCTCCTCCGCGAGGTGACGCCCCAGATTCAGGGGCGCGTCGAGGTGGCGCCGGTCATCTTCGATTTCCTGCACGAGGCGCTGGGGGCGGTCGTCGCGGAGGGCACGGGCAAGCAGGCCCGGGTGCCCGGCGTGAGCATCGGCGGGAAGACCGGGACCGCCCAGACGCACGAGTTCCGGAGCGACGCGGAGCGCAAGCGGCGGGACCAGGACCACGCGTGGTTCGCGGGCTTCGCCCCCCTGGAGGAGCCGCAGGTCGTCGTCGTCGTGTTCGCGGAGCGGGCCGGGCTGGGCGGCCAGATCGCGGCCCCGATCGCGCGCGAGGTCTTCAAGGCCGTCTTCCTCGAGAAGGTCGCCCGCGCCGATCTCCCGCGATGAGAGTGATCAGCGCTCCGACTGGCTCCGCCGCCGGTGGGGCCCGGAATACGCGCCGCCCGCCGGGCCGGCGGGCCTGAGCCATGCTGCGCGTCGATCGCCGCCTCCTGGTCCAGTTCGACTGGCAGCTCTTCGGCCTGGCGGCGCTCCTGATCGCCGCGGGGCTCGTGACCGTCTCGACTCTGGTGCCGCGCCTGGGCGCCCGGCAGCTGATGGCCCTCGGGATCGCGACGGTGGTCGGGATGATCGTCCTCGCCGTCGACTATCGCGCGCTGGCCCGCTGGGCCTGCTGGGCCTACGGCCTCGGCCTCTTGACCCTGGTCGGCGTGCTCCTGGCCGGGCGCTCGGCCCTCGGCGCGCGTCGCTGGATCTCGGTGGGCGCGATCAGCCTCCAGCCGTCGGAGCTCTTCAAGCTGGCGTTCATCGGGACGCTGGCGGTGTACCTGGCGGCCCGGGAGTCCTACCGGCCCGGCTGGGACCGTGTGCTCGTCCCGCTGGCGCTGACGCTCCCGGCGGTCGGCCTGATCGTCAAGCAGCCCGACCTCGGCACCGCGCTCACGCTTCTGCCGGTGGCGGCCGCCCTGATCATCGTCGGCGGCGCCCGCTGGCGCCATCTCGGAATGCTCGCCGGCTGCGGCCTCGCCGTCCTGCCGGTCGTGTGGCTTCTTCTGCACAACTACCAGCGCGAGCGGATCCTCGTGTACATCGACCCGTCGCGGGATCCGCTCGGCAGCGCGTGGAACGTGATTCAGGCCAAGATCACCATCGGCTCCGGCCAGCTGGCGGGAAAGGGCCTCTTCGGGGGCACCCAGAGCCGCCTCGCCTTCCTGCCGGAGCGCCACACCGACTTCGTGTTCGCCGCCTTCGCCGAATCGTGGGGGTTCCTCGGGGCGATCGCGCTGCTGTTCGTGTACGTCCTGCTCGTGCTCCGCGGCTTCGAGGTCGCGGCCACCGCGCGGGACACGCTCGGCAGCCTGCTCGCCACCGGGGCCACCGTGCTTCTCGCCACCCAGGCGCTCATCAACCTGGGGATGGTGACGGGGCTTCTGCCGGTGGTGGGCATTCCCCTCCCCTTCGTGAGCTACGGCGGCTCGGCCCTCCTGACGGCGGTCGGCGCCGTCGCCCTGATTGCCAACGTGCGGATGCGTCGCTTCGCCTGACCGATGACCTCACGTCTCCGTCCGACCCGACCCAAGGGTTCCGAGCGCGACGGCCCCTGCCGGCCGCGCGCGTGCGCCCGTCGGGGCCGGCCGGGAGACGGGATGATCCAGGCGGACCTGGCGCCTCCGCGGGAGCCACCGACCCATGGCACGCCAGATCGTCGTCAATGCCGGAATCAGCGAGACCCGCGTCGCCGTCCTGGAGGGCGGCGTCCTCACCGAGCTGTTCGTCGAGCGCCGTCACCATCGCTCGATCGTCGGGAACGTCTATAAGGGCGTCGTCACCAACGTCCTGCCCGGCATGCAGGCCGCGTTCGTGGACATCGGCCTGGCCAAGGACGCCTTCCTCTACGCCGGCGACTTCATCGCCAACCTCGGCGAGTACGAGCGGATGATGCTGGCCGAGGACGAGGAAGCGGACATCGAGCTCGACGGCGAGGACGTCGCCGCCAACGGGGAAGGCGGGGAGCGTCAGGCCGAGGCGCCGCCCGAGCGCGAACGGCGCGTGATCACGCCCATCGAGGACGTCCTTCACAAGGGTCAGGAGATCCTGGTCCAGGTATCCAAGGAGCCGCTCGGCACCAAGGGCGCCCGGATCACGTCGTTCATCAGCCTGCCGGGCCGCTACCTCGTGTACATGCCCCAGGTGAACCACCTCGGCGTGTCCCGGCGGATCCACGACGCGGAGGAGCGCGACCGTCTGCGACAGCTCGTCCGAAGCCTCCGGCCGGCGGGGGGCGGGGGGTTCATCGTCCGGACCGTGGGTGAGGGCCGAGGCGAGGCGGAGTTCAGCGCCGACATCCAGTTCCTCGTCCGGCTCTGGCAGCAGGTGCAGGCGCGGTTCGCCCAGGCCCCGCCCCGCTCAGCGCTCCACGAGGAGGGCGACCTCGTGTTCCGGGTGGTCCGGGACCTCTTCGCCGCCGACGTCGAGGAGATCCTGATCGACGGCGAGGAGGAGCACCGCCGGGCGCTCGAGTACGCCGAGGCGCTCGTGCCCGCGCTCGCCCACCGCATCAAGCTCCATGCGGAGCGGGAGTCGATCTTCGAGGCGCGCGGGATCGAGAAGGAGATCGAGAAGGCCATCCGGCGCCGCGTGTGGCTCAAGTCCGGGGGCTACCTGGTGATCGACCACACCGAGGCCCTGGTGTCGATCGACGTGAACACTGGCAAGTACGTCGGCAAGCGGGACCTCGAGGAGACGATCCTCAAGATCAACCTCGAGGCCGTCGGCGAGATCGTCCGGCAGATCCGGCTCCGCGACCTCGGCGGGATCATCATCATCGACTTCATCGACATGGACCAAGAGGACCACCGCGGGCAGGTGTTCCGGGCGCTCAAGCGCGCGCTCGGCGACGACAAGTCGCGGACGAACGTGCTGGAGATCTCCGAGCTCGGCCTCGTGGAGATGACGCGGAAGCGCGTGCGGCAGAGCCTGCACTCGCTGCTCATGCAGTCCTGCCCGACGTGCAAGGGCACCGGC
Organism: Candidatus Methylomirabilota bacterium; assembly: GCA_036558225.1. Lineage (GTDB taxonomy): Bacteria > Methylomirabilota > Methylomirabilia > Rokubacteriales > DASRDR01 > DASRDR01. The sequence continues at coordinate 26,990 of DATBGA010000058.1, read as the reverse complement.
GTGGTGAAGTCGGCCCCCGCGCTCACCGCCGAGATCTACCGGAAGATCCAGGTTGCGACCCGGGACATCTCGGGGCAGGAGGTGCTGATCCGCGTGAACCCGGACCTCGCGGCCTACCTCCAGGAAGAGGAGGCGGAGGGGCTGGAGATCCTGCAGCGGCGCATCCAGCGGAAAGTGACCGTCCAGGGCGTCCAGGGGCTCCACAAGGACGAGTACGAGATCATCACGCGCTGAGGCCGCGCGGGGCCTTCACCCCGTCGCGGCCGGATAACCACACTTGAGGTTGGGGTCGGAGGGCTCGCTCGCCCTCCGACCTCCGTGACTGACGCCCAGCCGGATGAGCGGCTAGGCTTGGCCCTTCTTCTTGCCCTTGCCGTTGCCGTTACCCTGGCCGTGCGTCGCCCGGAAGGAATCGACGTCAGCGTCGCTGACCCCGCCGTGACCGAGGCCGATCACGCTGGGATGGACATTGAAGTGCTTGGCGATCCTGCCCCATCCCCAGCCGGCTTCCCGAAGCTCTAGGACCGGATCGGCCGATACGAGCCCCGCGGCCTTGGCGATGTTCAGCAGGTGGGCCACCTGGGCGTCGTTCGCCAGGATGATCGTGGGATCGGTCTCCGTGGCCACCACGGTCACGTTGCCCACGGTGACCGTCGATTCCGTCACGGTCCCGGTGACGGTGGCGGCGTCTCCCGCTCCGACCGTGAAGGAGTCAGGCGGGTCCACGGGGATGTTCTGAAGCGTGACCGGGTCCTGGACCGTGATGGTGTAGGTTCCCGGCACCACGTTCGAGAAGGTGAAGTTCCCGTTCACGTCGGTCTGCTGCGTGGCCGTCGCCCCGTCGTCGAGACGTGTGAGGATCACGTTCACGTTCGCGACGGGTGCGGCTTCGGCGAGGCCGATGCCGAGAGCGGTGCGGAAGACCACGACCACGGCCGACTCACCGCTGGCCGTCCGGCGATTCACGAGCTGGCCCTGGACGACGGCACCCGAGCTGCCGCGCCCGCCCCCGCTGGACGGCCCGGTACTCGAGCTGCTCGCCCCCCCGCAGCCACCGGTGATCAACGCCAGCAGACCCAAGCCGAGCCCCGCCACCAAAAGTGCCGACACTGCGCCCTTGGTTCGCATGCGTGTGTCCTCCGTGTCCGGCCGCCGGGCGGCGCGGATGCGGGGTCAAGGAGTGCAAAGTGCCTGCCGTCGAGGGCCGGGCGCTATGTCGCCGCGAGCGGGGCTCTTGTCCGATCGGTGCTTAGCGGCCGTCCCCCTTCCGAGCCCGTCGCACGCGGCGGACTCCAGGGGGAGGCCTCCCGAGCCGAAATCCCCACGCTGCCCGGTCAAATCCCCTCCGCGGGGCTTGCTATACTGACCCGGCTCGAATGGCCACTCCGCTCCCCGTCGGCAAGCTGCGTCCTGCCTTCCTCGGCGAGCTGCTCGGTCGGCACGCGGTGCCGGATCCGCGGGTCGTGGTCGGGCCCCGGGTCGGCGAGGACGCAGCCGTCATCGACATGGGCGACCGCTACCTGGTGGCGACGACGGATCCCATCACGTTCGTGACGGAGGATCTGGGCTGGTACGCGCTCGTGGTCAACGCCAACGACCTGGCGGTGCGCGGCGCGGACTCCCGCTGGTTCCTGGCCACGTGTCTCCTGCCCGAGGGACGCACCACCGAGGCGGAGGTCACGACGCTCTTCGCCCAGCTCGGCGCCGCGTGCCAGGCGCTCGGCGTGACGCTCGCAGGCGGCCACACCGAGGTCACACCGGGGCTCGATCGGCCCATCGTGGTCGGAACCATGCTCGGTGAGGTCGACAAGGCGCGGCTCGTGACGACCGGCGGCGCTCGCCCCGGAGATGCCCTCGTGCTGACCAAGGGCGTGCCCGTGGAGGGGACCTCGATCATCGCGCGGGCGCGGGCGGCCGAGCTCCGTGACCGGGGGTACGGCGACGCGTGGCTCGCGCGGGCCCGCGGGATGCTGGCGCGCCTCTCCGTGGTGCCGGAGGCGCGGCTGGCCGCCGACCTCGTCCCCGTCCACGCGATGCACGATCCGACGGAGGGCGGCGTGGCGACGGCCCTGTGGGAGATTGCCGATGCGGCGGGGGTCGGGCTCGCCGTGGAGGCCGAGCGGATCCCGGTGCTGCCCGAGGGGGCCGCGCTCTGCGGCGAGTTCGGGCTGGATCCGCTCGGCACGATCGCCTCGGGCGCCTTGCTGCTCGCCCTCGCCCCCGCCGACGCGGGAATCCTCCTCCACGCGCTCGCCCGGGACGGCATCGACGCCGCCTTCATCGGGCGGGTCGTTCCCCGCGAGGCGGGAGTCGTGCTGACGCGCGGCGGGCAGCCGGGACCGATGCCCCGGTTCGACCAGGACGAGATCACGCGGCTGTTCGCGTGATCGGACCCGGAGGGCGCGGAGCATGGGGCCTCCCGGAAGACCCGTTCGCCGGGGACGGTCTCGCGCTAGGGTAGGAGGAGAGGAGACCCGGTCATGAGCCTCCTGGTCCGTGACGTGATGGCAACCGACCTCGTGACGGTGCGACCCCACGAGACCGCACGGCATGCCTACCGGCTGATGCGGGACCACCGGTTCCGGCACCTCCCGGTCGTCGAGGACGGCCGGCTGGTGGGCATCCTTTCCGATCGGGACCTCCGGCCCGTTCTGCTCTCCCCGGGATTGGCCCGCGCCCGCGTTCGGGAGCTGATGAGCGAGGATCTCACCATCGTGAGCCCCGATGCCTTGGTCGAGGAGGCGGCCAGCCTGCTGGTGGTCAAGAAGATCGGGTGCGTGCCCGTGGTGGCGCACGGTCGGCTCGTGGGGCTTGTCACCGAGACCGACCTGCTGGCGGTGCTGGTCGAGCTCCTGGGTCTCCTGACCCAGTCGACGCGCCTCGACGTCGGCGTGGCGGGGGGTCCCGACGCCTACGAGCGCATCGTCGAGGTCATCCGGGCCCACGACGGCCGCATCATCAGCGTCGGCGCGGTTCCCGGCTCCGAGGGCAAGACGGTGTTCAGCGTGCGGCTCGAGCCGTGCGACCCGCATCCCATCGTCGACGCCCTCCGGAAGGCGGGCTTCGAGGTCCTCTCGCACCGCCGGGGCGGGGGATGAGCCGGCTCCGGCGCGGCCTACTCTTCGTTCCGGGCACGCGACCGGAGCGCATCGCCAAGGCGGCGGCGATGACCGCGGACGGCGTCATCCTCGATCTCGAAGACGCCGTTCCCCCCGCCCAGAAGGCGCAGGCGCGGGAGTGGGTGGTCGCGGCGCTTCGCCGCGTGGACTTCGGCCCCCGCGAGCGCATCGTGCGCGTCAACGCCTCCGGCACGCCCGAGCACGCGGCGGACCTTGCCGCCGTGGTGCCGGCGGGGCCGGATGCGCTCCTCCTGCCCAAGCTCTCGGATGCCGCGGGGGTCGAGCGCCTCGACGCGGAGGTCGCGCACCTCGAGCGCGCGAGCGGGCGGCCGCCGGGCGCCATCCGCTTCCACCTCCTGGTGGAGACCGTCGCCGCGGTGGTGGGCCTCGAGGCGCTGGCCCGCGCCGTTCCGCGGACGGTGGCGCTCTTCTACGGAGCGGGGGACCTGGCGCGCGAGACGCGCGCGCGACTCGTGCCCGGCCGGCTGACCGAGCTCTACACGATGAGCCGGGTCGTGCTTGTCGCCCGCGCCACGGGCCTCGACGCCATCGACTCCCCGTGCTTCGACCTCGGCCAGCCGGAGCGGCTCGAGAGCCACACGCGGATCGGCGCCGACCTTGGCTTCGACGGCAAGGCCCTCATCCACCCGAGCCAGATCGAGGTCGCGATTCGCTGCTTCACGCCGTCCCCGGAGGCGGTCGCCGAGGCCCGGCGGGTGCTCGCCGCCTACGAGGAGGCGGAGAGCGGCGGGCGCGGCGCCCTGGACCTCGCCGGCCAGTTCGTCGACGCGGTCCACGTCCACATGGCCCGCGAGACGCTGGCGCGCGCGCAGCTCGCCGGAGTCCTCGCCTGACGCGCGCGCGGCCCGCCGGCCGGTCCGGGTGGTGTCGAGCCCGATGGATGCGCGGGCTCGCGCTGGCCGCGACGATGCTCGGCGCCGCGGGCGACCTCGGGGCGGAGACCTGGGGCGGCCTCACCCCGGGCGAGACGACGCAGAAGGGCGTGGAGGCCCTCTACGGCCGCCCGAGCCGCGAGCGGTCGCTCGTCCAGGAAGGGCGGACCGTGGCCGAGTGGACCTATGCGGAGGACCGCGCGCCCCGGGGCCTCGAGCGCATGGTCGTGAGCTTCGGTGTCCTCGCCGGCGGGCGGTTCACCCCCGACGTCGTGCGCTCGATGGCGCTGTACCCGCGCCCCCACATCTTCTCGTTGCGCTCGATCTCGAACGGCTGGGGGCCGCCCGACGCGGTGGGGACGGAGGAGTCGAGCGGCCGGCCCTCGTTCCACTATCGCACCCGGGGCCTGTTCATCATCCTCGACAAGACCGGGGCCTGGGCCGAGCTCCTGCTCTTCGGCCCCCCCCAGACCGCCGGAGGGTCCTGAGCCCGGCGTCGGCGGTTGACGGCCGCGCGTCCCCGCGCCGTCGACCACGCTCGACCGGGCCGCCGTTGTGAGCCCCCAGGGCCGGTGTTAGGCTTGGTGGGCCATGCCAGCGGCCCTGGACCCCGTCGAGACCCTGTGCGCGCTCGATGTCGGAGGTCGCGGGATCGGCCGGCTCGTCGTGACCGGCGCGATGGCCACCGCGGCGCGGAGCCTGGCTCACGCCCAACGGGTGATCCTGGTGACGGGTTTCGTCGCCCGGCCGGCCTGGGCTGCCGAGACGGATGGCCCGTCGGGCACGGTGGTGCTCGGGCGGGCCCTCCGCCGGCTCGGAGCGCGGGTCGTTTACCTGGCGGACCCTCCGGTGGCCCCTCTCCTGGAAGCCTGTCTCCGGACTCTCGGGGAGCCGCGTGACCTCGTCGCGGTGCCCGGCGAGCCGGCGGCGGCGCTCCGGGCGGCCCGCGAGACGGTCGCCGAGTTCGGTCCCACGCATCTCGTGGCGGTCGAGCGGCCCGGGCGGGCGCTGGACGGCGGGTACTACAACCTCCGCGGCGGGTCGGTGGGCGCCGTCAACGCGCCGCTCGACGGGCTCTTCCTCCGTCGACGGCCGGGCATGGTCACGGTCGGCATTGGCGACGGCGGGAACGAGATCGGAATGGGCCGGATCCGGGCTCGGGTCGAGCGCGACGTGCCGAACGGCGCGAAGATCGCCTCGGTGGTCCGCACCGACCACCTGATCGTCGCGGGCACCTCGAACTGGGGCGCCTGGGGCGTGACGGCGCACCTGGCGCTGGCCACTGGTCGCGTCCTCCTTCACACGCCGAAGGAGGAGGCGCGGCTGACCCGCGCGATGGTCCGCGCGGGGGCGATCGACGGAATCACGGGGGCCGCGCGGCCCTCGGTGGACGACTTGCCGCTGGGACTGCACCAGGCATTGCTCGAGACGCTCCGGGGACTGGTGGGACACCTGAAGACCCGGCGCGGCCTGGTGGCCGCGGCACGGGGAGAGGAGACTGCGTGATGCGGGAGACGGTGAGCGAGCGGTATCGGAAGGCCCTGCCCGGCTCGTGGGCGCGCTGGGAGCGCGCCCGGCGGGTGATCCCGGGCGGCATCACGCACGACGGGCGGCACCTCACGCCGTTCCCCCTCTACATCGAGCGCGCCGCGGGGCCGCGCAAGTGGGACGTCGACGGGCGAGAGTACATCGACTACTGGATGGGGCACGGGGCGCTCTTCCTGGGGCACTCCCATCCGGGCCTTGTCGAGGCGGTGCAGCGGCAGATCGCCCGCGGGACGCACTACGGCGCCTGCCACGAGCTGGAGGTGGAGTGGGCCGAGTGGATCACCCGGCTCATCCCGTCGGCCGAGCTCGTCCGCTTCACCATGTCCGGCACCGAGGCCACCCATCTCGCGCTCCGCCTGGCGCGCGCCTACACCGGGCGGCCCAAGGTCGTGAAGTTCACGGGGCACTTCCACGGCTGGCACGACGGCGTCTCGGCGGGGGTGAACCCGCCGTTCGAGGTGCCGATGTCGGCCGGGATCCCCGGCGCGGTCCTGGGCGAGGTCCTGCTGGCGCCGCCCAACGACATCGGGGCGCTTGAGCAGCTCCTGGGGAGCCGGAGCGACATCGGGGCGGTGATTCTCGAGCCGAGTGGCGGACAGGCGGGCGTCTTCCCGATCGATCCGGGATTCCTGAAGGATCTCCGGCAGCTCACGCAGGACCGCAGCACCGTCCTGATCTTCGACGAGGTGATCACCGGGTTCCGGTACGCGCCGGGCGGCGCCCAGGAGTACTACGGCGTGACGCCGGACATGACCACGCTCGCCAAGATCGTGGCGGGCGGCCTCCCGGGGGCGGCGGTCTGCGGCCGCCGCGACATCGTCGGGCTGATGGCGTTCGGCGACGACGCCGAGTGGAACCGCACGAAGCGCGTCGCCCAGAACGGGACGTACAACTCGAACCCCGTCGTGGCGGCGGCCGGCATCGCGATGCTGTCGCAGATCGCTGACGGCAAGCTCCACGAGAAGGCGAACGCGCTCGGGGCGGAGATGCGGGCGGCGCTGAACGACGTCTTCCGGAAGGCCGGCGCCCCGATGGCCGCCTACGGCGACGTCTCCATCGTCCACATCTCCCTCGACGGGCCGCCGCCCACGCCCGGCAAGGGCGCGCCGAAGGCGCGGAACGCCGCGCTCGTGCACAAGTGGCGCTGCGCCATGATCCTGCACGGCGTCGACATGTCCCAGAACCACGGCTGGGTGTCGGCGGTCCACACCGAGCGCGAGATCGAGGAGACGGTGCAGGCGGTCGCCCGGGCCGTGGCCGATCTCCAGGCCGAAGGGGCGGTCTAGCCCGGACCCTCGGATCCCGCGGGCGATGCGCGGACTCGGGCTCCGTCGAGCCCGGCGCGCGGCACGCCGTGGCCGCCCGAGCCGGGCATGGATCGTTGCCCTCGCGGGGGCGGTGATCGTGCTCTGGGGACCGGCGCTCCGGCCGGCCATCGGGCAGCCGGCCGGGAGGCCCGCGCCCGCCCATCCCGGCAAGGCCGTCTACGACCGCCACTGCGCCACCTGCCATGGCGCAAGCGGCCTGGCGGACGGTCCCGGGGCGGCCGCGCTCGCGATCAAGCCACCGCCGCTCACCGACGGACGCCTGCTGAACCCCCTCCCCGACGACATCCTGGTCACGATCGTTCGCGAGGGCGCGGGGGCGGTGGGGCTGGCTCCGCAGATGCCCGGGTTCGGGCGGCTCCTGACCGAGCGGGAGATCCACGACGTGGTGGCGTACGTCCGGACGCTCGCGCAGCCGCCCTACCGGCCGCGCCCGGCCGCAGCCGCCCAGCCGTCCGCGCCAGCGCCCGTCCAGCCGATCGAGTTCAGCCACGCGATCCACGCGGGGTCGTACGGGATCGACTGCCAGTACTGCCACGCCGACGCCCGCCGGGGCGTCTACGCCGGCCTGCCGTCCGTCGCACGCTGCATGGGCTGCCACAAGCTCGTCGCCGCCCAGGGCAACCCCGAGGTGCAGAAGGTCCACGAGTATTGGAATCGCAAGGAAGCGATCCCGTGGGTGCGCATCCACAAGCTCGCGGGTTTCGTCCATTTCCCGCACAAGCGCCACGTGCAGGTGGGGCTCCCGTGCCAGACCTGCCACGGCCCGGTGGAGACCATGCAGCGGATCGCCCAGGTGGCCCCCCTCACCATGGGCTGGTGCGTCGGATGCCACGCCGAGCGGCGAGGCCCGCTCGAGTGCGTGGTCTGTCACCACTAGGCGGCGGCGGACGTCCGGCCGACCCGTGCCCCCGCGGGCGGCTCCGCGTCAAGGCGGGGCCCAGGTCTCGAACGAGTCGATGAGACGGCGGTCGAGGTAGCGCGCCTCGGGCCACGCGGCCGACTCCTCTCCCGTCTCCACCATGACCTCCCAGAACATCCGCAGGCTGTCCGCCGGGACCTCCCCCCGCTCGCTCAGCTTGCCGACGACCTCGCGGACGGCGTGCTCGGCCGCCGCCGGCGAATAGCCGACGCGGCGCACTAGCGTGTCTGCCGCCAGGGCGGGGTCCGCCTTCGCCAGCCGCAGCGCCCTGACATGCGCACGGAGAAGCGCGCGAATTCCCGCGGGCTGCGACTCGAGGAAGCGCGTCTTGGCGAAGAAGAGATTCTTCGGCCAGACGGTCCCGAGCACCTCCGTCTCGTTCCCGAGGCGCGCCAGACCTCGGGTCTGGGCCTCCCACGAGAACGGCAGGGACAGGAGCGCGGCGTCGATCCGACCGGCTACCAGGGCCTGCAGCGTCGTGTCGCTGCCCATCCGCGCGACGTGGACGTCCTGCCCGAGGGTCAGCCCCCGCTTCCTCAGGGCCCGCTGGGCGAGGAGATGGACGTAGCCGCCGAAGGTCGGGATGGCCACCGTGCGCCCCCGGAGATCTTCCCAGGTCCGGACCGGGGGCCGGCTGAACCACGCCGCATCGGCGTAGCTGAGGCCGCCGTAGAAGACCTTCACGTCCTCGCCGGCGCCGACGAGCTTGGTCACCGTGTTCAGGGACGCGACTCCCACGTCGACCGAGCCCGAGGCAAGGGCGGGGGCCAAGCCCGCCCCGGCCCGCAGCGTGGTCAATTCCAGATCCAGCTGTTCGGCGGGGGCCGTGCGCTCGGCGGCGAGGTAGAGGGACAGAAAGGCGGCGTTCGACGACGGCAGGCCCACCCGGACGCTGACCCGCTCGGAACCCTCGGCGGGCCCCACGCGATGCGCGGTCACGGCGACGACCGCGAGCGTGAGGACGGCCGCGAGCGCCGGCCGGCCTGCGCCCTTCCGGCGCTCGGTGCCCGTCGGATCGCCGGCCCTCATCCGGCGGCCCAGCGCTCGCTCGACTCGGCTGACGACCGGCGCACCTGCGGGATCTTGCCGCCCACGGCGACCGGGGCGCGTCGCTCCACGCGGAGCACGCGAGCCGCATCCCACGCGAGACTGGCGACCCGCTCGGCTCCCCCCTCGGCGCCGACGGCGGCCAGGAAGGCGGCTCCGACGGCGGCCGAATCGACCGGACCCAGCCGGGGGTGGACGAGCAGGTGGAGCCGCGGCGGGTCGCTCCCGTCTTCCTGGCAGAGCTGGTAGTCGGTGGGCCCACCCCCGAACCTTGCGGGCAGGATCGTGTCGAGGACACGCGCGACATCGGCCTCGAAGAGCTTAATCCCGCCGACGGTCAACCGCACGCTGTTCCGGAGGTCATGGATGTGCGTCGTCAAGCCCAGTGCCTCGAGCGGACAGCCGCAGGTCCGAGGGCCCAGCACCGCCTCGTCCCCGAGGCTCACGTTCAGGAGCACCAGCGGCGCGGTCGGCCGCAGCGAGGAGAAGAGGAGCGTGTCCGGTGCCAGCGGTGCCGCGCGCCCGGGCTGGACCACGGCGTGAAGGTCCTCGTGCACGTGGAGATCGTCCGCCGTTCCGGGGCGGAGGCAGCCGGCCCCGATCAGGCCGCACTCACGACTTCCCGCCCTCGGCACGACCTCGGCGCCCGCCCGACGCATCACCTCGAGCCGCGCGGCGGTGACGGGCTCGCCGCTCACGGACAGCTTCAGCCCGGCGAGGTCCCGGCCGGTCTCGAGGGCGACGCGGCAAAGATGCGTGGCCGTGCTGCCGAAGGTCTTGAGATGCGGCACGGCGCCCGCGCGCCGGACGTCATCGATCCAGCGTAGGACCGGCTCGGGGTCGTCCAGCGGGACGTGCTGCGGCAGCGGCAGCGGGCGGCCGGCCAGGAGACTGCCTACACGCATCACCCGCGCGCTCCAGCGATACCGGGCGTGGAGGCCGGGAGCCGCCGGGTCGACCTGCGAGAACCAGCGGGCCACGCGGAGGCCGGCGCGGCTCGCGGCCAGGATCTCGGACATGGCCGCGCCGCCGGGGACGTTCCAGTAGGCGTACGTCCACGCGCGGCCTCCCCGGGCGTGGAAGGCGACGAGGAAGTCCACGGCGAGGTCGCGGAGGAACGCGAGGTCGATGTGCACCGGGAGCGGCGCGCCGGTCCGCCCGCCGGTCTCGGCGGGCAGGTGGAGGGCGGCCAGCGGGTTCGCCCAGCCCGCGGGCGCGCCGTCGACGGTCACCCCGCCTCGTACCAGAGGATGCCGACCGCGGAACTCCTCGAGCGACACGTAGACGCCGGCCCGGTACAGGGCGGTCAGCGCGCCCTCGAGCCCTTCATGGCGGACGAGGGCCTCGAGGTCGCCGTACGTACAGCCCGCGAGCTCCAGGAGTCGCCGGTACGGGCTCTCCGGTCGCGGGAAGACGGCGACGCGTATCAGCGCCAGGAAGTCGGCCTCGCGCGTCGCGAGGCGGTGCCGCAGGACCGCCTGCGCCTCCGTGGGGTCGATCGGCCGGCGGAGGAAGCCGGGCAGCCCACCGAGGAAGCGGAGGCCGGTCCGGACCTCGGGGGATATGGCGGGAAATGGTCGACGGACGGTCAGGTCCAACCGCGCCCTTCGCTCACACCACCGCCAGCGTAACAGGGCGGCGACGCGCCGCACAAGACTTGCGGAGGCGCAGTCATCGACCGCAGAGGCTCCGGCGGCCGCGGTCCGGCGTGCCTACGCGCGGCGCGCGCCGTGGATCGTCTGCCAGACGGCGTCCGCCGTGAGCGGGATGTCCAGCTCCTCCACGCCCAGCGGCGCGAGCGCGTCGAGGACCGCGTTCGCGATCGCGGGGGTCGAGCCGATGGTCGCGGACTCGCCGATCCCCTTGACCCCGAGGGCCGTGCGCGGCGACGGCGTCTCCGTGTGCCCCGTCTGGAACGACGGCAGGTCGTCGGCCCTCGGCAGGGCGTAGTCCATGAGCGAGCCCGCGAGGAGCTGCCCGGCGTCGTCGTAGCGCCCCCACTCCCAGAGGGCCTGACCGATGCCCTGGGCGAGCCCGCCGTGGACCTGGCCGGCCGCCAGGAGGGGGTTCACGATGGGCCCGCTGTCGTCCACCGTCACGTAGCGGAGGATGCGCACCCGACCCGTGTCGGGGTCGACCTCGACCATCGCGAGGTGGGAGCCGAACGGATAGAGCAAGCCCTGGGCGACGAAGTCCTCCCGCGCGGCGAGCTCGGCTCCCATCCCGGCCGGGGCGCGCCCCGCGTAGACGGCCCGCGCCACCTCCACCCACCCGACGGCGCGGTCCGGCACCCCGCGCACGTGGAAGCGGGCGGCCTCCAGCACGACGTCGTCGGGCCGGGCCTCGAGCAGGTGCGCGGCGACGCGCCGGGCCAGCTCCCGCACGTGCCGCGCGTTCTGCACGGCCGCCATGCCGCCCCGCGAGATGCTCCGGCTTCCGTACGTGCCCTGACCCTTGCGCACGAGACGGGTGTCGCCGTGGAGAATCCTGACCCAGTCCACGGGGACGGTGAGCTCGTCGGCGACGATCTGGGCGAAGCTCGTCTCGTGGCCCTGGCCGTGGGGCGAGCACCCGGTCTCGACCGTGACGCGCCCGTCGGGCCCCACCACGACGTCGCTCGTCTCCTCGTCCACGAACCCGCACATCTCGACGTAGGACGCCAGACCGATGCCGACGAGCCGGCCCGCGTCGCGCGCCTGGCCCTGCTCGGCCCGGAGGGCCGTGTAGCCCGCGCCCTCGAGGAGCGCGTCGAGGGCCCGGGCGTACTGTCCCGAGTCGTAGCTCGTGCCGATCGCCGTCTCGTAGGGGAAGCGGTCCGGCGGGACGAAGTTGCGGCGGCGGACCTCGGCGGGATCGCGCTCCACCCGCGCCGCGAGCCGGTCGAGCATGCGCTCGATGAAGTATGCGGCCTCGGGTCGCCCCGCGCCCCGGTAGGCCGCGGTCCCCATCGTGTTCGTGAACGCGCACCGGACATCGACCCGCGCCGTCGGGATGTCGTAGCAGCCGGTGATCATCTGTCCGCAGAGCACCGGGAGGACCGGGCCGTCGCTGAAGAGGCAGAAGCCGAGGTTCCCGACGATCTGGGCGTCGAGCCCGAGGATGCGCCCCTCGCGGTCCGCCGCGAGGCGGAGGTGCGCGACCACGTCGCGCCCGTGGGAGGTGGCGGACAGATCCTCCCGCCGGGTCGCGGCCCAGCGGACCGGGCGGCGCAGGCGCCGCGCGAGCCAGGCCACGAGCAGGTCCTCCGGATAGAGCGCGATCTTGGCGCCGAATCCTCCGCCGACGCGCGGGGCGACGACGCGCACGCGGGCCGGCTCGAGCTTGAGGTGCTTCGCGACGTTGTCGCGGAGCCAATGGGGAGTCTGGGTGGAGCCCCAGACCGTCAGGGCCCCGGCGGCCTCGTCCCAGGTCGCCGCCACGCCGCGGGGCTCCATGGCCACGGCGATGAGCCGCTGGTTGCGGAGCCGCGCCTCGACGACGACGGGCGCCTCGCGCAGGACGCGCGCCACGTTGCCCTTCTCCCGCGTCCAGCGGACGCCGAGGTTGGACGCGAGGTCGGCGTGGACCCGCGGCGCATCCGGGGCGAGCGCCTTCTCGGCGTCGGTGAGGGCCGGGAGCGGCTCGGCGTCCACCGTGACCAGCTCGGCGGCGTCCTCGGCGTGGTAGGCGGTGTCCGCGACCACGACCGCGAGGGGCTCGCCCACGTAGCGCGCCCGGCCGGTGGCGAGCGGCCAGCGCCCCGGCCCATGAACCTCGTCGAAGGCGTCCGGGCCGATGATCATCGGGATCTCGCCGAGCTCCGGGTTGACGTCGGCGCCGGTGAAGACGCCCGCGACGCCCGGCGCCCGCCGGGCGCCGTCGAGGTCGATCCCGCGGATCGCGGCATGGGCGTGGAGACTCCGCACGAAGGCCACGTGGAGGGCGCCGGCCAGCGGGAGGTCCGCGACGTAGCGCTCGCGCGCGGTGAGGAACCCCGGGTCTTCCTTGCGCTTGAGCGGCTGACCGACGACCGTGCTCATGAGCTGTTCCTCGCTCGCGGGGAGTCGAGCCGGGTCACGCTGGGTCCCGGCCCGGCTCGCCGCGGCGGGCGGCCGCCCGAGGATAGCATGCAGCGTCGGCGCCCAAGCTCCTGGTCTCGCGGACGAGTCGCGGCATCAGCCTCGCATACAAGGCGATCCTGGGCAGGGGCTCGGCTGTCAGGCGAGCCGGGGATGCCGCATTCCCGGGCAGCTCCGCTGGCAGCAGGGCCAGGCGGGCTCGCTCTGGATCAGGCGGTCATCAGGTGAGGAGTCCTCTCGAAGGTCAGCTTGGCAGGACAGCCTGCCACTGGACGGCACCCTCCCTGACGGGGAGCGTCACCAGAGCGCCGAGAGTCGTGGGACTCCGGACGCTCTCGTTTCGGCCCCGCATGGTGAGCCCTGCCGTAATCGTGAGCATATAGGGAGTTTCGGGATCGGTCGGTCCGAAGAGCGCCATGGTGGCACGGTCATTGCTGTTAGCCGCTCCGGCGAGGTGACTCATGACGAACGACGGTGGTGCCCGAAACCGGACCGCGAGGGGGTGGGGTGTCCGCCAGGAGGCGGGCGTCACCCTCACCGAGCTGGTGGTGGTGGCCTCCATCATCACCATCTTCGCGGCGTCCAGCCTGCCCTTCCTGGGCTCCATCATCCCGGAGCTGAAGACCCGGGGCGGGGCGGAGCAGGTCGTCGAGGCGCTCCGGATGGCCCGGCAGAACTCTATCGGGACCACCGCGACCTACCGGGTGATCTTCAGCAGCTCGCAGATCCAGATCATCTGCACCACCGGCACGCCCGCGGGGAACGATTGTCCGGCGAACCGGCCGCCCGACCTCACGGAGGCGGTGGTCGGCGACGCGACCGTCAACGCGAGCCCCTCGGAGATGCAGTTCGATCCGAAGGGCACAGTCCTGACGGGCGCCGGCAACGTGACCGTGACCTACCCGAGCGGCACGACCTGGCGGGTCGAGGTGACCACGCCGGGCCGCGTCCGCTCGTGCACGGGGACGACGGCATGTCCATGACCATTCGGCGGCAGGCGGGACTCTCCCTGGTCGAGCTGATGGTGGCGCTCCTGCTGCTGGGCGTCGCGCTCATGGGGCTGGCCGCGGCCTTCGCGCCGGGCCGCATGGCGATCCAGCAGGGCGACCAGTCGACGACCGCGACCTTCCTGGCTCGCCAGGTGCTGGAAAGCATGCGCAACCGCGCGTACGACCAGGACTCCGACGAGCTCGTCAACGGCACCACCTTCCCGGCGTCCACCGGCTACGGTGGCATCACCAACTACCCCTATTTCCGGCGGACGATCACCTTCGCGAACGACTCGCCGATGACCGGCACGAAGACCGCGACCGTGGTCATCACCTATCGCAACAGCTCCGGGACGGAGCAGTCCGTCACGCTGACGACGATCTTCACACAGGGGAGCTAGGGGCGCGCGATGTTCAGGCACGGCAGGGGCGAGCGCGGAACGACGATCGTGGAGATCGCGGTGGGGCTGGCGGTGGGGACCGTCCTGGTGGCGGGGATCCTCGTCCTGATCGAGCAGGCCCAGAAGACCTACGTCCACAGCTCCGAGGTCACGGACCTCCAGCAGAACGTGCGCGTGGCCATGGACCGCATGGTGCGCGTCATCCAGTCCGCCGGGCTCAATCCGCGGAACCAGACCTGGGGCGGGCCCTCCGCGAACAAGGTGGCCTTCACCGCCTTCCGCGAGGCCGGCCGGAACTGCATCCGCGTCTACGCCGACGTCGACGGGGATACCTTCGTCAAGACCACCGCCCTCGACGAGAACGTCTACTTCCACTGGCCGACGACGCCGGCGTCCGGCTCGCCTCTCCGGGAGACGCGCGGGACCGTCGGCGGACAGCCCGACTCGGGCCAGGCGTGGGTCACCGCCGCCGCGGGCAGCGAGGAGCTCGCCCGCGACATCGTGGCGAACCCGGGCGGGGTGGACATGTTCCAGTACTACAGCGGCGTGAACGATCCCTCAGGGGCGCCCAACACGCTGCTGAATCCCCCGGCGCTGTCCACGACCGGCTGCGCGAGCCTGTCGGACGCGCAGCGGGAGCGGATCTCCCGGGTGGTGGTCACGGTGACCGGACGGGCCACGATCGGACAAGGCTCCGGCGCCACCATCCTCACGAAAACGCTGACGTCCGACGCGCGACCGCGCAACGTGCCCTGAAGGAGGACCCCCCATGCGTACGTTCCTGGCTCGACTGGACGCTCAGACCCGGGACGACCGCGGCGTGGCCCTGTTCGCCGCCATCGCGGGCATGGTGCTCCTCAGCACGATGATCGCGGCGCTCGTCATCCTGGCTCGGAACGAGAACCTCATCGCCCAGCTCAACAAGGACGAGGCGCAGGCGGCCTACGCCGCCGAGGCCGGTGCCAACTGGGGGCGGCGTCTGCTTGCCGAGCGCCTGACTTCCGACCTCCCGACCGCGGTCGCCACCACCGGGCGGTCGGCCATGAAGAGCTACCTGGCGCCCATGCAGGGCTGCTACAACTGCGGGGCCCAGTTCATCCGGGAGTACGCCATTCCCGTGAGCGGGCCCACGTTCCAGGCGTGCTCGTCCGACTGCACGGAGCCGGACTACAGCGCCGTCGGGGACATTCCCGATGCGCAGCAAGCGGTCATGACGATCACGTGCCCCGGCACGGCCGGCTGCCCGGCCAACCTGGCGTTCACGACGAAGGTCATCGTCAGCACGCACCCGACGAAGCCGCCGGTGATCACGGGCGGCGGGAACGCCGCCCTCTTCACGTACGTGTGGCGGATCGAGTCGAGCGGCACGGCCGGGCGAGCCCGGCAGCAGTTCGTCATCCACGACTCGTCGGTGCCGAATCAGCAGGACGGCGCCTTCAACATCTCGCTGAACGCCGAGTTCGTGAAGTACGCCCACTTCATCGACCAGTTCCAGGACGCCGGCTCCGGCGACCCGTGGATCAGCTACCGTCACGTCTACACGGGCCCGGTCCACACGAACACGCGCTTCAGCATCCTGGGCAACACGAGCGTCGCCGGCCAGGAAGGGCCGACCTTCCGGAGCGAAGCCACTCAAACGATGACGACGACCCGCTTCAACAACAACGGGAGCCCCACGAACCTCAGCAAGGACAGCTCGAACCGGGACTGGCCGCTGCTCGGGCCCGACCCCGGCATCCTGTGCAAGCTGACCGACTGCTCCGGCTTCACGCGGGGGTACGACTACAACACGACGACCGCGCCCCTCGACCCGATTCCCTTCCCGTCGACGGGCACCCTCGGCGGCACGGATGACGCCCGGAAGGCGGAGATCTGCGTGGCGCTCGGCTACACGGGCACCGCGAACGGTCGCCCGGCCTGCCCCAACACCGTCACCTCGGGGACTATCCCGACGGCAACGTCGCGTGATGGGAACTGCGCCAACGTCCCGGTGATCGTCGACGGCAATTGCACCGGCACGGCCGGCATCGATCTCAAGGGCGGCATCTACGTCAACGGTAACCTTCTCCCGACCAGTGGCGGCGCCCCCCATGTGACCGACGTCCAGCTCGCGAACACCGCCGACGGGCAGACCGTGGTCATCTACTCCTACTCGGGCACCGGCACGAATCCCAACCGTCGCGTCATCATCGAGGAGAAGCGGTCCACTAACGAGACGATCGTGACGCGGCAGTGCCTAAAGAGCACCTTCACCGATGCCGCGGTCTGCACCAATAGCGGGACGCAGTGGTGGCTGATGGCGACCAGCGCGGCTGCGCCCGACGCCGCGCAGATTGCCGCGCAGGTGCCCATCAGGCAGCAGGTCTTCACCGGGGTGTTCTCCCGAAACGTTCTCGACAATCTCGTGCCGACCGTGGCCGCGCCGCTCGACTACGATGTCCTCTACGTGTACAACGCCAACATCGGGCAGGTGGGGACGTCGAACGGCCTGCGGCGCGGGACCTTCGTCGTCACCGGGGCCTGCCAGCCTCGGACGGCCGGGACCGGCAACAACACGACGTCGGCCTGCCATGGCACGGCCTTCAACGACCCGACCTACGCCATCTACCAGAGCACGGCCACCGCAGCCGACGGCACGCGGCTCACGGTCGCGGCAGACGGCAACATCTGGATCACGGGCAATCTGAACTACCGCGTCGAGCCCCGCGGCGGCGACGGATTCTTCAGCGAGCCGATCCCCGGCGACGCGACCGGGACGAGCGCGGACGACCAGATGGACGTCCAGAACGTGCTCGGCGTCGTGTCCTGGGCGACGCCGACGACCTGGGTGCCCGCGGCGCGCGCGGGCGGGATCCGCCTCTCGGAGGCCCTGAACGGGGACCTGCAGATCCACGGCATGGTCTTCGTCGCGAACCTGTCCAGCCAGGCCGAGCCGAGCGGGCAGTTCAGCTTCGACGACCCGAACGGCTCGTACCGGGGGATCTCCCTCGTCCTCGGCGGAGTCGTCCAGAAGACGATGGGGACGTTCGGCCAGCCGTCGTCGAACACGGGGTACGCCCGGAACTGGGTGTACGACGAGCGCTTCCGTTACCGGGCGCTCTCGCCGCCGGCCTTCCCCGGCTTCCCCAACTTCAGCGCGGCGACGTCGCTCGGGATCGACAGCTACAGCTGGCGGCTCGGCGTCTTCCGCACCCCATAGGCGAGGAAGAGCTCGAGCGTGCTGCGCTGGGTCAACCTCGCGCTCGCCATCGTGCTGGCGGCGCTCCTCCTGACGGAGCTCACCCGCTCCAAGGAAGGGGCGCCGCCGGTCTCGACCATCAGCACGTCCACGCCGGTGGTGATGCAGGAGACGCCCGGCCGCCGGTCACGTCGCCTGGAAGCGCGGATGGCGATGGAGGAAGCGATGCGCCGGCAGCGCGAGCGGCGCGACATCCCGCCGGGCCCCGTGGAGTTCGACGAGCGAGGATTCCCCATCCGCGACTGACCGGCGACGCGGCCCGCGGGGCCGCCGGTTGCCACATCGCGAGCCCCCGCCGCCGGCGCGGCCCGCCGGCTTCCTACCCGGCGGCTCTCCGGTCCAGGACGATCTCGCCCGCCACCAGCGTCAGCACCGGCTCGATCGCCGCGATCTCCGTCTCGGCGCAGGTGAACACGTCGGCCGAACAGACGACCAGGTCGGCCCACTTCCCCGGCTCCAGCGTGCCGAGCGCCGCCTCCTGGTGCGCGGCGTACGCGTTCCAGGCCGTGAAGGCGCGGACGGCCTCCGCCCGGGTCATCCGCTGCTCGGGCTGCCAGCCCGGATCCGGACCGGTGCGGGGGCGGCGCGCCACCGCGGCGTGGATCCCGTGAAAGGGATTGGGTAGCTCCACCGGGAAGTCCGAGCCGCCGGCGATCAGGGTCCCGGTCCGCAGGAGCGAGCGCCAGGCGTACGCGCCGGGGAGCCGGTCGGCCCCGAGACGCGCCTCCGCCCAGGGCATGTCCGAGGTGCAGTGCGTCGGCTGCATGCTCGGGAGCACGCCCAGCGCGCGGAACCGGGGGATGTCGGTCTCCGCCAGGATCTGCGCGTGCTCGACCCGGTGGCGCGGATCCCGGCCCGGGACCGCGGCGAGGCGGCCGCCCGCGGCGCTCGGGCGGCCCGCGAGCACCCGCTCGAGCGCGTCGAGGACGAGCGTGTTGGCCCGGTCGCCGATCGCGTGGACGCAGACCTGGAACCCCCGTGCGGCCGCCGCGCGGGCCCGCGCCTCGAGCTCGTCGAGCGGCAGCAGGAGGAGCCCGCGGTTCTCCGGGTCGTCGCAGTACGGGGCGTGGAGCGCCGCGCCCCGGGAGCCCAGCGCGCCGTCCGCCATCAGCTTCACGGCCCCCACGACCACGCGGCCGGCGCCGGCCGCGTGGGGGCCGTCCTCGAGCGCGGTCTGCCACGCCGCGGGGTCGGCGCCCCGGAGCGCGACGTGATTCCGGAACGGGAACGCGCCCGCGGCGGCGAGGCGGTGGTAGGCGGAGAGCGCGTCGAGATCGGCCCCCATCTCGTGGACGCCAGTGAGGCCGACCGCGAGACAATCGCCGACGGCCGCCCGCACGGCCTCCTCGAGCTGCGCGGGGCCGGGGCGCGGCTCGACCCGGCGGACGAGCTCCTGGGCCGTGTCCACGAGGATGCCGGTCGGCTCACCGCTGGGATCGCGTTCCAGGCGGCCGCCGTCGGGATCCGGAGTGTGCCGGTCGATGCCGCCAAGGCGGAGTGCCGCCGAGCTGGCCCAGATCGCGTGGCCGTCCACGCGGACCAGGGCTACCGGATGCTCCGGCGCCGCGCGATCGAGGGACGCCCGGGTCGGCAGGCGCGCGCCCGGCCAGCGATTCTGATCCCACCCACGGCCCGAGATCCACTCGCCGGCCCGCACGGACGTCGCGCGCACGGCCACGCGCTCCGCGCAAGCCGTCTCGGACGCGAGCCCCGCCACGTCCAGTGTCAGGCGGAGCCGCGCGAGATACATGAGGTGGCCGTGGGCGTCGACGAGCCCCGGCAGGACCGCCCGTCCGCCGAGGTCGATCTCGGGCTCCCCGGCCGGGGCGTTGACGTCCTGCCGCCGCCCGGCGAAGACGACGCGGCCCGCGCGGACGACCAGGGCGTCGACGACCCGGTCCTGCGAGTCGAGCGTGTGGATGCGTCCGTTGAAGAGGAGCATCGCCGGCCGCCTACGCTGCTTCCGCCGCGGACGGGGCGGGACGGTCGTCACGCCGGCCGAGCACGGGCTAGACCGCCAGCCACACGTAGAGCAGGATGCCGAGGAGCCGTCCCGCGCCGCTGGCGCCGGAGATGACGTGGAAACCGAACGTGTCCGCGAGCCAGCCGCCGAGGAGCGGCCCCGCCACGGCGCTCGCGAACACCACCGTCTGGTAGAGCGCCAGGGCCTCCCAGTTGGGCCGGTGCGCCCGGAGGTGATCGAGCCGGCTGATCCGGCGCTGCACGACGCACTGGTGCCAGCGGCTCGCGGCGAGCGGGGTCTCGCGGGGCACGATGAAGCGATCGAGCCAGGTGAGGCGCGATCGGCGGAGCGCGTGGCGGCTCACCGCGCCATGGTGACCGCATCGGCCGGAGCGGCGCAAGAGCTAGACTGGACGCCGTGGCGCGCGCGACACGACAGGCCGGCCGGGGACGCGCGTGGCGTCGGTTCGCGCTCGTCGGGCTCCTGGCCGTGAGTGCGTGGGTCGCCTACGAGGCCTGGACGTGGCCGCGCGTAGGGGCCCTCACCGCGCGCCCGCCCCGGAGCACGGCGTTCATCGAGCGCTACCGAGCGGAGCAGCGGGCGGCGGGACGGGACGGCCGCGTCGCGTGGAGCTGGGTGCCCTACGCCGCCATCTCGATGCCCGTCAAGCGGGCCGTGGTCGTCGCCGAGGACATCCGGTTCTTCGCGCACGGGGGCGTCGACCTCGACGAGGTGGAGGACGCGCTGGAGCGCGCCGTCGAGCGAAAGGCGCTGCCCCGCGGCGCCTCCACCATCACGCAGCAGCTCGCGAAGAACCTCTGGCTGACGCCCTCGCGGAGCCCGCTCCGGAAGGCGCGCGAGGCGATCCTGGCCTGGCAGCTCGAGCGGACGCTCACCAAGCGGCGGATCCTGGAGCTCTACCTGAACGTCGCCGAGTTCGGAGCGGGGTGCTACGGGGTCGAGGCGGCGGCGCGCCGGTATTTCGGGCGGTCCGCCGCCGACCTGGGCCCGCTCGAGGCCGCGCAGCTGGCGGCCAGCCTTCCGAACCCGCGCGCCTGGCATCCGGGCTCGGCGAGCCGCGCCTATCAGGCCTACGTGACGCGGATCCTCCGGCGCGCGGAGCGCGTGGAGTGGCTCGACCGGCTCCTCTGACGGGCGGTCAGCGGCTGAGGCCGAGGATCGGGCGGGTCGAGCCGCCGAGCGCGCGGACGACCGCGGCGAGCACCTCGTCCGGCGTGTCCGGCCAGATCGGCCCGCCCGGTCCGACGACGAGCCCGCGGTCGCCGACGCCGGCGCGGGCAGCGCGGGCCGCCTCGACGGCCGCTGCCGGGGGCTCGTCGTGGAGCGCCTGAGGATCGAGCCCGCCCAGCGCGGCGCCGCGCAGGGATGCGTGCCCGTCGGCGAGGGCAGGCAGGCCGCCGCCCGGCGCCCAGCCGACCACGTCGGCGGCCCAGGCCGCCACGCTCGAGAAGGGGACCGGCCCGCTGACGTGGACCACTCGGAGCGTCGCCCGTCCCTCGAGGGCCGTGAGGACGGCCCGGTCGTGGGGCTCGAGGAGCTCGGCGTAGGTCGTCGCCCCGAGCGCGGGCTCGGCGGGCACGTGCACCAGGTAGAGCAGGCCGGCCAGGCCCTCGGCGAGGCAGAGCTCCGCGAAGCGGGTCTGGGTCTCGGCGATGGCGCGGAGCGCGTCGCCGACGCGCCCCGGCCACTCACGCAGATGGGCGGCGAGCCGGCCGCCGCCCAGCCGGGCCGCTACGGTCGAGGGCGCGGAGAGCGTCACGACCACCGGGGCGTCCCCGATGCGCCGGTCGAACCCCACCCGCACCAGCGCCTCCACGACCTCTCCGTAGCCCGGGGCGGCCGCGGGCTCGAGCGCCCGGATCGTCCCCCAGTCCTCGGGCCGGGTCACTGCGCACCGGGCGCAGCGACGGCTCCCGTCGGCATCGGAAGTCTCGGCCTCGACGCAGCCCCAGGCCTGGGCGGCGTAGCCGGCCGGGGGGACCACGGCCAGGAAGTCGGAGCCGTACCGGTCGTGGAAGCGGAGCGTCGCCTGGGCCAGGCCGGCGGGCGAGCGATCCGCGGTGGGGAAGTGACGCCAGAAGGCGTACGGCGGCCGGTCCACGGGCTCCCGCCGGACCGCGGCCCGGAGACGGTCGAGACGAGCCATCGGCGCCATCGGCGGGGATGCTAGCACGGGTCGACCGCGGCGAGGACTTGGCGTATGCTTGCCGGTTGGAGGTCCGGTTCCATCTTCCACATCACCGCTTCCACATCACGTCGTCCGAGGGACGGGAGGGTCTGCTGACATGACACGGTTCAGTGCGCGATGGGCAGTGCCGGTGCTTGCGGGTGTCGCCTTGCTGGCGGCCGGCTGCGAGTCTCCGCCGGAGGCCGAGAAGAAGGCCGCCGATGCGGCGATCGCGGCGGCGAAGTCGGCCGATGCCGACAAGTACGCCGGCCCCGCCTACAAGGCCGTGACCGATCTCCAGCGGCAGGCCGAGTCCTTGATGGGCGAGAAGAAGTACAAGGAGGCGAAGGCGGCGTATGAGCGCGCCAAGGGCCTGGCGGACGACGCCGCCAAGGCGGCCGCGACGGGCAAGGCCGCCATGCAGGCCGAGGTGGAGAAGGGGATCGCCGCCGCGGAGGCCGCGTGGACGGGCCTCGAGAAGCAGGCCAAGGCCGCCTCCAAGAAGATGAAGCCGGAAATGAAGAAGGCCTGGGAGGAGGATTCGAAGGCCGCCCAGGCGGCGCTGAAGTCGGCGAAGGACACGGTCGCCAGCGCCCCGGCCGACGCCAAGGAGAAGCTCGCCACGGCGCTGGCCGCCATCGAGAAGTGGTCGAAGGACCTCGCCTCGGCCACGATGCCGGCCCCCAAGACCCCCCAGGTCAAGAAGAAGCCCTAGCGCGTCTCCGACGCCGCGGCCGGCCGGGGCTCACGAAGCCCGGTCGGCCGCGGCGACTCCACGGCCCATCCCGCGGTCAGTCGATCACCCGCTCGACGACCAGGGTCACCTCGTCTTCGATCGCGCGGCCCCGGTTGCCGGGCCGGACCGTCCAGCCCGGATGCGCGCGGACCGTGCGGACCACCGACTCGATCAGCCCGGGGACGATGCGGTCCTGAAACTCCCGCAGCCAGGCGTAGCCGTCCAGTTCCCCGTCGTAGCCCTCCTCGAACGTGCAACGGAGGTCGAATCGCAGCGTGAAGTCCCGCTCCTCGACGAAGCGCATCTGGGCTCCTTCCGCCGGTGCCGGCGCCGCGGGGGCGGTGCCGGTCGCGGGCTCGCTCCCGGTCCGGCCGCGGCGTCTCAGGGCGCGCCGGCGGCGTGCGGCTTCAGCACCCCGAGGGCGACCCGATGGAACGGCGTGTCAATTCCGGCCGCCTGTCCCAGCCGCGTGACGGCGCCCGCCAGCCAGTCGATCTCGAGGCGCCGCCCCTGCTCCAGGTCGACCGCCAGCGACGCCCTCCACGTGGCCGGCATGCCCTGGACGAACGCCAGCGTGCGCCGCACGTCGTCCTCCATGAGCCCGACTCCCTGGGCGTTCGCCACCGCGACCACCTCGCGCATGCCCTGCTCGGCCAGCCGCCAGGTCTCCTCGTGCGCGCGGATGCCGGCGAGCGCCGCACGGGTCATCGCGCTGAGGGCCGCCATCGGGGCCAGGACCAGGAACTTGCGCCAGATCTCCAGGTAGATGTCGGGGCTCGACACGGTCTCGATGCCGGCGCGGCTCGCGAGGGCCACGAGCCGGGCGAGCCGGGCGCTCTCCCGCCCGTCGAGCTCGCCCAGCGTGAGTCGGTTGAGCGCGTTGTGCCGGATGACGCCCGGCGCCACGATCTCGCCGTTGATCAGGACAACGCCGCCGACGACGTGCGCCCGGCCGTAACGGCGGGCGACGATGTCCGTTGCGTCGACCCCGTTCTGCAGGCACACGACGGCGGTCTCCGGGCCGATCATCGGCGCGATGGCGCCGGCGGCGGCCTCCACGTCGTAGAGCTTCGTCCCGAGGAGCACGGTGTCGACGGCGCCGACCGCCGCCGGGTCGTCGGTGGCGGCGGCGGGGGCGATCACGAGGTCACCGAGCGGGCTCCGGACCGCGAGCCCCTGCGCGCGGATCGCCGCCAGATGGGCGCCGCGCGCGACGAAGGTCACCTCGGCGCCGATCGCCGCCAGCCGGGCGCCGATGTAGCCCCCTATCGCGCCCGATCCCATCACCGCGACCCGCATCGCTGACACCTCCGCCACCGTTCGCGCAGCCTTCGGCCTCTCGCGGCGAGCCTGGCCCCGCCGTCGGATCGCCTGGGCCGCGATCGCCTCAGGGCGCGGCGGGCGCGGCCCGGCGCCGGGCGAGCTTCGTCACCTGGTTGAGGCCGACCTCGGCAAGATAGAGGTTGCCGCGCGAGTCGCCCCACACGCCGTGGGCGCCCACGTTCACCGGACGCCCTCGCGCGAGCAGTCGTCCATCGTGGGAGTACATGCTGATGCGGGGGATCTGGTCGGTCACGTACACGACGCCGGCCGGATCGACGTAGATGTCCATAGGATGATGGAGGTCCGCCCACTCCCCGTAGTAGTCGCCCTCCGGGCTGAAGAGCTGAACCCGGTTGTTCTCCCGATCGGCGACGAGCACCCGGTCCTCCGCATCGACCCAGATGCCGTGCGGCGTCGTGAACTGGCCGCGTCCCGCGCCAGGCGCGCCCCAGGAACCGAGGTGCCGGCCGTCGGCGGAGAACCGGTGCACCAACGAGTTGCCGTAACCGTCCGCAACGTAGATGTCCCCGGCCCGCGACACGGCGACGTCGGCCGGGTGATTGAACGGCGCCTGAAGCGCCGGCCGTCCCCGGTGGCCCAGCGTCAGCTCGACCCGGCCCTCCGGCGTCAGCTTCAGCACCTCGTGCTCGTCGCGGTTGCACACGTAGACATGATCGTCTGGGTCGACGAAGATCCCGTGCGCATCGCGGAGGCGCTGGCTCCCCCAGGCGTGAAGGAAGCGGCCTTCGCGGTCGAAGACGAGGATGGGCGGATCCTTCCGCTGGTAGAAGTAGACGCGGTCGCGCGAGTCCACGGCCACGTGGCTGACCAGCCCGAGATCCCACCCGTCGGGCAGCGTCCCCCACCGCCGCACCACGTCGTAGACGAAGTCGCCGGTCCCCACCACGAGACCCGACGCATGATCGCTCGGCACGAGCCTGCCTTTCGAAGCCGCTGCGCGGGGCGGCTTGCCGGTCGAGTATAGGCCACATCCCCCGGGCGTCGGCTCGGGCCCCGGCCACGTGCCGCGTCCACCGCCCGGAGATCGCCCCGGCTTCGACGGCACCGATGCCGAGAGCCACCGCGCATCCGCGCGCGCCCTGCATCGGAACGCCGAGGCCCCTCCGACGGTCGCGCTCCACGAGGGTCCCTGGGCCACAAGAATTAGGGTTGACAGGCCGGAATACTTAGGGATACTTAACGCGCGAAATCGTCCGGCGCATGCCCGATCCCCGATGGAGAGAGGAGTGCCTGTGAACGCCCGCCCTGCCCCGGGCTTGCCGTGCGGACTCGTTGCGGACTCCATTCCCGCCGAGGCGGGCACGCACGACTGCCGGTGCGGGTGCGGGAGTCTCCTGGCGCGGCTCCGTCCGGACGGCCTGGAGCTGAAGTGTCGGCGGTGCAAGCGGGTGGTCATGCTGACGTTCACGGCACTCTCCGCAGGTGAGGTGGGCGCGCCCCATTCCGTTTGTTGACGCTGGTGACGATATCCAATTCCCCAGCGGCCCGCGGCCACCGAGCCCCGCGCCCGAACCACGGTCCCGACGGACCGGGAGGCCGCGATGCGCAGGGCCTGGCTGCTGGTGACGCTCATGGTGGGCCTGATCGGGGTGACCCCCGCCCACGCGGGCTCGGACGACGCCCTCCTCAAGCTCCTGATTCGCAAGGGCATCCTCACCCAGGAAGACGTCGACGCGCTCAAGCGCGAGATGGCGGCGGAGGAAGCCGCGCAGAAGGCCGCCCCCCCTGCCGTGCCTGCGATGCCGGCGACGACCGCTGCGCCGGCCGCCCCGGCGGCGGCCGGTCAGGCCCCTGTCACCGAGGCTCAGCTGAACGAAGTCGTCGGTCAGGTCCGGAACGAGATCCTGACGGAGATGGCCGAGAAGGACGAGGCGGCGATCTCGATCTCGGTCACCCTCGAGGGGGAGGTGCGCTGGCGCCGGTACGGCAATCTCGGCGACCGGAACAGCGGGTCGACCTCCGACATCTTCCTCAGGGACGCCGAGGTCGACCTCGAGTTCAGGCCAACCGACTACATCACCGGGAAACTGGTCCTCAAGAGCGAGTACTTCGGGTCGGACACCACGGACGGCGGCGCCGAGGCCGACAGTGCGGTCGTCGTCGACGAGGCCACGATCACGTTCGAGCAGGAGGACGGGTTCCCCCTCTACGGCGCGATCGGCAAGCGGACGCAGCCCTTCGGCGCCTTCTACGGGCACCTCGTGACGGACACGCCGTCGAAGGACGCCTACGAGGCGAACCAGGTCGGCGCGACCCTCGGGTACAAGGACAAGGCTTGGTGGGGCCTCGACGTGTCCTTCACCGCGTACCGGCAGGAAGAGCTGATGGACCACTTCTTCGGCTCCACGCTCTTCGACAACACGACGATCGTGCGTGCGAGCTCGGTCGGGCTCGCCGACTCATCCGACAACATCCAGTCGTTCATCGGAGCGGTGAACATCACGCCACTGCCGGACCTCGCGCTCGGCGGCGGCATCTCGAGCGAGCCGGGCGCCGGCCGCCGGAATCAGACGGCGGGGTTCTGGGGCAGCTACACGTGGGGACCGCTGACCGCCGAGACGGAGTTCTACATCGCGCTGACCCGCGAGGACTACGTGCGGCAGACGGAAACCACGGATCCCGCGACGGGCGAGACCACCACGACGCCGGTGCGTCTCGGGCGGAGCTTCAAGGAGAAGCAGTTGACCTTCGGGCTCTACTACCGGCCGATCGAGAAGCTCGAGCTGGGCGTGCGCTACACCCGATTCTGGGATGACGGTCTGGCGACGACGACCGGGGTGTGGTCAGTCCGCGACCGGATCAGCCTCGGGGCCGGCTGGATCTTCTACGAGAAGGGGGACATTAGCGTCGGCGTGTCGGGCGAGTACCGGTACAGCGACCTCGAGCGAGGGGGCGCGGCGCGCCAGACGGCCGTATCCGACCAGCACGAGCTGTTCGGCAAGGTGTCGGTGACATACAAGTGAGCGCCTGCCGAAACGGAGGCCGAGACGGGGGAGGAGTGTCATGAGAGTTGTTCGACCAGCGATCGTCGCGGCACTCGCGGCGGCGTTCGTCCTGAGCGTGGCCCCGGACGGGGCCGCGCAGATCGACCGGGCCGACGTGGTGAAGACGTACGCGGACATCGGCCAGGCCGTCTACGAGGATTCCCTGGTGCGCGCCCGCGTCCTCCAGAAGGCGGTGCGCGCGCTCGTGGAGAGCCCGAGCGAGGCCACTCTCCGG
>DATBGA010000057.1:0-19515 GCA_036558225.1 Candidatus Methylomirabilota bacterium | reverse complement strand
TCGTCGAGCAGAAGGTGGACGCCGTGCTCCGCGTGGCCGATCGGGTGGCCCTCATCGAGAACGGCCGCATCGTGCGGGAGGCCACGCCGGCCGAGCTGGCCGCCGAGCCCGAGATCCTGCTCCGCCACGTCGGCGTCCGCCGGTAGCCTGCGGCGGCGCGTCGGCCCGCGCCGCGCGGTCGAGGCGGGTCCGCGCGCCGGCCTCCGCTCGATAGAGGTGCACAGTCCACAGGGCACCCTGCACAGTCCACAGTGCAGCCGGCGCAAGACTGTGCGAGATAAGGGGTTCTCGCACGCGCGACGGCACGGGATCCACGACCTGCCACGTGGACTGTGCAGGTGTCGGTCGCGAAGGGCCACGTTAACTCCGCGTCGCAGCGCACTTCGCGAGATCCGGTTTCACTGGCACATCCATTGCTCCGCCGACGAGCGGGTCGCGGCTCTGGCTCCTGGCGCACGACGGAAGAGCCGGCGCGGCGCCTGAGGTCCCGGGCCTCCGCGGATGTGAGAGCTCCGCTCACCAGAAAGGACTCACCAATGGGCATTCGCAAGAACGCCAAGCTTCTCGCTCCCGCGGAACGGGAGAGCTTCTCGCGCGCCTGCGTCTTGCTGAAGGCCGACATCGTGAACCCCGGGGCGCCCGCCGCGCAGCGGTACAGCAAATGGGACCAGTACGTCGCCATTCACCAGGAGATCCAGAACGCCTTCGCGCCGGGGTCGTCGTTCGTGAACTTCGGCCACGGCGGCGCCGGCGCCTTCAGCTTCCTCAGCTGGCACCGATACTTCCTGTTCCGCTTCGAGCTCGACCTGCAATCCAAGGTCGCCGGAGTCATGCTTCCGTACTGGGACTGGACCGACCCGGCGCCGATCATGACCGACGACTTCCTGGGCCCGAACGGGACGGTGTCGAGCGAGGTCCGGAGCGGGTACTTCGCCGCGGACGCGCCGGGCACTGGGACGAATCCGACGCCCAAGCCCCCGTGGTGGCCCGCGAGCCTGACGGGCTGGCGGCTCCATTCCGCGTTCGGCAGCTCGTCCGGTCCGCTCCGGCGCGCGATCGACGCGGTGTCCGGCCTGCCGACCGCCACGGACCTGAACCAAGCCCTCGGCAAGGGGACCTACGCGGCCTTCCAGAACGCGCTGGAGGCCGGGGCGGGGCTGTCGAGCGGCCACCAGATGCACAACGAGCTGCACGGGTGGGTTGGCGGCGTGCCGGGACAGATGAGCTATCCGGCCGTGTCGCCGTTCGACCCGATCTTCTACCTCCACCACTGCAACATCGACCGGCTGTGGGCGATGTGGCAGGCGGACGGGCACGCGTCCGACTACCCGTCGAGCGGCGGCAATCCGCAGCACCACCGCAACGACATCATGTACCCGTGGATCGGCTCGACGGCCGGCTACGGCACCAACGCGAGCATCGCCTCCGCCATCCCGATGCCGAACTTCAGCGCGCTGGGCATCCAGCGGAACGTCGACACCCTGGACTACCGCACCGCGTTCGGCTACGCGTACGACACCATCGCAGTCATCGGCATCGGCCTCGATCGCACCGGCTCGATGACGGGCCTGACGCCGGACCCCATGACCACCAGCGCGCCCGACGTCACCAAGTGGGAGGCGGCGAAGCGCGGCGTGTCGGCGTTCCTGCAGGACTGCGAGACGGTCCAGAGCAGCGGCGTGATCTACACGATCGCGGGGATCAAGACGTTCCGGAGGCTGGCCGCGAACGAGTTCCAGCCGGTCTTCGCCGCGCCCGGCTACGGCCTCGTCAAGGCCGGCACCGGCGTGAGCCGCGCGTCGTTCGACTCCGCGGCCGCGGCCATGAGCCCCGGCGGCGACACGCCGCTGGCGGACGCGCTGCTGGACGTCAACAACACGCTGGTGACGCCGCCGTTCGGCGGGGCGCCCGCCGACGAGCACCGCTACCTCGCCATGCTGACCGACGGGCTCCTCACCGCGGGCGCGCCGATGAGCTCGATCGTGAACGGCAGCCTCTCGCCGGTGGCGGTCTTCTCGATGGGGTTCGGCACGGGCGCGGACGTGGACTACGCGACGCTACAGAGCATGGTGGACAAGGGCCGCGCGCTGAGCACGCAGCAGGTCTTCCACGGCGAGACGGCCGGTACCATCGACAAGTTCTATTCCAACGCGCTGGCCGCCGCCATCGGGTTCACCAGCATCTTCGACCCGGTCCTGGAACTCTTCGCGGGCGAGTACACGCACGCCGAGTTCGACGCGACGTCGGCCGACGACGCCTTCCTGATCACCGCGCAGGGCATGGACTTCAACGACGCCAACTGGTCGTTCCAGCTGCACGCCCCCGACGGCACCATGGTGTACGGCGACGGGGCCATGGCCGCCGGCCACGGCGGCATGGAGGGCATGGGCTGCGCCCACTGCTGCCGCCGGCCTCACGTGACCGCGAAGCGCTCGAGCGGCCGGCTCTCCCTGCTCCTGAATCGCGACAGCGCCGACGCCGGGTGCTGGGTGGGCCGGTGGCGGCTGATGGCGAGCTTCAAGGCGCGGGTGCTGGATGCGATGGTCATGTTCACCCCGGACAATCTCCTGGCGCCGGTGGCGGCCGGGACCTTGCGGGGGCCGAAGTACTCGCGCCTCCTGGTCGGCCCGAAGCAGCGCCGCGCGCAGCGGAGCGTCGCGCGCGTGTCGGCCGGCGTCTTCGACATGGTGCCGCCCGGCACCAACCGCAATGACAACGAGGCCTGCGACTTGGCGGTCAACGTCTACGCCCGCACGCGCCTGCGCTACGCCCTGGTGGCCGACAACCTCCGGGCGGCGGTCGGCGACAGCGTGTCGGTACAGGTGCGTGCCGACGTGCTCCGGGGCACGGCCACCACGGGCCGGGCGCTCGCGCGCCTGATCTCCCCGGTCAACGACCTGGCGGCGCTGGGGGCCCGGCTGAATGCCGCGAAGGTCAGCTCCGACGCGCTGAATCGCAACCAGCGGACGCCGCGATTCGACGCGGCGCGGGCGCTCGCCGAGGCGGAGCGGAAGGACCGCAGGATCTCCGGCCACCGGGACCAGCAGATGACGGTGGCGGTGCACGACGAGGGCCCCATGCACGTGCACATCGAGAAGATGCCGGTGGCCGGCGCGTACAACCTCTCCGTCTACATCGAGGGCGAGTACTGTCCGGACCACGACGCGGCGCCCGCCGCCGGCGGCCACAGCCACTCCGTGCACGCCCCCGCGCGAACCCGCGCGCGCGGCGGCGAGGCTCCCCAGGCGCAGTGCGACCCGGACTGCGCGCGGGAGCGCTTCGTGAGGCTCCTGACGACGCTGGTGCCCGTCATGCGAGCCCGCCGGCCGGTGGCCGCGGCCTCCAGGCGGAAGCGCGGCCGAGGGAAGGCGAGGAGGGCGCGGAGATAGCTGCCGGCCCGCCGCCGGCGTCCGCGGCATCACGAGCGGCGCGGGGCGATTCGGCTCTTCCTCGCCACGGCGTCCGGCGGCACGCGCACCGCGTCTCCGCCGGAGGCCGCGCGCGCCGGGACCCGGCCCGTTTGCGCGGGACCGGCCGATCTGACAGAATCGAGGCCCATCCGAGCCGCGCGAGGCGGCACCGCACGGGGCTCGGGACGCGAGGGCACGCCATGAAAACCCTGGTGCGCAACATCGGGATGCTGATCAGCGGAGACATCCGTCGACCGATCGTCGACGCGGACTCGATCCGGATCGAGGACGGCCGCATCGCCGCCGTGGGGAAGGGCCTCGAGGACGAGGCCGACACGGTCATCGACGCCAAGGGCTCGACCGTCGTCCCCGGCCTGGTCGACTCCCATTGCCACCCGGTGTTCGGGGACTTCACCCCGCGCCAGCGGACCGTCGACTTCATCGACTCCGGGCTCAACGGCGGCCTGACCACCATGATCTCGGCGGGCGAGGTGCACCTGCCCGGCCGGCCCAAGGACGTCGTCGGGCTGAAGGCACTGGCCATCGTGGCGGCCAAGGCCTACGCGAACATGCGCCCCTCGGGTGTCAAGGTCCACGCCGGCGCGCCGATCCTCGAGTTGGGCCTGGTCGAGGAGGACTTCGCCGAGATGGCCCGCGCGGGAGTCCGCCTCGTCGGCGAGATCGGGCTCGGCTCGGTCCGGACCGGCAAGGACGCCGCGCCCATGGTGCGGTGGGCCAAGAAGCACGGCATGACCGTGACGATCCACACGGGCGGGCCCTCCATCGCCGGCTCGAGCCCCATCAGCGCCGAGGTCGTCCTCGAGGCGGCGCCCCACGTCGTGGGCCACATCAACGGCGGGACGACCTCCATGAGCGAGCGCGAGATCGACGCCCTGGTGGCGACCGAGATGGCGCTCGAGATCGTCCACTGCGGTAACGGGCGGACGGCGCTCCACACCCTCGCGCGGGCCAAGGACGCGAAGGCGCTTCACCGCGTGATCATCGGCAACGACGCGCCGTCGGGCACCGGGGTCGTGCCGCTCGGCATCCTCCGCGTCATCGCCCACCTGACCTCCCTGGGCGGGATCGAGCCCGAGGAGGCCATCGCGATGGCGACGGGCAACACCGCGCGCGTCTACGGCCTCTCCACCGGTGTCATCGAGCCGGGCCGGGAAGCGGACCTGTGCGTCGTGGACGCGCCGATCGGCTCGGTGGGGAAGACCGCCCGCGAGGCTCTCAAGGCGGGAGACCTCTTCGGCATCTCCATGGTGCTGATCGACGGCCAGGTCAGGATCGGCCGGAGCCGCAACACGCCGCCGGCCGCGCGGGCGGCCGAGGTGGTCAAGGGGCACGGCCCGGCGGGAGGAGGACACTGATGCGGGTCCGGAAGCTGGTCACGGTGGTGGAGGAGATCCTGGAGGACGGCGGGAAGGTCGCCGCCCGGCCCGTCAGGAAGGCGGCCGCCGTGGCGGTGATCGAGAACCCCTTCGCGGGACGCTTCGTCGAGGACCTCCAGGCGCTGATCAAGACCGGCGAGGAGCTCGGCGAGCTGCTCGGCCAGCGCGCCGTGGCGGCGCTCGGCGGCCCCGTGCACTCCTACGGCAAGGCGGCGATCGTCGGGGCCGACGGCGAGTACGAGCACGCGGCCGCCATCCTCCACCCGACCCTGGGGACGCCGTTCCGGGCCGCCGTGGGCGGTGGCAAGGCCATCATCCCGTCGGTGAAGAAGCTCGGGGGGCCGGGCACGTCCATCGACGTGCCGCTCCACTTCAAGGACGCGGCCTTCGTCCGCACCCACTTCGACGCCATGGAGGTGCGCCTGCCGGACGCGCCGAAGGCGAACGAGATCCTGGTGGCGCTGGTGGTCACGGACGGCGGCCGCCCGCACCCGCGCGTGGGCGGGCTCACGGTGGCCGACGCCAAGAAGGAGGACGGCCTCCGGTGAGGTGGGGGCTCCGCCTCCCCAGCTTCGCGCTGGGGCCCGGGACCGCGTCGCTCCAGGAGATGGGCGCCTATCTTCGGCGGG
Source organism: Candidatus Methylomirabilota bacterium (assembly GCA_036558225.1). Lineage (GTDB taxonomy): Bacteria > Methylomirabilota > Methylomirabilia > Rokubacteriales > DASRDR01 > DASRDR01. Next base: position 14,079 of record DATBGA010000057.1, on the reverse strand, counting down.
CGGAGGATCTCGGATTCGAGTGCGCGGTCGCCATCGACCACCTCCTCCTCACGCGGCCGGCCTATGCCTGCACCTGGCTCGAGCCGGTGGCGATGCTCGCGGCGCTGGCCGGCGTGACGCGCACGATCCGGCTCGGCACGATGGTGCTGGTCCTGCCGCTCCGGAGTCCCGCGTACTTCGCCAAGGAATGGGCGACGCTCGACGTCCTGTGCGGCGGGCGGACGATCCTGGGCGTGGGCGTCGGCTGGCACGAGGACGAGTTCCGCGTGATGGGCGTCCCGCACCGGGAGCGCGGCCGGCGCATGGACGAGATGCTGGAGGCGGTGACCGCCCTGTGGGCGGGCGACGACGTCACCTACCGGGGCCAGTACTACCAGTTCGAGAACCTGACCATCGACCCCAAGCCTGTGCAGAAGCCGCACCCGCCGATCTGGATCGGTGGCGGGACCCAGCCCTCGGAGAAGATCTACGCGCAGACCGTGGCCAGCATGGACCCGGTGCTCCGCCGCATCGCCCGGTACGCCCGGACGTGGGTGCCCCATTCCTCCTCGACCGCGGAGATGGTCCGGGGCGACTGGGAGAAGATCCAGCGGTTCATGGGGGACTTCGGCCGGAAGCCCGACGAGATGTCGAAGGTCTACTCGAACTTCGACTGGGTGCTCAAGCCGGGCGAGAAGCCCGAGTCGGCCGCGCCGCGCTTCAAGGTCTACTCGGGAATGGACCTCCCCTACTGGCGGGAGTTCTACCTCCTGGGCGAGGCCGAGGAGGTGGCCGAGCGGATCCGGGGCAAGCTCGACGCCCTGGGCGGGTGCGGGTGGGTCGTCCTGAACCCCATCGACTGGGGGGCGGAGCAGCTCGAGCTCCTGGCCGCTGAGGTGCTGCCGCGGGTGGCCAGGGCGTAGAAGCCGTGAGGGCCGACGCGCGGTCGGGCCTCGCCGCCGGCGCAATCACCCAGCCGTTCCGCATCGACACACCGCAGCCGGTGCTCGACGACCTGAGGGAGCGGCCGCGGCACACGCGGCGCCCCGATGCGGCGCCGGGGCTGCCGTGGAGCCAGGGCATGGAAAGGCTCGAGCCCTGGAGAAGAGAAGCCACTACAGTAGACCGGTGAACGCGGAGGGGCGCCGGTGACGGCCGACGCAGGCCTGGCCACTCGCCTGATCGGCGCCCACGTCAAGCGTCTCGAGGATCCCCACCTCGTGACCGGCCAGGGGCGCTACCTCGACGACATGCGCCTCCCGGGACTGCTCCACGCCGCCTTCGTGCGGAGCCCTCACGCGCACGCGCGCCTCGCGGGCGTGGACGCGTCGCCGGCGCTCCGCGCGCCGGAGGTCGTCGCCGCCCTCACCGGCCGCGACCTCGCCGGGCGCGTCCAGCCGCTCGCGCCCCGGCTCGACGGCGAGGGCTTCGCCCCGACCGCCTGGCCGGCCCTCGCCGACTCGCGCGTGCGCTTCGTGGGCGAGCCGGTGGCGGTCGTGGCCGCCCGGACGCCCTACGCCGCGGTCGACGGGTGTGAGCGCGTCGCCGCGGGCTACGAGCCGCTGCCGGCGCTCGCCGACGTGGACGCGGCGCTGGCGCCGGGCGCCCCGATCCTCCACGAGACGGCGCCCGGCAACGTGCTCGTCCGGCGAGGCTTCCGCCGGGGCGACGTGGACGCCGCCTTCGCCCGCGCGGCCGTCCGCATCGGCGAGCGCTTCGAGCACGGCCGCTGCGCGGCCGTCCCGCTCGAGGCGCGCGGGACCGTCGCCCAGTGGGAGGGGGATCGCCTCACCATCTGGACCGGGACTCAGATCCCGTTCGTCTATCGCACCGCGCTGGCCCGGAGCTTCGGGCTGCCGGAGAGCCGAGTGCGGGTCATCGTCCCGGACACCGGTGGCGGCTTCGGCCAGAAGATGCACGTGATGCCCGAGGACCTCGCCGTCGCCGCGCTCGCGCGGGCCGTCGCCCGGCCCGTCAAGTGGACGGAGACGCGCCGGGAGAACCTCGCGGCGGCCTCGCACGCGCGCGAGGGCCGCGTGGAGCTGGAGGCGGCGGCCGACGCCGACGGGATCCTGCTGGCGCTCCGGGCGCGCCTCGTCTCCGACGCCGGCGCGTACCACATCCACCCGCTCACGCAGGCGCTCGAGCCCCTCGGCGCCGCGGCGATCCTGCCGGGCCCGTACCGCACGCCGGCCTATCAGTGCGACTGCGTGGCCGTCGCGACCAACAAGCCGCCGCTCGGCGCATATCGCGGGGTCGGCATGACGTTTGCCGCCTTCGCCATGGAGCGGACGCTCGATCTCCTCGCAGACCGGCTGGGCGTCGATCCCGCCGAGATCCGCCGGCGCAACCTTATCCCGCGCGACGCCTACCCGTTCGCGTCGGCTGGCGGCTTCGTGTACGACAGCGGGGACCTGCCCAAGGCGCTCGAGCAGGCCCTCGACCTGGCGGGCTACGACCGTCTCAAGCGGGAGCGCGACGAGGCGCGCGGGCGCGGGCGGCTCCTCGGCGTCGGGCTCGCCTGCTACACCGAGTACACCGGCATGGGCTCGGAGACCTACCGCCGTCGCGGCATGGTGGAAGTGCCCGGACCCGAGGCGGCGCGGGTCGAGATGCTCGCCGACGCCAGCATCGCCTGCTTCGTCTCCTTCCCCTCTCAGGGTCAGGGGCACCGGACCACGATCGCCCAGCTCGTCGCCGCCGAGCTGGGCGTGCCGCCCGATCGCATCCACGTGCGCCCCGTCGACACCGAGGCCTCGCCGGCCGGGACCGGCACGTTCGCGAGCCGTGGCGCGATCGCCCAGGGCGGCACGGTCCAGCGCGCCGCCGCCGCCGTGCGCGGGAAGCTCCTGGCGCTGGCCGCCGGCGTGCTCGAGGCCCACGCGGCAGATCTCGAGCTCCGCGACGGCCGCGTCACGGTGCGCGGCGTGCCGGAGCGGGGCGTGGCGCTGGCCGAGCTGGCACGGCTCGCTCACGCGCCCCCGCCCGGAGGCCTCCCGCCGGGGCTTGAGGCCACCGAGGCCTTCGACCCGCCGGACGCCGCGTTCTCGGGCGCCGTCCACGTGGCGTCGGTGGAGGTGGACGCGGACACCGGCCGCGTGGACGTCCGCGGCTACACCGTCGTCGAGGACTGCGGGCCCGTGATCAACCCCACGATCGTGGAGGGCCAGATCCACGGGGCGCTCGCGCAGGGCATCGGCGAAGCGCTCGGCGAGGCGCTCGTCTACGACGCCGCGGGGCAGCTCGTCACGGGCACGCTGATGGACTATCCCGTGCCGGTGGCGAGCGCGCTCCCGTCCCTCGCGATCGGGCACCTCGAGACGCCCTCGCCCCACACGCCCGGCGGGGTGAAGGGCATGGGCGAGGGCGGCACCGTCGGGGCCCCCGCCGCCATCGCCAACGCCGTCGCCGACGCCCTGCGGCCCCTCGGCATCCCGGTCACCAGGCTGCCCATCCGGCCGGAGGCGCTGCGCCGATCCGGCTGACGGGTCGTGCGGCTCGCCGCCGCGGCTTCGCCCGACGGTGCTAGGATCGAGCTCGGGTCGCGTGGCGGAAGGAGCCATGGGATGCCGACAGGTGGTCCGGATACACGAAATCGCCCCTCCGACTCCCGCCACCTGACCGCTCACCGCTGAAGCCCCCGCCCCTGAACTGGGCGCTCGACCCGGGTACTGCATTTTGCAGCGGTCGAGGTCGTCCCCCTTTAGCCGCCCCCGGTGCTCTTGAGGAAGGCGTCGATCGTCCGGTAGAGGGCCTGCTGGTCGCGGCGGGAGGCGGTCGATGGCCTGTAGGCGGCGCACCAGGCAGCGTGAGCCACCGGCCGGGCGGGGGACGCCGGGGCCAGGCCCGGACACACTGCGACGGTCTCGGCGACAGCCCGGCTCCGGCGGCGCCCGAGCCTCCCTCGGTCCGATCAACCGTGTATCGTGTCTCCGGAGGGCTCCGCGCGAAACCGCGTCGGGGAGCGAGCCACCGATCACCATGCGGGAAGCGGATCGATGCGCCTCGATCGAGGCGCTCACCGCCAACGATACGGACCAGGAGAGCGAGATGGCGGACGGGTTGAAGCTGGCGCTGTTCGGACTGCACCGGGGGAGCAGCGCCGAGCCGGACACGCTGGCCCGGCGCGCGCGGCTGGCGGAGAAGGCCGGCTTCGACTCGTTCTGGATCGGCGACCACATCGCCCTCCCGGCCTCGGAGACCCCGGGCGGGGACCCGCCGGCGCAGGCGCGCCTGGAGGCGGTGGTGGCCCTCGCCTACATGGCGGCGGTGACGCGCCGAGTCCGGCTCGCGATCGGCGTGATCGTGCTGCCCCAGCGCCAGCCGGTTCTCCTCGCGAAGCAACTTGCGACGGTCGACGTGCTCTCGAAGGGGCGGTTGATCGTGGGCATCGGGGTGGGGTACCTCGAGCCGGAGCTGCGCGCCCTCGGCGCGTCGCTCGCCGATCGGGGCGCCCGCACCGACGAGTACCTGGCCGCGATGCGGGCCCTCTGGGACGAGCCGACCCCGTCGTTCGCGGGGCGGTTCGTCGCCTTCTCGGGCGTCCTCGAGCGCCCGCGCCCGGTCCAGCGGCCGCATCCGCCGATCGTGATCGGCGGGCACTCGCCGGCGGCGTACCGGCGTGCGATCCAGTCCGGCAACGGCTGGCACGGGTGGGACCTGGACGTCGAGCAGACCGCGCAGTCCCTCGCGGCTCTGCGCGAGACGGCGACGCGCCACGAGCGCCCGGCCGGGCTCGGCCGGCTCGAGATCACGATCACGCCGCGCGGCACCCCGGACGTCGACACGGCGCGCCGGTACGGCGACCTCGGTGTGCATCGGCTGGCCATCCAGCCCTCCACGATGGAGGGGACCGCCATCGACGACCTGATCGCGAGGGTGGGCGAGACGCTGGTCGGCCGGGTCTGACGGGCCCAGCCCGCCAGCGCCGCCGCCGGACCACGGACGCTCGAGCGGACCCGGCGCTCAGCGCGCCAGCACGCGCCCCGGGCGGCTCCTGGTGTGCCGGCCGCCCGCGATTACGGGCTCGCCGTTGACGAGCACCCAGGGCATGCCCCGGGGATACCGGTGGGGCTCGGCGAAGGTGGCCGTGTCGGCGACGGTCGCCGGGTCGAAGACCACGACGTCGGCGACGGCGCCCGGCTCGAGCCGGCCGCGGTCCCGGAGGCCGAGCTTTGCCGCGGGCAGGCTGGTCATCTTTCGGATCGCGTCGGGTAGCGGCACGACGCCGCGGTCCCGGACGTAGTGCCCGAGGAACCGGGGGCAGGTGCCGTAGTTCCTGGGATGGGGTTTGCCGGCGCCGTACGGTCCGTGGGCCGCCCGGCCCTCGCCGTCGGAGCCGATCATGACCCAGGGCTGTCGGAGGCCGAGCGCGACGTTGTCCTCGCTCATCATGAAGAGGATCATCTCGGCGTCGGCCCTCGACTCGCGCAGGATCTCGATCACCGCCTCGGCGGGCGACGTGCCCAGGCCGCTGGCGATGTGGGCGAGGGTCCGCCCCTCGTACTCGGGCCGGGCGGGGCATCCCGCGATGAGGATGCCCTCCCAGCCCGCGTCGTGCGCCATCCCGCCGCCGTCCAGCTCCGCGCGGATGCGCGCGCGGTCGGCGGGGTCGTGGAGGCGCGCGAGGAGCGGCTCGCGGCCGCCCGCATGGACCCAGGGCAAGAGCAGCGCGCTCAACGCCGTGCTTCCCGCCGGATACGGATACATGTCGGCGGTCACGTCGAGACCCTCCGCGCGCGCCTGCTCGATCAGCTCGATCGCCTCGGTCATCTTCGGCCAGTTCGGCCGGCCCGCGGCCTTCAGGTGGCTGATCTCCACGGGGACGGCCGCCCGGCGCCCGACGTCGATCGCCTCCGCGATGGCGGACAGGAGCGAGCGGCCCTCGCCCCGGATGTGGCTCGCGTAGAAGCCGCCCGCCTCACCGGCGGCGCGCGCGAGCTCGACGACCTCGTCGGTGTCGGCGTACACGCCCGGCGGGTAGATGAGCCCGGTGGAAAAGCCGACGGCCCCCTCGTCCACGGCGCGCCGCACCTCGGCGGCCATCGCCCGGAGCTGGTCCGGCGTCGGCCGCGCGTCGCCCGGCCCCATCGCCACCAGGCGAACCGTCCCGTGCCCTACCAGCGGGGCGACGTTGATCGAGAGGCGCTTCCGGGCCAGGGCGTCGAGGTAGCTCCGGAAGGTCGTCCAGTCCCACGCGAGCGGGGGCAGGGCGAGGCCGATGGAGTCGATGACGTCCTGGCGCCGGGCCGGCGTGAGCGGAGCCGGGCTCGCGCCGCAGTTGCCGACGACCTCCAGCGTGAAGCCCTGGTGGACCTTGCCGTCGGCCGTCGGCAGCCCGGGGAGGGTGAAGTCGGCGTGCGAGTGCATGTCCACGAATCCCGGCGCGACCACGTGGCCGGCGGCGTCGATCACGCGGGCCGCGGCGGCGCCGGGGAGGAGGTCGATGGCTTCGATGCGATCGCGCGAGATCGCCACGTCGGCCCGCCGCGCCGGCCGGCCGGTCCCGTCGATTACGGTTCCGCCCTGGATCAGGATGTCGAGCACGGTCCCTCCGTCCGCTCGCTCAGGTCGCCGACCTCGCGCTTAGACCGCGACGCCCTCGATCAGGCTCTCGGCCACCGCGGTGGGGGTCACGGACGTCAGCGTGAATCCCGCGCCGGCCAGGAGTGCCCGGTACGCCGCGGCGGTCCGCTCCTGTCCCCCCGTGATCGCGAGCATGTGGAGGTCCGCCATGGCGGCCTGGACGGCGGCGCGCGACGGCACGAACCGCTCCGGCAGCACCTGCTCGACGACGAGCAGCGTCGCCCCGGGAGACATCGCGGCGCGGCAGCTCGCCAGGATGCGCGCGCTCCGCTGGTCGTCCCAGTTGTGGATGATGTGGGAGAGGAGGTAGAGGTCGCCGCCGGCGGGGACGGACTCGAAGAAGTCGCCCGACTCGACGCGGCACCGCGGGCCGAGCCCCGCGGCCTCGATGCGCGCCCGGGCGCCGACGGCGACCGACTCGCGCTCGAACAGCACGCCGCGCGCTCCGGCGCTGGCGGAGAGAATCGCGATCAGCAGGACGCCGTGCCCGCCCCCGACGTCCACGATGGTGCGGCTTCCGGAGAAGTCGTGGGCGGCGGCCACTGCGGCGGCGCGCTCGGCGGCCCCGGCCGCCATCGCCTCGTTGTAGAACCCGGCGATCTCGGGATGCGCCGCCATGTACTCGAAGGTCTCCATGCCGAACACGTGCCGGAACGCGGTCTCCCCCGTCCTGACGCTGTGGAGCAGCCCGCCCCAGGCGCGATAGGAGCGCTCGCCGGAGAGGAGGGCGACGGCCCGGAGCGAGCCCGGCACCCCGTCGCGGAGCCGCGCTCCCGACTCGGTGAGGGCGTAGCGGCTGCCTCCCTGATGCGCGACGAGGCCGAGCGCCGCCAGCGCATGGAGGACGCGGTGGAGGGCCCCGGCATCCACACCGAGCGCCGCGGCCAGGTCCTCCATGGTCCGTGGCCCCTCGGCGAGGTGATCGGCCACGCCGAGCCGCGCGGCCGTGTGGACGACCTGGGACGTCTCGTACCCGGTGATCAGGGCTCGCAGCGCCGCGACATCCGGCGACGGTGCCTCGGGGTCCACGTCACCTCCGGATTCCCGCCCCCGCGGTCGGGCAAGGGGTTGCTGCCGGCCGAAAACCGCCCGCATCGTATCATGCGAGCCGAGCATGGAACCGGCGAGGAGCAGTCCGTGGACCACGGACCGGGCGATCATGTGATCGGCTCCGCGACGCGCGCGGCCGCGTGACGGACTGAGCTTCGGGGCATGCGGCCGGGCGGCACGGCGGGCGGCTTCCTCCTCGACGCCGGCGCGGGCGCGCGGTTCCTCTGGCGGGCGCCGGCGTTCCTCCGCCGGCCCATCGCGCGTGACGAGGCGCAGGCCGGCTTGCGTCGCCGCCGGGAGGGGCGCGAGCGGGGCTTCCTCGAGCTGGCTCGGCGCGCCGTCTACGGGAACACGGCGAGCCCGTATCGAGCGCTCCTCGACCACGCGGGCTGCGAGCTCGGGGACCTGGAGGGCCTCGTCCAGCAGGACGGCGTGGAGAGCGCGCTGCGCGCGCTCTTCCGGGCGGGGGTCTACCTCACGGTCGACGAGTTCAAGGGGCGCCGCCCGATCGTCCGTGGGCATCTCAGCCACCGGGTCGATCCCGCCGGCTTCCAGAATCCCCGCTCCTCCGGACACGTGCCGGCCCGGAGCGGCGCGAGCCGGAGCACGGGCACCGCGGTCCTCATGGACCTCGACTTCATCCGGGAGGGGGCCGAGGACACCCGGCTCCTGTTCGACGCGTGGGGCGGAATCGAGTGGACACGGGCGGTGTGGCAGGTCCCGGGAAGCGGTGCGATTGCCCGCTTGCTCGAGTACGCGGCCTTCGGCGCGCCGCCCGTCCGCTGGTTCTCCCAGGTCGATCCGGGGGAGCCCGGGATCCACCCGCGATACCGCTGGAGCGCTCGGCTCCTGCGGGCGGCCGGCTGGGCGGCGGGCCGCGACTTCCCGCGCCCCGAGCACGTGTCGGTGGACGCGCCGCTGCCGATCGGCCGCTGGATGACCACGGTGCTCGCCGAGGGGAACGTGCCGCACGTCCACTGCTACGTCAGCTCCGCGACGCGGCTCTGTCACGTGGCCCGGACGGCCGGCGTCGACCTTCGCGGCGGCCGGTTCATGGTCGTGGGAGAGCCGCTCACCGTCGCCCAGCGCGGTGCGATCGAGACGACGGGCGCGTCGGTGGTCGCCCGGTACGGGATCGTGGAGTGCGGCGTGGTGGGATTCGGCTGTCTCGCGGCCCGGGAGCCTGACGAGGTGCACGTCGTCGACGATCTCCACGCCGTGGTGCAGCCGGAGGGAGACGGCGGCCAGGCCCTGTCGTCGCGAAGCCTACTCCTCTCGTCCCTGCGACCCGCTGCGCCGCTGGTCCTCCTCAACGTCTCGATGGGCGACGAGGCGATCGCGGACAGCCGCACGTGCGGCTGTCCCGTCGAGGCCATCGGCTGGAGCCGACGCCTCCACACGATCCGGAGCTACGAGAAACTCACGGTCGGGGGGATGACGGTCCTGGACTCGGAGGTGATCCGGCTGCTAGAGGAGGTGCTGCCCCGCCGTTTCGGCGGCGCGCCCACGCACTACCAGCTGGTCGAGGATCACGTCGGTGGCCCGGTGCCCCGCCTCAGGCTCCTGGTGGCGCCGGCCGTCGGCCCGGTCGACGAGGCCCAGGTGGCGGACGCGTTCCTCGCCGCGGTGAGCGCCGGCTCCGACGTCGCGGCGGTGATGGTTAGCGCCTGGCGGGACGCTGGCGCGCTCACGATCGAGCGCCGGGCCCCGTTCGTGACGGGCTCGGGCAAGATCCTCCATCTCCACGTGCCGCGCTGAGACCCGGGCGGGGATGCCGGCGTCACCCCAGCTTCCGGGGCCGGCTGCGCCGCCGGGGACGTGCTAGCTGTCGATCCGGGGCTCCGGTGAACGACTATGGGTTGACGGCGAGCGTCGACGACGACGCGGTGGACGACGCGCGAAGGAGGCGCCATGCGGTACCTGTGCCTGATCTACGACGAGGAGAAGAGACTGAACGCCCGGCCCTCCCAGGAGGTGGGGGCCTTCACGCAGGACTACGTCACCTTCACCAAGGGCATGGCCACCACGATCCGCGTACGGAGCGGCCGGGTGTCGACCCCCGACGGTCCCTTCGCCGAGACGAAGGAGCAGCTGGGTGGGTTCTGCCTGAGGCCCAGGACCTGAACGACGCCATCCAGGTAGCGTCGAGGATCCCGTCGGCCCGCGTCGGGAGCGTGGAGGTGCGGCCGATCCGCGAGTTCAAGCTGGAGTGAGCGGCGTCGACCGTGACGCGCCCATGCCGGCCGAGTGCTCGGGGGCTATCGCGCGACGTACAGGCTGGGGAACTGCTTCTGCAGGCCCGTGATCTTCGGCCAGTCGTTGTACACGATGTACGGGTCGTCGGGATGCCGGTTCAGGTAGTCCTGGTGATACGCCTCGGCCGGGTAGAACCCGGCGAGCGGCACCACCTGGGTGACGATCGGCCGCGAAAAGGCCTTCGACCGGGTGAGCTGGTCGATGTAGGCCTGGGCCGCCGACTTCTGTGCCGGGCTCGCGTAGAAGATCGCCGACCGGTACTGAGGGCCGACGTCGGGCCCCTGCCGGTCGAGCTGCGTCGGGTCGTGGACGACCGTGAAGAACACCTCCAGGAGCTGCGCGTAGGAGACCCGGGCCGGGTCGAAGGTGACCTGCACCGACTCGGCGTGCCCGGTGGTGCCGCGGCTCACCGCCTCGTAGCGGGCCGAGCCGGCCGGGCCGCCCGCGTATCCGGAGACGGCCTTCGTGACGCCCCTGACCCGCTGGAAGACGCCCTGGACGCCCCAGAAGCATCCGCCCGCGAACACCGCGGTCTCCTCGGGCGCGGCCCCCTCGGCGACGGCCGGCGCCCCGGCGGGCGCGCCGACGGCCAGGATCGTGAGCGCCACCACCAGCGCGACCCAGGTCCGGGAGCGCGGGAGCATTCGAATCATCGCGACCTCCATCGGGCGGCTGTCGGGCCGTCCCCTCTCGTGGACTGAGCTCCGAGGCAGTATCCCTTCCGGGGCCCCCTCGTGTGTCACAGCCACGTCAAATCACGAGGCCCGCTGGACGCGCGCCGCCGGCGGCCGGGTCGTCATGGCGGGGCGGCTAGCCCAGGAGCTGCTCGCATACCTCGAGCCAGGCCTGGGTCGTGAGCGCGAGCGACTCGACGTCGACCCGCTCGTCGTTCCCGTGGAAGCGACCCGCCATGGCCTCGGCGGTGAGCGTCCGGGAGAAGAGCCCGAAGCCGTAGGCCACCGCGCCCTGCTGGCGGAAGTACGGGGCGTCCGTGAAGCCCACGATCATGCGGGGCAGGAGCCGGGCTCCCGGGTAGTGGGCGCTCACGACCCGGCGCAGGACGTCCCAGAGCGGGGTGTCGGTCGGCGAGACGGAGGCGGGCTTCGAGAAGAGGGGCTCGAGCTCGATCTCGTCGGCGAGGCCGCCCAGCGCCTTGTCGAGGTGGCGCCGCACCTCGTCGTCGCTGTCGCCGGGGACGGTGCGGATGTCGACCTCCACCTCGACCGTGTCGGGGATGACATTCGTCTTCACCCCGCCGTGACAGACGTTCGGCGAGAACGTCGTGTGGGTGGCCGACCACGCGAGCTTCGCCAGGTTGGGCGACAGCTTCGCGATGGACTCCTCGACGCGGTCCGGGTCGGTCAGCGCGGCCTTCATCCCCGGATCGACCGGCAGGGTGTCGACGAACGTCCGCCACAGGTCGTCTACGTACGGCGAGGGGCGATAGTCGGCGATGCGGCTCACGACCTGGGCGGCCTTGACCAGCGCGTTGTCGGCGCCGTAGGGCATGGAGCCGTGACCGGGGGTGCCCTTGACGCGCAGGCGGCGCCAGGCCACGCCCTTCTCGCCGACGTGCACCGTGACGGTCTCGTCGCCCTGGCGCCCGCGGCCCACGGTGCCGCCGTTCTCGGTGAGGCAGTAGTCGGCGCGGAGCGCGTCCCAGTGCCGGTCGACCACGTGCCCCGCGCCGAGAGCGCCGCCGGCCTCCTCGTCCGCGCAGGCGAGGTAGACCAGCGTGCCGCGCGGCCGCCACCCGCCGGGCCGTCGGGCCAGGGCCTTGAGCACGACGGCCTGGGACGCGGTGAGGTTCAGCATGTCGATCGCGCCGCGCCCCCAGATCTCACCGTCGATCAGTTCGCCCCCGAAGGGATCGTGGGTCCAGGTCTTGGGATTCGCCGGAACCACGTCGGTGTGGCCCATCAGGCAGAGCGTGGGTGCCGTCGGATCGCGCCCCTCGATGCGGGCCACCAGGCTGGTGCGTCCCGGGGCGTGCGCCGGCTGGTAGACCTCCACGTCCAGGCCGCTGCCTTCCAGGTAGCTCCGCAGCGTGTCGCTGTTGCGCACCTCCTGACCCGACATCACGGTGCCGTCGTTCACGCACCGGTTGCGGATCATCTGCCGGAGGAGCTCGACGGTTTCGCCGGTCAGCGCGTCGCTCATGGATCGCTATCCTAGACAGCAGGGCCCACGTTGTCGAGCGCACGTCCGCCCGGGCGCGGTCGGTACAACGGTTCCCTAGCGAATGATCTGGGTCGCCTGGATCAGGACCGACTGCGGAATGGTGACGCCGAGGGCTCGGGCCGTCTTCAGGTTGACCACGAGGTCGAACTTCGTGGGCTGCTCCATCGGCAGCTCGGCGGGATTGGCGCCCTTCAGGATCTTGTCCACGTGGGTGGCGGCCCGCCGGTAGGAATCGACGAGGTCCGGCCCGAAGGACATGAGGCCGCCCGTCTCCGGCAGCTCCCTGAAGTCCGTCATCGTCGGCAGCCGGTACCTCAGCGCGAGGTCCGCGAGCACTCGGGGCCGGTTCGTGACCAACGGATCCCCGGGCACGAACAGCGCGCCGGCGCGCTGTCCGACCGCCGCCTTGAGGGCGCCCTCGAAGTCCTCGGGGACCCGCACCTCGAGTCGTTGAAGCTTCAGGCGCAGCAGCGGAGCCGCTGCGTCGAGCCCTCGCAAGACGGGCCCGTAGGCGGGATTGGGCGGATTCCAGAAGACCGCCACCCGGACGAGGCCCGGGATCGTTTCCCTGAGGAGCTCGAGCCGCTTCCCGCTGAGGTGCGCGGCCATCTCCGTCATGCCGGTCACGTTGCCGCCCGGCCGCGCGAGGCTTACAATGAGCCCGGTCTCGATCGGATCGGCGGCGAGGCTTCCCATGACGATCGGGATCGTGCTGGTGGCGCGCTTGGCCGCGAAGCTCGCCGGCGACCCGGACGCCACGATGAGATCCACCTTCAGGTCCACCAGCTCGGCGGCCAGCTCGGGGAGTCGATCGTTCCGGCCCTCGGAGAAGCGGTACTCGATGACGATGTTCTGCCCCTCGACGTAGCCGCGCTCGCGCAGCCCCTGGAGAAGGCCGTCGATCAGGAAGGCCCGGTTCTCGCGCGTGCCCACGCCGAGGAAGCCGATCCTGGGCACGTTCGCCGCCCCGAGATCCGGCGCGTCCCAGCCGGACAGGAGGCCGAAACCGATCAGGGCCAAGATGACCCGGAGGAACTCTCGGCGAGCACGTTGATGTATTCCCGCGTTCCCGGGCCCCCCTGCGCGATCGACGCGTAATCCTGAGACACCCTGGTGGCGCTGGGCGCTCACAACCCCGCTCACGGCGCCGCGAAGCGGCGGAGGACGTTATCGACGATGCGGGAGATGTTGTTCCGGTAGTTGTCGTGGGAGAGGCTGCCGCAGAACGTGATCGAGCCGACCGAGAAGACGGCGCCGCCGTTCGGGGTCTCGAAGTACACCATGTCGGCCCGGATGAGCTTGTCGAAGGGGTCCCCGGGCCAGGTCCAGACGTGGGACAGCACGTCCTCGGGCACCAGGACGAACTTCGTGAGGTCGTGCTTCTCGGACGAGGCGAGCACGAGCGCGTGGGGCGGCGTCCCCAGCCGCGCGTCAGCCCGATCGAGCTCGAAGCCGGCCGCGCCGCCGCCGGAGAGACCGAAGTCGCCGAGGATCTCGTCCGGCACGCCGTTGAAGATCCACGCGGCCCGGGGGTCCCGCGACGCCGGGAGGCGGCGGTAGTAGGAGCCCTCGAACGGCCCCTGGGAGGTGAAGCCGACGCCGGCCAGCTTCTGGGGCGGGCGCCCGTTGCGGCGCCAGAGGCCGCCGTACTGGCCGTCGAAGCTCATGTAGTACTCGCCGGGCTCGGCGGCCCACGCGCGGATGCCGCCCTCGGCGCGCCGCACCTCCAGGGCGCCCGGCGCCGCGGGGTGGGCCGCGACGCGCCAGTAGAAGCCGTTCCCGCCCAGGTACATCAGTCGGCCGCCCCGCTCGAGGTAGTCCGTCAGCGCGTCCATCGTTTCCCGGCTCTGGTACTCGGGGTGCGTCGGCGTCAGCACGACCCTGTACGGGGCGAGCAGCTCCAGGCCCTCGGCGTGGAGGTCCTCGTCGGTGATCACGTCGTAGCGGTGCCCCTTCTGTTCCAGCCAGTCGAGGAGATAGAGGTCGGCGGGGAGGTGGCGGACCCCCGACCCGCGCGGGTCCACGTAG
>DATBGA010000056.1:0-10533 GCA_036558225.1 Candidatus Methylomirabilota bacterium | reverse complement strand
CGCGGGAGCGTCCAGAGATCCGTCGGAAACCCATGGGCCAGCGGCCCCTGGCGAAGCGCGGCATCGAGCGGGGCCAACTGCGCTGGGGCCAACGTGGGCTTGCGGCCCAAGCGCCCCGCGGCCTTCAGCCCCGGCTTCCCGCCCGCCTGCCAGGCATGGAACCACCGATGCGCCGCGACCGTGGTCACCCCCAGGGCGCGGGCCACCGCCGCCTGGGACTCGCCGCGAGCAAACCGCCGCGCCGCTTCGAAGCGGCGCGCTTCCAACGCCGCGACTTCGCTTCGTCTGGGCATGCCTCAACATGGCATCGTACCTGACGAATCCATTAACTTATTCGGCAAGGCTCATTAGGTGGAGGCGCCGCGGCCCGCGGCCTTTTCGAAGAGCTGCTCGTCCAGACGGAGCGCATTGCCGCTGCCGCCCTGGCGGACCATGAGCCACTCGGCGAGGACCGAGAGCGCGATCTCCTCCGGCGTGCGCGCCCCGATGTCGAGCCCGATCGGCGCCCGGAGCGCCCGGATGCGCTCGATCGGGAAGCCGTCCGCCACCAGGCGCTCCGTCACGAGGATGGCCTTCCGGCGCGCTCCCAAGAGGCCGACGTAGCGCGCGCCCGTCCGGAGGGCCGCGGCGGTCGCCTCGTAGTCGAGGTCCTGGTTCCGCATCGCCACCACGATCCCCGTCGCGGGGCCGATCGGAAGCCATCCGAGCGCCTCGCCGACGGGCGCCGCGACCACCCGGTCCGCCTCCGGGAAGCGCTCGCGGCTCGCGTACTCGGGACGGTCGTCCAGCACGGTCACCGAGGCGCCGAGGTCGCGGGCCAGGCTCGCGAGCGCCTTCCCCACGTGCCCGGCTCCCACGACGATCAGCGCGGGCGGCGGACCGAAGGGCTCGGCATAGAGCCTCACCTCGCCGGACGCGCGAAGCTCGGCGGCCTCCATATCGAGCGCGTGCCGTCCGAGCTCCACCGCCGCCGCCGTCAGGGCGGTGTCCGGGAGGGCTCCCACGGCCTCCCGGTCCGACACCAGCAGGCGGGCACCGGCCCGCTCGCCGTCGAGGGCGGTCACGACCGCGACGGACTTGCGCCCCTCCGCGGCCTCGAGCGCGGGCGTGAGCCACGCGAGGGCCCGTCGGTCCAGCCGCTCCACGAAGACGAGCATCGTGCCGCCGCACGCCAGGCCCCAGTCGTCGACGCCGGTCGACAGCGTGTACTCGCGGACGGCGGGCGCCCCGCCCGACACGGCGAGCGTCGCCTCGCGGATGGCCTCCGCCTCCACCGCCCCGCCTCCGAGCGTGCCCGCGAGCCGCTGCCCCGCGCGCGCGAGGAGCCGCGCTCCGACCTTCTGGGGCGTCGAGCCGCGGGTGGCCACGATCGTGGCGAGCCCGACGGGCTCGCCGCTCTCGGCCTGCCTGGCCGCCTCGCGCAGGACGTCGACACTCATCGGCGGTTCACCGCACCCGCACCACGCGAGTCCCTGCCAGGAGGTCGTGGAGCCCGCGCCGATCTCGCCGGAGTCCCGCCACCGCCAGGCCGATCCCGAACGGCATCGCCGCCACCACCGTCGCCACGCACCGTCCGAGCGCGCGGAGGTACCCGAGCGGCCCGCCGCCCTCGTCCGTGACACGCACGCCCAGGAAGCGCTTGCCCAGCGTCTGGCCCGCCGTGCCGTGACTCAGGACGAAGTACGCCGCGGGCACCACGAGCTGCCATGTCCACCCGAAAGCTTGCGCGACGAGGTCGAGGCCCGGCGCGCGCCGCGCGAGCCCGGCCGCGAGCTGCGCTCCGATCACCCAGAGGATCATCACGATGACCAGGTCCACGACGAGCGCGGCGCCGCGGCGCTGGATCCCGGCCGGCGCGGCGCTCGCGGGGTACGCCTCGTCGGCGGCTCGCGCGTCCGGCACCCAGGCCGGCGCCCCCCAGGGATCGCCCGGCTGGGCCATCGCGGGCGCACCCGCGCTCGATCGCGGCGCCGTCGCGGTCCACTCGCGCGCGTCGTCCATCGGTGCCGCCACTATAGCAGAGCGCCCGGTATAATACCGGGCGGCGACATGATTCCGGTCGCGGAAGCCAGGGCTCGCATCCTCGCCGACGTGGCGAGCGCGGCGCCGGAGGAGACGCTGCCGGTGGCGCGAGGGCTCGGGCGCGTCCTCGCGACCGACATCCAGGCCCCCTTCGACGTCCCGCCCGCCGACAACTCCGCGGTGGACGGATACGCCGTCCGGGCCGCGGACCTCGTCCCACAGGGCCGCGCGCACCTCCGCGTGGTGGCGGACCTTCCCGCCGGCGGCATCTACGAGGGCGGCATCGGGCCACTTGAGGCGCTCCGCATCATGACCGGCGCGCCACTGCCACGCGGCGCGGATACCGTCGTGCCGCAGGAGCTGAGCGAGAGCGCGGGCGACTGGGTCGACCTTCGTGCGGTCGAGCCCGGCGCGAACGTGCGGGCGCGCGGTGAGGACGTCCGGGCGGGAACCGTCGTGCTCCAGGCGGGCGCGGTGCTGCGCCCGCCGGACCTCGGTCTCGTCGCGTCGCTCGGCTTCGCCGAGCTCCGCGTTCACCGTCGGCCGCGTGTCGCCCTGCTCTCCACGGGCGACGAGGTGGCGGAGCCGGGCCAGCCACGGCGCCCGGGACAGATCTACGACGCGAACCGCTTCTCGCTCGGCGGGATGGTGAAGGACGCCGGCGCCGATCTGATCGACCTCGGCATCGTGCCCGACGTCCACGAGCTCTTGCGGGAGCGCGTTCTCGCGGCCGCTCGCGGCTCCGACGTCGTGCTCACGTCCGGCGGGGTCTCGGTCGGCGACTACGACCTCGTCAAGAGCGTGCTGGGGGAGCTCGGCAGCATCGACTTCTGGCAGGTCGCGATGCAACCGGGGCGCCCGCTCGCGGTCGGCCGAATCGCGGGCGCCCAGTTCTTCGGCCTCCCGGGCAACCCCGTCGCCTCCCTGCTCTGCTTCCATCTCTTCGTGCGCCCGGCCCTCTGGAAGCTGGGCGGGCGGACCCGGCTCGACCCCGAGTGCGTCACGGCGACCGCCGTCGAGCCGATGGGGAAGAAGACGGGGCGCCGCGAGTTCAAGCGCGGCGTCCTCCGCTTCACCGACCACGGCTACGAGGTCTCGACCACCGGCCCGCAGGGCTCCGGCATTCTCTCCTCGATGGTCGCCGCCAACTGCCTCATCATCCTCGAGGAGGCCCGGGGCGACGTGAAGGCCGGCGAGCGCGTCCTCGTCGAGCCGTTCTGAGCCGACGGATGGCACACGGGATCACGACCGACCTGATCGAACGGGTCAAGGAGATGGTCGGAGAGCTGTGCACGGGCTGGGCCCGCACCCTCCCCGACCTCGTCCACGCCGACGTCCGGCTCGAGGCGATGGAGAGCAAGGTGGCGAGCGTCGAGAACGGCGAGCCGAAGTTCGCCAACGACGACTACGCGTGCGCCTTCGGCGTCCGGGTGCTGGCGGGCCGGCGCATGGTGGGCGCGGGCTATCTCGGAGGCAGCCTGGGCGCGGCCGACGTGCCGCGGCTCCGCGAGATCCTGCGCGAGGCGCTCGGCCGCGCGCTCCGCCGGGCGGCGGCCAGCGGCGAGGCCAAGGCACAGGCCCGCGACAAGCACCGCGGGCTGGGGGCGAGCCTCGCCGACACGCGCCTCGCCGCGGTGCGCATCGCGCGTGAGGTGGTCCCGGCCGTGTACGGGGTCGACCCCCGCATCCTGCCGCTCGCGGACATGGTCCGGGCCACGACCGAGCTCGGACGGGAGCTCCGGGCTCTCGATCCGCGCCTGACCTACAGCCACCTCGCCACCCACACCGAGCTCTCGCGGGAGCTGTTCTGCTCCTCGGAGGGCGCCCTAATCGACCAGACCTTCGCCCTGACCCAGGGCATGGCCTACGTCGTGGGCACGACGGCCGAGTCCAGCCAGGAGCTCTACGACGTGGTCGGCCACCAGCGCGGCTGGGAGATCGTGACCGACGGCGTGCGCGAAGAGTCGATGGAGCTGCCCGACTTCCGGACGTTCGCCCTCGGCCTCGCGCGGGAGGCGATCGACCTGGCGGCCGCGCCCGCGCTCCCGTCGACCGATCGCGACGTCGTGGTCGTCACGGATCCCCACTACAACGCGCTGGTGGCTCACGAGATCGTCGGCCATCCCAGCGAGCTCGATCGCGGCCTCAAGATGGAGATGGCCTACGCGGGGCGCTCGTGGCTGCTCGGCGGCCTGGACGACACGCAGGTGGGCCGGCCCATCGCCTCCCCGCTCGTGTCCGCCTACTCCGACCCCGCGCTCCCCGGGTACGGCCACTACGCGTACGACCACGACGGCACGCCCGCCCGCCGGGTCGTGCACATCGACCGGGGGATCTTCCACGGCTTCCTGAACAGCCGCCAGACCGCCGCCGTCTTCGGCGGCGAGCCGAACGGCCACTACAAGGCGTCCGACGCGTCGCTCGTCCCGCTGATCCGGATGTCGAACACGGTGTTCGCCGCGGGCGCCGACGACCCGCGCCGCATCCTGCGGGACGTCGAGCGCGGCTACTACCTGGCCGCCCACCGCATCCCCTCGATTGCGGAGAGCCGGGAGAATTTCCGGATCTCCGCGCGGCGGGTCTACGAGATCCGCAACGGCGAGCTGGGGCGGCTCTACCGGGACGGCGGGATCACGGCGGATACGCGCGACTACCTGATGAACGTCGACGCGGTGGGCACCGACTTCCGGCTCCATCCGATCCCGAATTGCGGCAAGGGACAGCCCATGCAGACGAAGCGGCTCGGCAACGGCGGTCCCACCATGCGCAGTCGCGCCCGGCTCACCGGCGGGAGCTGATGAACCACCCCCTGCCGCTCGCAGTCACGCCCCGAGGCTGAGCCTCCCGTGCCGCTCGGGCCCACGACGACCGACCTCGCGCGCGCCGCGAGGGAAGCGCTCGAGTTCCTTCACACCGTGCCCGACGTCCTCGAGGCCGAGGCCTTCGCCGCCGCCAACGGCCAGCTGCTCGCGCGCCTCGCCTACGCGTCGCACCTTCCGTCCAACGGCGTCGAAGAGCCGAAGTCCACCGCGTCCCACGGGATCGGGCTCCAGGTCGTGCTCCGCGGCCCCGACGGGCCGCGCCTGGGCTTCGGCGCCGAGCCCTCCGACCTCTCCCCGGAGGGCGTGCGGCGCGCCCTCGCCAAGGCGCGGGAGGGCGCCGTGCGCGACCCCACCTTCGTCTCCCTGCCCCGGCCGGGGACGGAGCGGCGGACGCTCGGGACCTACCACGACCCGCGGCTGCTCGACCTCGACGACGGGGATCTTGTCGCCGCCGGCTGGCGCGTCGTCAGCGGGGCCCTCCAGACGTTCGCGGCCTCGCGGCGCCTCGCCGAGCTCGCCGACAGCGAGGACGGACTCCGCCGCCTCGGGCTCCTCCTCGGCGGCGACGTCACGATCGTGCAGGAGCGGGTCGCCATCGTCTCGACGCACCTGCCCGAGGTCCAGACCGACGAGTCGACGCTCATCACCGCCTCCGCCACCGGCATGGTCGAGGCGATGGACGCGAAGGGCTCGGGCTGGTCTACCGGCACCCGGCTCGACGCCTTCACCGAGGAGGCCGGAGTGGAGGCGGCGCACGGGGCGATCCGGGCGCTCGGCGGCGAGCGCACTCCGTCGGGCCGCTACCGGGTCGTCCTCGGGCCTCAGCCCGTGACGGACCTCCTGAACAACCTGGTCCTGCCGGCGCTCCACGCGGGGAGCTTCTACGCCTCGACCACGCCCTTCCTCGGCCGGTTCGGCAAGCGCGTCGCCGCGCCGGCCATCTCGATCTACGACCACGGCACCCTGCCCGGGCTCACGGGGTCGAAGGGCATCACGTGCGAGGGGCTTCCCACGGGCCGCACGGACCTGGTCACCGGCGGCGTCCTGACGGGGCTTCTCACCAACTGGTACGAGGCGCAGCGCCTCCTGCACGACCCCCACGCGCGCGACAAGCTCGGCGTCGACCCGGCCGAGGCCGCAAGCGGGCTGACGGCGCGGAACGGCTTCCGCTTCGCGGCCGGCGGCGGCCGGAGCTTCGCGTCGACGCCCGGCACCGCGGCGACCAACGTCTTCGTGGAGGGTGACGACGGCGTGTCGCTGGACGAGCTCTGCCGGCGGGTCGGCGACGGGCTCTACGTGGGACGCATCTGGTACACGTACCCGATCAACGGGCTCCAGGCCGGCGACTTCACCTGTACCGTGATCGGCGACTCCTACCTGATCCGGGACGGGAGGATCGCGGTGCCGCTCCGGGCCAATGCCGTGCGCATCAGCGACAACATCACGAGCGTGCTCGAGGGCGTCCTGGGCGTGACCGCGGAGGTGAAGGGCACGACGGTCTGGGGAGGCGACGAGGTCGTCTACGCGCCGTCCATCGCCGTGGCCGGCCTCCAGGTCGACGAGATCGCCGGCTTCGTGGAGACGCTTTAGGGCTTCCGGCGCGTCTCCACGATCGTGACCCGGCGGGCGAGGGTCTGCCCATCCTGGTCCTCCCCCTCCACGACCACGAAGTCCCCGACCAGGACGTCCACCAGCGACACCGGCATCTCTCCGAACGCCGTCCGCCCCCGCATGTCGCCCAGCCGGAGCCGGCTCGCCGCGACCACGGGCGTGTCCGACTCGACCCGCACCTCGTGACGGATGGGGACTCCGCGCCGGCCGAGCTCCTCGACCACGAGGATCCCCTTGTGGAGGTCGACGTCCATGACGTGGCCCGAGAACCTGAGAGATGTCTCGCCGGCCGCGGGGAACACCGGAACGAGTGCCAGGAGTCCCATCAATACGAGGCGCCCAGTCTCCGGCCGGATCATCCGAGCCAGGTATCCCATCAGTCCGACAGCTTCAGCAGCATTCCGGTCCGGCGCGCCCGGTGGATGGACCCGGCGAAGAGCGCGTAGCCGGCCGCCACGTAGAGGATCGCGAGCCCATAGCCGCGGAGAAGGGGCGCCGTGAAGACCGGCGCGTGCCCGAGGTGCGCGCGGAACGCCTCGAGGAAGTGCGTGAGGGGCACACAGGCGGCCACCAGCTGGAGCGGCGCCGGCAGGACCGACACCGGATAGTAGACGCCGCACAGGAGCAGCACCAGGCTCACCCCGGACCACGCGGACACCTCCGCCCGCAGGCCGAACAGCATGAGCAGGGTCGTCACCAGCAGACCGACGCCGGCCGCCGAGAGGAGGAGCCCGCCGAGGAGCGCCAGCGCGGGCGCCCAGCCGTGCTCCAGCATGCTGACGCCGAACACCCGGTGGGTCACGACGGCCTGCAGGGTGAACACGGCCGTTCCGCGGACCAGCCCCATCAGCCACGACCCGAGCACCAGGTGCCAGGGCCGGATCGGAGCGACCAGCTGGTGCTTGATGCTCCGGCTCCACATGTCGAAGAGGGTCGCGTAGGCGACGTCCAGCTGGCAGACCTGCACGGTGGAGAGCGCGAACGTCCCCACCAGCACGAACACCACGGTGCTCGCGTCCGCTCCCAGGAACCTGATCAGGAGGCCCACCGACAGGAGGTTCACGATCGGCCAGAAGACGATCTCGAAGACGGTGAACGCGTTGCGGTACGCCATGCGCCAGTTGCGCAGGAAGAAGGCCGAGACCTTGATGAGCTCCCGCCTGAGCGAGCCGCGCCCCGGGGAGTAGGCCCGGGCGGCTGCCGCAACCAAGGCGCTCATCGCGCGAGCTCGATGAAGACCGACTCCAGCGTCGGCTCGGTCACGGTCACGTCGCTCACCGGGGCGCCACGCTCGTGGAGGTGGCGCAGGATCTCCGACAGGCGCTTACGCGCGTCGTCCACGATCACCTGAGCCCGGCCGCCGGCGCTCGTGCACGCCAGCACGCCGGGCAACCCGGCCAGGCCGCCCCAGGCATCGCCCTCGACCACGAGCTCGATGCGGTCGCCGAGCAGCACCTCGCGCTTCAGGGTGTCGGGATCGCCGTGGGCCAGGATCTGGCCCTCGCGGAGGAACACGACCTCGTCGCACAGCTGCTCCGCCTCGCGCATGTAGTGCGTGGACAGGAGGATGGTCATGCGGCGGGACCGCCGGAGCGCGGCGATCTGCTCCCGGATGCGCACCGAGATGTCGGGATCCAGCCCGACCGTCGGTTCGTCCAGGATCAGGAGCTCCGGGTCGTTGATGAAGGCCTTCGCGAGCCCCAGCCGCTGCTTGAGTCCGGTCGACAGCTCGTTGTAGGGCACCCCCGCGTGCGCCGCGAGCTCGAACTGCTCGAGGAGCCCCGCCACCCGCGGGCGCCGGACGCTCGACCCGAGCCCGTAGCTGCGCGCGGCGACGTCGAGGATCTCGTAGGGCGTGAGGCTCCACAGGAAGGACGCACTGCCGGAGGAGAGATTGATGCGCTCGCGCACCCGGTGCGCGTCGCGCATCACGTCGAGCCCGAGGACCCGCGCCGCGCCGCGATCCGGCAGGAGGAGCGTGGCCAGGATGGACAGGAGAGTGGTCTTGCCGGCGCCATTGGGCCCCAGGACGCCGAAGATCGCCCCGTGCGGGACGACGAACGACACGCCCCGGAGGGCGGGCTGCGACCGCCGTCGGGGCCATCCTGTCCGAAACGTCTTGACGAGGTCGCGGACTTCGACCGCGGGCTCGGTCGTCGTCACCTGTTCATCGTATCATACGCGTCATGAGCCTCCCCCAGGAGTGGTCCGCGCCCGCCGCGGACGTCCCTCCCGGGACGGCGGCGAAGTTCCCGATCGGGTGGCGCGGGACCACGGTCGAGGCGTTCGTCGTCAACTTCGAGGGCCGGTACCACGCGTACGTCAACCGCTGCGCGCACGCGGGCACCCCGCTCGACTGGTGGCCCAGCGAGTTCTTCACCGACGACGGCCGGCTCCTGATCTGCGCCACGCACGGAGCGCTCTTCGAGCCGGACAGCGGCCGCTGCGCGGGGGGCCCGTGCGGCGGCGCGGCCCTCTGGAGTCTGATCGTGCGGCTCGAGGACGACCGGATCGTCGTGAGCGCCCGTCCGGAGGACGCCGACGACGCCTCCGGCGCCTGATCCGACGGCCCGTGACGGACGAGGCCAGCCCGCGCGACCGGTCGGCGGTGCGGGAGGCGAACGAGCGCTTCTACCGGGCGTTCGAGAGCCTGGACCTCGCCGAGATGGACGCGATCTGGGCGCACGGCGATCACGTCGCCTGCGTCCACCCGGGATGGAATCGGCTCCACGGGTGGGACGCGGTGCGCCGCTCGTGGGCCGCCATCTTCCAGGGCACCACCGAGATGCGCTTCACCATCACGGACGTCCGCGTGGAGCACCGCGGGGACCTCGGATGGGTCCACTGCACGGAGAACATCATCTCGGAGAACCGCGGCAGCCTGTCGATCACGGCCATCCTCGCGACCAACGTCTTCGAGCGGCGGGCTGACCGGTGGCTCCTGGTGCACCATCACGCCTCTCACATCCTGGCGCCGCGGGATCCGGAGCCGGAGGCCGCCTGAAGAGGCGCGCCCGCGCCGTGCCGACCGTCCTCGCCTCGGCCCTCGCCCTGCTCTCCGGCTGCGGTACGGCGCTCGAGCGCGGTCTCATCTACCATCCCTCGACGACGCTCGAGGGCACGCCCGCGGCGCTCGGGCTCGCGTACGAGGACGTCGAGGTCACCACGGACGACGGCGTCCGGATCCACGGGTGGCTGCTGCCGGGACCGCGTCCCGCGACCCTCCTCTACTGCCACGGCAACGCCGGGAACATCTCGCACCGGCTCCCGAAGCTCGAGGCCTTCCACAATCGGCTCGGTCTGTCCATCCTGATCTTCGACTATCGCGGGTACGGACGGAGCGAGGGGCGCCCGAGCGAGGCCGGCACATACGCCGACGCGCGCGCGATGAACGCCTGGCTCCGGCAGCGCGACCCCGGGGCGCTGGTCTACCTCGGCGCCTCGCTGGGCGCCTCGGTCGCGACCGCGCTGGCGGCCGAGGATCCGCCGGCCGCGCTCGTCCTCGAGGCGCCGTTCGCGTCCGTGCAGGCGATGGCCAACGCCACCGTGCCGGGGGCGGGCTGGCTGTTCCGCACCCGTTACGACACCCTGGGCACCGTCGGCCGAGCCGGCGCCCCTCTGCTCGTGCTCCACGGCGACGCGGACGAGGTGGTTCCCTACCGGCAGGGGCGCGCGGTGTTCGACGCCGCGTCGGAGCCGAAGGTCTTCGCCCCGATCCCGGGCGCTCACCACAACGACGCCCACGAGGTCGGCGGCGAGACGTACTGGGGGGCGTGGACCGCGTTCCTGGCCGCCCACCTCCGGGGGTGACGACGGCCCGCGCCGGGCGCGGGCTACTGCACGCGGACGACGGCGGCGGGGGGCAAGCGCGCGAGGAGATCCCGGAGCGCCGCCTCCAGGTACTCGGGCTCCTTCGACTCGAGCGTGACGCGCACCTTGTACTCGGGGTTTGTGAACTCCGGGTACGAGCCGCACATGAGCTCGGGGAAGCTCACGAGCATGGCGTTGAGGTGCTCGGCGAGGGTGCCCTCCCCCACCCCGAAGAAGACGACGCGCAGGAGGTAGGGGCGCTCGCGGA
>DATBGA010000055.1:0-9662 GCA_036558225.1 Candidatus Methylomirabilota bacterium | reverse complement strand
GCGGGGCCGCTGTTCTGGACGGGGGCGGAGCTCCTGCGGAACAGCCGGCCGGAGTGGGCGGTGACGTTCCCGGCGGCGACGGTGCGCTACGTGCGGATCCGGCCGGCGGCCCCCGCGCCGACCTGGGCGATCGCCGAGATCACCGCCGTCGAGTGACCGGCGCGGGCCGGGTCACGCGGGCGGAGACGCGGCTCGCTCGCGCCGCCGCGCCATCACCGCGGCGCCGCCGAGTGCGAGAAGCGTGGCGAGCGTGAGCCCCAGCCCGACGAAGACGCTCGGCTGGCGATAGCGAAACTCCACCCGGTGACGTCCCGCGGGGAGGAACACGGCGCGAAGCGCGTGGTCCGCGCGTGCGATCGGCGCGGGCTGGCCGTTGTCCCAGGCCCGCCAGCGTCCGTCGAACGTGTCGCTCAGGAGAAGGACCGCCGGCTCCGGCGCGTCGGTCTCCAGCGAGACCTGCTCGGGAGCGTACGTGACGACCCGGACGGGCGGCAAGGGCGCCCCCGCGAGGCGGGGCGCCGGCGTGAAGCCGGGCGGCGGAGGCTCCGCGGTCAGCACCTCCTCGCTGGGATCGAGATCGCCGAGCTGGTCCAGCATCTGGGCGGCCGGCACCTGCCGCGCGCGCCGCACGAGGAAGGCGCGAGGGAGGGCCCGCAGGTTCTCGTAGAGCCCTGCGGTGATCTGTCGGAAGCGCTCGGGCTCCGGCCCGGGCGGCCACGCCGCGATACCGTCCACGGCGAGGCGCTCCACGACGAGCACGGCCGGCCCGGGCCCGCCCTCCAGCAGGATCTGCGCAGGCCGCAATCCCTTGGGAAGGTCCACCATCGCGCGGTAGGTGTGGCCCTGGTATCCCTCGGGGACGGACCACGAGCGGACCACGGGGGGCCTCCCGTGCCCGGCCTTGGTCCCCGGGCGGTCGAGGGACCACTCGGCGGTCTCGATCCCGGCGCGCAGGGGGACGGTCGCGACCGTCCCGTCCGTTCCGATCACGTGAGCCGTGGCGACCGTCTGGCCCTGGGGGACGTCGAGCCCGTGGACGAGGTGGGAGTGGACCTCGACCTGACGGGCCGCGCCGCCGACCGGCAGCGGGAGGCGGCGAACGGCCCCGGGCCACATGCGGAGGGGGGCCGCGGGCGTGGCGGGCGCCGGCGGCGGTCCGGAGCGGGCCGGCAGCACGTACCGGACGTTGAGCAGGTCCTGGATCCGCGGATGCTCCTTGCCGAGCGAGTACAGGTCGAGAAACGCGGGCGGCGCGAAGGTGCTCTCGCCGTCGACGACGCCCCATCCGTACCGGTAGATCGTCTGGGGATGGATGTGAGCGTCCCGGCTGAGCCTGAGCGGCTCGGTGGTCCGGCTGATCGCCGCCACCCACTCCTGCTCCCGCGGCGGCCGGATGTCCGGATTGCGGGAGGTGTCCGTCACGGGATAGGAGCCAAAGACGAGATCGGCCACGAGGACGACCAGCGCGGCCGCGCACAGCGCTCGCGGGCTCGCCCGGCCCGGCCACGATACGACGAGCGCCGCCCCGGCCAGGAAGATCACGAGCATCAGGTACTGGCTCGCGAAGTTCTGGAAGTCGTCGGCGTTCGGCTGCCCCTGGGCCCACACCAGCACCAGCATGAGGGGGACGACGCCGACAACCGCGAGCGCCGCCAGCCGGCGGACCCCGCGCGCGAGCGCGGTCGGGCGTGGACCCGTGACGAGCGCCTCGGCGCCGAGGCCGGCGAGGACCGCGACCGAGAAGCCCGCGAGTCCGACGAATCGCGCCGGGATGCGGAAGAGCGCGAGTCCGGGCAGGAGGTCGTAGGTTGGCCGGTAGAGGCCGTAGTGGTCGCCGAAAGCCAGAAGGACGGCGGCGAACCCCAGCACCGCGTGAAAGCCCACCCGCCAGTCCCATCGCCGCCGGAGGGCGTGGATGGCCAGGATCAGCGGGAGCACGCCGGGGTAGAGGTAGTACTCCGAGCCGCTGCTCTTCCACCCGCTGACGGTGAACAGGCCCCACGGCAGAAGCGCCTGGGCCAGGTAGGCGGGGAGGAGCGAGCCCGTCGTCTTCCAGTCGTAGCCGAGCCCGGCCCGGTGCGATGCCATCATCAGCTCCCAGGACGGGACGAGCTGGATCGCCGAGACCCCCAGCGCGACCACCGGGACGAGCAGCAGGACCTGCGCGAGCTTCCGCCAGGGCTCGCCGGCGGCCGCGCGCCGCAGGACCAGCGTCAGACCGAGTGCGACGGTGGCGAGGACGACGTGATAGAAAAGCTGAGGATGGCCGGCGAGAAACGCCACCCCGAGCGCCAGACCGCCGAGCGCACCCCAGCGGGGCCGTCGAGTCGAGTCTGCCCGCACGAGGCACGCGAGGATCGCGGGAAGCCACGCCACCGTGTCGATCATCGTCCAGTGGGGGATGTGCGCGAGCATGAAGCCCGAGAACATGAAGGCGATGCCGCTCACGCTCGCGGCGAATCGTCCGACCCCGAGCTGCCGCGCGTACGCGTACGTGAAGCCGCCCGCCATTGCGTAGTGCAGGAGATGGTGGTACTGCAGGGCGAGGTGGGGGATGTGCTGCCCGCGCTCCAGGAGCCCCAGCACCAGGAGATTCAGCGGATAGAACAGGTGCAGGTGGGCCTGCAGGAACATCGGGTGGTGCGTGCCGCCTCCGAGGAACGGCGAGCCCGTTCCGAGCGTCGGGTCCCAGAGCGGGAGGATCCCGCGCTTGAGCTGGTGGTAGAAGTACGGCTCGACGGCGAGGCCGAAGTCGCCGCCCAGGTGAAGCCGTGAGCCCGAGAACGGCGTCACGATCGCCCACAGCTTGATGACCGCCAGTCCGGCGAGACCTGCGATCGGCAGGGCCTCGCGCACCCACGGACGGCGCCCCCGCATAGTGGTCGTGCCGTGCTCTCCCAATCGGCGCGGGTAGCCTAGCAGAAAGGCTATGGAGCCTCAACAAAACGACGGAGGTGGCGCCGAGGGTTCGGGGCTCTCGATCATCGTGCCGGCGTACAACGAGGCCCGCCGTCTCCCGGGCACGTTGCCGCGCGTGATCGAGTACGCGAGCCGGCTCGCCGAGCCCGCGGAGATCATCGTCGTGGACGACGGAAGCTCCGACGGCACGGGCGACGTCGCGGCCTCGGTCGCGCAGGGCTCTCGGCTGGTCACGATCCTACGGAGCGAGCGAAACCGCGGCAAGGGCGCTGCGGTGCGGCGCGGCATGCTGGCCGCGCGCCTGGACCACGTGCTCTTCTCGGACGTCGATCTGTCCACGCCGATCGAGGAGGCGCCCAAGCTTCGCGCGGCGCTGGCCCACGGGGCGGACGTGGCCATCGGCTCCCGGCGGCTCACCGGGTCCGACGTCCAGATCCACCAGCCCTGGCTCCGGGAGCTGGCCGGTCGCACCTTCAGCGGGCTCGTGTCGCTCATGCTGCTGCCCGGCATCCGGGACAGCCAGTGCGGATTCAAGGCGTTCCGGCGGCTCGCCGCGCGCGAGATCTTCGGCCAGCAGCGCCTCGACGGGTTCGGGTTCGACGCCGAGGTGCTGTGGCTCGCGCGGCGGCTCGGGTACCGGGTGGCCGAGGTGCCCATCGTCTGGCGCGACGACCAGCGCAGCAGCGTGCGGCTCGTCCGCGACTCGGGCGGGATGCTGCTCGATCTGGGTCGCATCCGCCTCAACGGCTGGGCGGGGCGCTACCCGGTGAAGCGACCCCGCTCGTCGCCGGCGCCGCGGTAGCGTCGTGAGTCGGCCGGACCTGCGGGCCGGCGCCAGTCTCCGGGGCGCGCCCGCACCTAGCACTCGGGCCCGCGCGCTGCTCGTCGCGCTCGGCGTCGGCGTGATCGTGCGGCTCCTGCTGCTCCGGTCGCCGCGCCTCTGGTACGACGAAGCGACGTCGGGCCTTCTGGGCCTGTCGGTGCTGAGGGGCGAGCTCCCGATCTACTTCTTCGGCCAGCCGTTCATGGGCGCCCTGGACGGCTACCTCGCGGCTCCGGTGTTCTGGCTCTTGGGCGTCTCCGCTCGGACGCTCGAGCTGGTACCCGTGCTGCTGGCGCTCGCCACCGTCGGCCTGACCGTTCGCCTGGCGCACGATGCCTTCGGGCCGCGGGCCGCGCTGCTTACCGCGGTCCTGCTGGCGATCCCGCCGGACTTCCTTCTGTTCTGGTCCCACGAGGCCCGCAACCACTATCCGCTCACGGTCCTCCTCGGGACCCTCGCCCTGCTCCTCGCCCTGCGGGTCCCCGCCGCGCGGGGCGGCCGCGCGACGATCCTGTTCGTCCTCCTGGGCGGGAGCTTCGGGCTGGCGTTCTGGACCAACTTCCTGTCGCTCGTCTACGTTCCGGCGATCGCGGCCTTGCTCCTGCGCCGGGGGATCCGCCCGCTGGTGCCTCGCGGGCTGGCGGCGCTGCCGGCGTTCGCGCTCGGCAGCCTGCCGCACTGGCTCTACGGCGTGCCGCACGGGACGGCCATGCCGCCGCCGGGGCGGCCGGTGGGATTCGGGACCGTGTTCGCCCATCTGGGCTTCTTCGGGCGGACGGCGTGGCCGATCGTGGCCGGCGTGCCGCAGGCCATCCGGGACGCCGCGCCGGGAGACGGGCTGGCGCTCGCGCTGGGCGCGCTGTACCTGGTCGCCGCGGCCTCGGCGCTCCGCGCCGCCCGCCGCGCGGCCGCCCCGGCGGGGGCGGCGGGCCTGGCCCTCGTCATCCTCGCGTGCACGAACGTCGGCATCGCGGTGGTGACGCAGTACGGACGCGGGCTCGACGACAACGACCCGCACTACCTCCTGCCGCTCTACACCGCGCTCCCGCCGCTTCTCGGGTGGTTCCTGGCCCGACTGGCGGACCGCCGGCGCGCGGTCGTCCTGACGGCGGCGGTCGTCGCGATCCAGGCGGTCGGCGCCTTCGGCGGCAGCCTCGCGAACCTCCATCCTGCCGTCGCGGCGGCCGAGCGGGCCGAGCTCGCGGCGCAGCTCGAGGCCGTGGAGGGGCTCGAGCGCGCCGGGCTTCGCCGGGTCTACGATTCCGACGCCACCGGGCGTGTGTTCACGGTGCTGTCGGCCGGGCGGACGATCGTCTCGAATCCCTACGAGGAGATCCGACCCTCGTACGCGCGCGCGGTCGATGGCGCCCCCGCCGCGGCCTGGTGGATGCCGCGGCGCGCGCCGGCCCTCGAGGCGCACTTCGCTGCCCTCGGCATCCGCTACGCGTTCCGCCGCGTGGGCCGCCTCGGCGGTGCGTACGGCGAGTTCGCGCTCGAGGCCCCGCCGGTCCGCGAGGTGGCGGCGACGGACCTCCGGGTCACCGCGAGTGACGGAGCCACCGACACCGGCCGGATGACGGACCGGATCGGCGACACGCTGTGGAGCACGGGCCGTCCCCAGCGGGGCGGCGAGTGGGTCACGGTGGATCTGGGCGCCGTGGCGCCGGTCGCCCTCGTCCGTTGGCTGCCGGGCACGTATCAGGAGGTGCCGCGAGGCCTCCGGCTCGAGGCGTCGGTGGACGGCGCCGCCTGGCGCACGCTCGTGGACCTTCCCGAGTACCTGGGACCGCTCTACTGGTCGGCGGGACGGCCCATGCAGCGCGTCCGGAGCGGCCGGGTGGAGCTCCGCGTGGCCCCGACGCCGGCCCGGTACCTCCGCGTCACGCAGACGGGGCACGGCGCACTCTGGGCGTGGACGATCCGGGAGCTGTACGTGTATGCGGCGACCGGGGCCGGCGCCGTCCCCGCCGCCGAGGCCGACGGCGCGACGCTCGCGCGCGCGGTCGAGGGCGCGGGCGTGCGGCGACTCTACGCCGATCACGGCTGGGCGAGCCGCGTCGCCCTTGCCGACCCGGCCGTCCGCGTGCCGCCCGCGGACCTCCAGCTGGACGACTACGGCTGGAAGGGCTCGGCGACGATGCTGCTGCCACCGTTCTCCTGGGAGCCCGGCACCGGAGTCCTGCTGGAGTCGACCGACGCCGACGCCTTTGCCGAGACCGCCCGCGCCGGCGGGCTGGCGTTCGACCGGCGCCCTGTGGACGGCCTGACGCTGTTCGTCCATGTGCCGGCGCGCATGCCGGGGTCGCTGCTCCCGGCGAGCGCGTTCGGCGTGACCGCGTCCCGCAATCCGAAGCGCGCGAGCCTGGCGGTCGACCGGGACCCCGCGACGCGCTGGGCCACCGCCGGGCCGCGCGCGGCCGGCGACTGGTTCCGCGTGGACCTCCCGGGCGTCCGGCCGCTCCGCGGCGTGCGGCTCGCCGCGGCCAATCCCGCCGATCTGCCGCCGGGGCTGATCGTGGAGGGATCGTCCGACGGCGTGCGATGGGAGCGCCTCCTCGCCGCCCCGCGGACGGAGCACCGGTACCGGTGGGGCGGCTTCGGGGTCCTCGACGATGGCGCCATCGCCCTCCGGCTCGAGTTCCCGCCGGCCCGGGTGCGCGCCCTTCGACTGGTGCTGCCGGCGGGCGACCCCGTGTTCGACTGGTCGATCAACGAGCTCGCCGTCTACGGGGGCGACTGAGCCGGGCCGCCGCGCCCTTCCCTCGGCCCAGGCTCGAGATCACGAATCCGCCAGCGGTGCGCGCTCAGCCCGCGCCGCCGAACCGGGCCGTCGTCGTGCATCCGCCGGCGCGCCCCTGCTATACTCGGCGCATGCGCGCGCTCGTCACCGGCGGCACCGGGTTCACCGGCAGCCATCTCGTCCGGCGCCTCCTGGCGCGCGGCGACCAGGTGCGCGTCCTCGACGCCGCCCCCGGGCTGTTCCACGCCGAGCTCGAGCGCCTCGGCGCGGAGATCACGTTCGGCAGCGTGACGGACAAGGCCCTCGTCGACCGGCTGGTCGCGGGGACCGATACCGTCTTCCATCTCGCGGCCGCCTTCCGGAAGATCAATCTGCCCAAGCGCGAGTACTGGGAGGTCAACTGCCAGGGCACGCGCCACGTGGCCGAGTCGTGCCTCCGGCACCAGGTGCGGCGGCTCGTGTACTGCTCGACGCAGGGCGTCCACGGGCACGTGGACCACCCGCCCGGCGACGAGAGCTCGCCGATCGCCCCCGAGGACTACTACCAGCAGACGAAGTACGAGGGGGAGCAGGCGCTCTGGGAGGTCGCCCGCGGCGGCCTCGAGGCGAGCGTGGTCCGCCCGATGGGGATCTACGGCCCCGGCGACCCCGGCCGCTTCCTCATGCTCTACCGCGCGGTCCGGCGCGGCCGCTTCCTCATGTTCGGCGACGGCGAGACCTTCTATCACCCCTGCTACATCGACAACCTCGTCGACGCGTTCGAGCTGGCCGCGGAGCACCCGAAGGCCGTCGGCGGGACGTACCTGATCGGCGACGACCGCTACGTGTCGCTCAACGAGCTGGTGCGCGGGGTGGCGGCGAGCCTCGACCAGCCGGTGAAGATCGTGCACCTCCCGTTCGCGCCGCTCTGGGCCGCGTCCGCCCTCTGCGAGGCGGTGCTCATGCCGCTGGGGATCGAGCCGCCCCTGTTCCGGCGTCGAGCCGACTGGTTCCGCCAGACGCGCGCGTTCACCATCGACAAGGCGGTGCGGGAGCTCGGTTTCGCCGCCCGTGTGCCGCTCGCGGAGGGCCTCCGGCGCACGGCGGCCTGGTATCGCGAGCACGGGTACCTCCGCTAGCCATGTGCGGCATCGCGGGCGTCCTGGAGTTCCGCCCGGGGCAGGTGACGCCGCCCCACGTCCTCGAGGCGATGGGCAAGGTGATCGAGCACCGCGGCCCCGATCAGGGCGCCATCTTCCAGGACGGCCCCGTCGGGCTCGTCGCGC
This sequence comes from Candidatus Methylomirabilota bacterium, assembly GCA_036558225.1. Classification (GTDB taxonomy): domain Bacteria; phylum Methylomirabilota; class Methylomirabilia; order Rokubacteriales; family DASRDR01; genus DASRDR01. The sequence goes on along the minus strand of DATBGA010000055.1, from coordinate 1,915 downwards.
GGCGCCTGCGAATCATCGACCTGTCGCCGGCCGGCTCGCAGCCCATCCCGAACGAGGACGGCACGATCCAGCTCGTCTACAACGGCGAGATGTTCAACCACGAGGGCCTCCGGAAGGAGCTCCAGGCGCTCGGCCATCGCTTCCGAGGGCGTTGCGACTCGGAGGTCGTCGTCCACGCCTACGAGGCCTGGGGCCCACGCTGCGTGGAGCGCTTCCGGGGGTTCTTCGCGTTCGCGCTCTGGGACCAGGCGCGCGGGGAGCTTCTGCTGGCGCGCGACCGGATCGGGATCAAGCCGCTCTACTACGCGTGGTCGGGGGACCGCGTGGTCTTCGGCTCGGAGATCAAGGCGATCCTGGAGCACCCGGACGTGCCCCGGGCGATGGACCTCCAGTCGATGTACCACTACCTGGGCTACGAGTTCGTCCCGGGGCCGGCGACCATGTTCCAGGGGATCCAGAAGCTGCCGCCCGGCACCATCGCGCGCGTCCGCGGCGGCCGCCTCGAGATCGAGCCCTACTGGGAGCTTCGGTTCGACGACGCGTCCGACGACGCGGCGACGCTGGCCCGCCGGGTCCGCGAGACGCTCCGGGACTCCGTGCACGCCTGGATGATGTCGGACGTCCCGGAGGGCGTGTTCCTCTCGGGCGGGCTCGACTCCACGGCGGTGCTGGCCTTCACCCGGGAGGCGACCACCGGGCCGCTGCCGACCTTCACGCTCGGGTACGACGATCCCACGTTCAGCGAGTGGGAGTACGCGCGCGAGGCCGCGCGTTACTACGGGACCCAGCACCGCGAGATCCGTGTCCCCCCGGTCACGCCCGACGTGATCGAGCAGACCGTCTGGCACCTCGACGAGCCGATGACGGACCTCTCGGCCGTGCCGCTGTTCCTCCTGTGCCGCGAGGCGCGCCGGGACGTCACCGTCTGCATGTCGGGCGAGGGCGGAGACGAGGTCTTCATCGGCTACGACCGGTTCGTCGCCTCCAAGGCCGACCGGTTCTACCGGCTGCTGCCGCGCGCCCTCCGGCGCGGGGTGATCGAGCCGCTCGTCACGCGGCTCCCGGACCAGGAGCAGAAGAAGGGGCCGGTCGTGGTGCTCCGGCGATTCATCGAGGGGGCCCGGCTGGATCCGGACGCGCTCCACATGCGCTGGCAGTACTTCGGCTCGGATGCCCTCGACGCGCGCCTGTTCCGGGAAGCGGTGCTGCGCTCGGTCGACCGGGACCGCTTCGCGCCGATCCGCCGGGCGGCGGCGCGGTGCAACTCGCGCCGGCAGCTCGACCGGGAGATCTTCGTGGACACCCGGTTCACGATGCCGGACTCGGTGCTGATGAAGGTCGACAAGATGTCGATGGCGCACGCGCTCGAGATCCGGGTGCCGCTGCTCGACCACCACCTGATCGAGCTGGCGGCCACGATCCCGCCGCGCCTCAAGTTCCCGGGGTTCCGGACCCGCGCGATCTACCGGCAGGCGCTCGAGGGCGTGCTGCCGCCGAAGATCCTCCACCGCGGCAAGCAGGGCTACAGCCTGCCGCTCAAGCAGTGGCTCCGGAACGAGCTACGGGACTACATGGTGCAGCTACTCCGCGGGTCCGAGGTCGTGCGTGCGCACATGGACCCGGCGGGCGTCGACGCGCTGATCGGCGAGCACCTCGCGCATCGCGCGAATCACAACCACACGCTCTGGGCCCTCATCAACCTGACCCTCTGGCACCGCCGGTTCATTGAGGGTGCCTGAGCCCGCCCCCCGGGAGGGCGGCCGCCGCGGGCTTCGCCTCCGAATCGCGGTCAGCCTCGCCCTCCTCGCCCTGCTCGTCCTCTTCATCGACTGGGGCCGCCTGGGCGTGCGGCTCGCCGCCGCGGATCCCCTCCTCATGCTGGTCGTCGTGGCCCTGGCCACCGCGGACCGGCTCC
>DATBGA010000054.1:0-27183 GCA_036558225.1 Candidatus Methylomirabilota bacterium | reverse complement strand
CATCTCGAACCGCTGCTCGCCCCCTCGGGGCCGCAGCGGGATCGCGAACGACTCCAGGTCCGACTCGGAGGTCCAGCGAACCCGCGTCGGGGTCGTGAAGCTCACGATGCGGCCGCCGGTGTCGAGGCCCACCAGCTGGAGCCAGGCGCTTCCGATGGCGTGGTTCTCCCGCTCGACGAGCCCGTCCGCCCGGACGGCGCTCGAGGACACGGTCAGCCGCCAGGAGAGGACAACCGGGTACGTCTCACTGTGGAACGGGAAGTCGGCCGGCCTCGCTGCCGCATCCGCCGCCGCGCACCCGGCCAGGAGCGCGGTGGCCGCCAGCAGCGCCGCCATGCGGCGGCTCGAGATCCGGCGCCCGCCCGTGTGCACGCTCAGCTCGGACCGCATGGTTCCCCGGGCTGGTCCCCTTTCCAGACGTTCTCACCGCGACGGCCCGGGCGCAAGGGCGCCGACGCTCGTCGCGGCCATCGACGGCTCCATGTCATCGCGAGGCGGCGCCCGCGCGGTATCCTAGGGCGGATCCGGGCGCATCCGGTCGCGACCACAACCACAGGAGGCAGCGTGCAGACCGTCGGCTTGATCGGCCTCGGCAACATGGGCGGCGGCATGGCGGCGAACCTCATGAAGGCGAGCTACCCGCTGGTCGTCCACGACCTTCGGCCCGAGCTCGTTCGGGATTTCGCCGCCCGCGGCGCGCGGGCGGCGGCGTCTGTCGCCGAGGTCGCGCGGCTGGCCGACGTGACGCTCACGTCGCTGCCGGGTCCGGCCGAGGTCGAGGCGGTGGGGACGGGGCCGGGTGGTATCCTGGAGAGCATGCGGGCGGGAAGCGTGTGGGTCGACACCACTACCAGCCGCCCGACGCTGATCCGCCGGCTCGAGCCGCGCTTCCGGGAAAAGGGGATCCACGTCCTCGACGCGCCGGTGAGCGGGGGCAAGACCGGGGCCGCGACGCGGAACCTGGCGGTCATGGTCGGCGGCGACCGGCCGGTCTACGAGCGCGTCAAGCCGGTGCTCGACGCCATCGGCGACAAGGTCTTCTACGCCGGCGGGATCGGGGCGGGCTCGGTGTGCAAGCTCGTCCACAACATGGTGGGCCACAGCGTCCGGCAAGCCGTCGCCGAGGCGCTGACGCTCGGCGTGAAGGCGGGCGTGGACGCCGAGGCGGTGTGGGAGGGACTCCGGCGCGGCGCCCTCGGTCGCATGCACTATCTCCACGAGGGCATGCCGAAGACAGTGTTCCGGGGGGCGTACGATCCGCCGATGTTCAGCCTCGCCCTCGCGCGGAAGGACATCGGGCTCGCGACCGAGCTCGCCCGGGAGTTCAACGTCCCGCTGCCGATGACCAACCTCGCCGAGCAGATCGCCATCGAGGCGATGAACCGCGGATGGGGAGGTCTCGACAACAACGTCGTCTTTCGGCTCCAGGAGGAGGCGGCCGGAGTGGAGGTGCGCGCGCCCGGCGTCGACCCGGTCCGCGCCGCGCGCTTCATCACTACCCACCCCGACGCCTGAGCGGGCCGGGGGGCGGGATGGGAATGGACCGGCCGGGGCTCCGCGAGATCCGCCGTGCCCTGGAGGAGGCCATTGCCGGCGGCCCTCCGGGCGAGGCGGCCTACGGACGCGAGAATCTCGGCCGGTACGTCCACACGGTCGAGTGGATCCTGGCCGGCACCCCCGCGCTGGGCCGCCTCCTGGATGCCGGCATCTACCCGGCCCATCTCGCGCTGACCCTCGCCCGGCTGGGGGGCTTCGAGATCTCGGGCGTCGGCCGCTTCGTGCCGCCGGCCTTCCAGCGCTGGATGGCCGAGCGGGGCATCGCGGTCGATGACGTGGACCTCGAGCGCGAGCTCCTGCCCCATGTCGAGGCCAGCTTCGACCGCATCGTCGCCACCGAGATCCTGGAGCACCTGGCGACGCCGGCCCTGTTCCTCTCCGAGTGCTGGCGCGTTCTGCGGCCGGGCGGAGTGCTCTACGTGACGACGCCCAACGTCGTCGACGCTCGGGGGCGCGCGCAGGCGCTACTCGGGCGGTCCCCGCAGAGCCATCTCTTCGGAATCGGGCGCACGTTCCGCATGAACGAGTGGGTCCACCGCCGCGAGTATGCCCCCGACGAGGTCGGGCGCCTGCTCGAGGCGGTCGGGTTCCGCGTCAGTGGGCTGCGGACCTGGACGCCGTCGCGGGGGGACGGCGGCGTGGGCGCTGGCGGGTGGCTCGCCCCGCTGGTCAACCGCCTGCCGGGTCTCGGTGGCACCATCTTCGCCGAGGCCACGCGGCCGGCGGCCGCCGCGGGCACGACCGACCGCGCCCGCATCGTGCCCGGATGCCGGTACCTCGAGGCGACGCCGGGATCGAGCTCTGCGCTGACGGTCCGCCTCACGAACATCGGCACCGCGACGTGGACCCCGGGGTCGGGACCGGGAGCGGTCCAGCTCGGTGCTCATCTGGCCGAGCCGGACGGCCGGGTCCTCGAGCGCGGCCTGGCACGGGCTCCCCTGTCAGGCGCCGTGGCTCCCGGGCACGAGACGGCGCTCACGCTCACGTTCCGGGCGCCCGCTGAGACCGGCGTCTTCCTCCTGGAGCTGGACCTGGTGCGGGAAGGGGAGCACTGGTTCGCTGACGACGGCTCGCCCGCGGCCCGCGTCGTGCTCCGCGTCGCTGCCTGAGGGCCGACCCGTGCCCGGTGCCGCGGGGCCGCACACCAGCGGCGCCAGGTATCTCGCCTGGGCGTCCCCCGCCACGCGGTTCCCGCGCGGCGTCCAGTGGAGCTCCCGCGCCTTGTAGAGCGGCTCGGCGGACTCCCGGCTTGCGCGCTCGAAAACCGGCGTCAGGTCGAGGCAGGTGACGCCGTGCTCCCGGCAGTAGGCGAGCAGGATCCGGTTGGGCAGTCGGGGATCGATGGCGTCGGCGGTGATCCTCGCATCGCGCGCCCGACCGCGCAGCCGATCGATCGCATCCGAGCGGAGAGGGGGGTCGACCTGCAGGACGGACGGGTAGAGCGTGATCACCAGCCGGCCGCCCTGCGCCGCCACGCGGGCGCGCGCCGCCTCGATCTGCTCGAGCGCGGGCTGCCACGCCCGCTCGATCGCGCCCGCATCCCGGGGGACGTAGAAGCGCCCCAGCTCGACCGCGAGGAGCCGGGCGAAGGCCTTCTCGTCGAAGATCGGCCCGACCAGCGCCGGATCATTATCGCGCAGCCGGCGGCCGGGATCGACAACCTGCCCGCCCCGGGGCTCCTTCCCGGCAGGATCGACCAGGGCCGGCCCCTGGACGCTCGAGACCAGTTCACCGGCGCCCGGCACGCTTCGGCGGACCGCGAGCACGTTCCGGACGTAGGTCCACAGGTACGAGTGCCGGAGCCACGCGTGGAGCGACGGGCCTTCGTGGGTCCGGCGGTAGAGATCGGGAGCGTCGTTTCCCGCGTAGACGTTGACCAGCACGAGATCCGGCTCGTAGGCGGAGCCGAGCTCGATGACCCGGCGGTAGTCGGCGAGGTTCGTGCCGCCGATCCCGAAGTTGAGGAGATCGAGGTCGCGGCCCGGACAGGCCGTGCGGAGGGACGCCTCGAGGACGGTCATCACGTTCTGAGGATAGGGCACGAGGCCGAACGTGAACGAGTCGCCGACGGCCATGATCCGGAAGCGGCCGGCCGGCTTGGGCACGGTGAACTCCTCGTCGTTGAATCCGAGCGCATTGGTCCAGTAGTTGAACCACTGCCGGTGAGGGACGACCTGGACGGTCCGGCTGGCGAGATACTCCCGGAGGCTCGTGAATCGCCGCCGCGACTCCGCTCCGCGCGCGGTCGACAGGTATCGCGTCTCCGGGCTCACGACTGCGATCAGGCGAAGGGCCAGCTCCGCGGGCCCGATGACCAGGAGGATTCCCAGGGCTCCACGGGCGATGAAGAGTGGGAGACGCGATCTTCGCGCGCGATCTGGCGGCATCCGTTCCAACGTGGTTACCGTAGCACGCCGCCTGAGCGGCCGACGGAGCGATCCGGCGGCAGGGTCCTTGGCGGTCAGCACGGGTTCGTCTATCCTGATCCCGCGGATCATGGGCAACACCTTCGGACAGCTCTTCCGCGTGACGACGTGGGGCGAGTCGCACGGCGCCGCCACCGGCGCCGTGATCGACGGCTGCCCGCCGCGCCTTTCGCTGAGCGAAGTCGACATCCAGCCGGATCTCGACCGCCGGCGTCCGGGCCAGAGCCTTCTCACCAGCCAGCGGAAGGAGTCCGACACCGTCCGGATCCTTAGCGGCGTGTTCGAGGGCCTGACGCTCGGGACGCCGATCGCGCTCGAGATCCAGAACGAGGACATGCGCCCGGGCGACTACCGGGAGATGCAGGGGAAATATCGCCCGAGCCACGCCGACTACACCTACGACGCGAAGTACGGGGTCCGCGACTGGCGGGGCGGAGGGCGGACGAGCGCGCGGGAGACGGCCGCCCGCGTCGCGGCGGGCGCCGTCGCGCGGAAGCTCCTCCACGCGCGCTGGGGCGTCGAGATCGTCGCCTGGGTGGGCAAGGTCGGCCGGATCGCCGCCGACTGCGACGTCGACCGCGTGACGCGGGAGGACGTCGAGCGGACGCCGATCAGGTGCCCGGACCCCGCCGTCGCCGAGCGGATGATCGCGGTGGTCGAGGCCGCGCGGAAGGACGGGAACTCGCTCGGCGGCCTGGTGGTGTGCGCCGCGCGCGGCTGCCCGCCGGGCTGGGGCGACCCCGTCTTCGATCGGCTCGAGGCCGACCTGGCCAAGGGGCTGCTGAGCCTCCCGGCGAGCAAGGGGTTCGAGATCGGCTCCGGCTTCGCCGGGACCGAGCTGACCGGGCGCGAGCACAACGACGAGTTCTACATGGACGGCGACCGCGTCCGGACGCGGACGAACCGGAGCGGCGGCGTCCAGGGCGGCATCTCGAACGGCGAGACCGTCTACTTCCGCGTCGCCTTCAAGCCCACTGCCACGATCATGTCGCCCCAGAACACGGTGGACGTCCGCCACGAGGACACGGTGCTCCAGGCGCGCGGCCGCCACGATCCGTGCGTCCTCCCGCGCGCCGTGCCCATGGTGGAGGCGATGACCGCGCTCGTGCTCGCCGACCACGCGCTCCGGCAGGAAGCGGTCCAGGCCGGGGCGCCTGCCTCCAGGGACTGACGGGGCGGCCCGCGTGCTCGCGATCCTCGCCCCGTTGAGGGGCATGGGACGGGAACGCCTCGCGTTCCTCTGGCTGGTGACCGGCGGGCACGCCGCCATCCACTGGTTCCAGACGATGTTCGCGGTCGTGCTCCCGTCCATCGCCCAGGGGCTCGGCCTCAGCGACATCCAGACCGGCTACCTCCAGTCGGCTCGCCAGCTGACGTCAGGGACCATGAACCTGCCGGCGGGGATCGTGGCGGACTCCTTCGCGCGGCACCGGGCCGCGATCCTCGCCTCCGCCTTGTTCTTCATGGGCCTCGGGTACTTCTGCTTCGCGACCGCACCCGGCCTGCTCGGCGCCGTCCTCGGGGCGGCCTTCGTCGGCCTCGGCACCGCGACGTGGCACCCGCCGGCGATGGGTGCCCTCTCGGCCCGCTTTCCCGAGCGCCGCGCCACCGCGCTGTCGATCCACGGGATGGGCGCGACGGTATTCGACACGCTCACGCCCCTCGGCGTCGGAGCGCTGCTCGTGATCTTCTTCTGGCGCGATTTCCTGCGCGTCCAGCTCCCGGTGGCAATCATGGCCGCGTTGCTGGTGTGGCTCGGCCTGTCCAGGCAGTTCGCCCGGGCGGTGGCGCCCACGCCGGGACAGAGCCTTGCCGGCGGCGTGCGAGCGCTCCTGAGGAACCCGGCGTTCCTGGCGGTGTCGCTGGCCGACGGCCTCATGGCGATGGCGCGAGGGGTCATCCTCACCTTCTTCCCCCTCTACATCCAGATCGGCCTCGGCCGGAACGCGTTCGAGCTCGGGGTCTACGTGGCGCTGCTGCACGGCATGGGCACGGTGTCGCAGCCCGTGCTGGGCGTGCTGGCCGACCGGGTGGGGCGGAAGGCGGTGCTCGTGCCGTCGTTCCTAGTCGTGACCGGGCTCTATCTCCTGCTGGGGCGGGTCGCGCCCGGCTGGCCCCTGGGGGCGCTCGTTTTGCTCATCGGAATGTTCTTCTACACGCTGGTGAACATCACCGGCGCGGCGATCCTCGACGTGGCCGGCACCCGCACGCAGTCGTCGGCGACCGGGCTCAGCTCGGTGCTGACCCAGCTGATCGCGCTCCCGTCGCCGGTCCTCGCGGGGTGGCTGGTCCAGCACTACGGCTACGGCGCGGCATTCCACCTGGCGGCCGGCTTCATGGCGCTGGGCGCGCTCGTCATGCTGCCGGTGCGGCTCTACCGCGGAGCCTCGCGCACGTAGGTCGCGGCGCCAGCGCCGGGTACGGTACGCCAGCCATATGGTAGTATGGTCGACATGATCAAGGTGACCTTCACCCTCGACGACGCGACGGTCGACCAGCTCCGCCGCACGGCGGCGAAGGTCGGGAAGCCGCAGAGCCGCGTCGTTCGGGAAGCGATCGCCGAGTACGCCGCCCGATCGGACCGCCTCAGCGAAGCCGAACGCCGGCGGATGCTCGCAGCTCTCGATCGTGCGATGCGCCGGCCGCCGTCGCGGCCTGCGGCCGAGATTGACGCTGAGATCCGGGAGATCCGCGCGGCCCGCCGAAGGTGGGGCGCGCGGCGCGGCGCCCCCGGGGCCCGGTGATACACCTCGACACCTCCGTCCTCGTGGACGCGCTGGCCGGGACCCGACGCTCCGCGCGCGCTCTGCGGCGCGTCGTCGAGCGGGGAGAGCGGGTCGCGATCTCCACGCTGGTTCTCAACGAGTGGCTCCGCGGTCCCCGCGCGGAGACCGAGCTCGCCGACCAGGAGGAGCTGTTCCCCGCCGAGCACGCCGTGCCCTTCGGGGCTCGCGAGGCCGCTCGGGCGGCCGAGCTCTACCGGGCGGTGTCCCGTCCCCGCGGGCGGGAATTCGACTTGGGCGTGGCCGCGTGCGCGCTCGCCCACGGCGCGTCTCTCTGGACGCTGAACCCCGGAGACTTCCGCGACGTGCCGGGCATCAGGCTCTACGGGGGTAGTGACCGCCGCTGACGCCTTCCTGGAGCAGCCGGCTTACGGGGCGGGAACGAAGTCCGGCTCGGGGGGGAAGACGAGGGAGCCGGGTCGCGGGGTTGCCCATGACGGGCCGGGGTCGCCCCCGTTTGCCGGACAGCCGAGGTCGCGGAGCGGATGGGCGCGATCGCTGTCGTTGAGGGCGCCCAGGTGGAGCCCGGCGGGCACCGTCCAGAGCTCGCCGTCCGCGAGACGGATGGCCCTTGCCTTGCCGCCCCGGAGCAGCGGGCTCCCTCCGTCGGGGGCGAACACGTAGCCCTCGGAGTCCTTGAACCTTGGGGGCTCGTCGCTGTGGGCGGCGGGCGCCCCTCCGCTCAGGCGAGCCATGAGGCGGTACTGGGGATGCGGGCAGTAGTCGTTGTCGAACGTCGCGTCCCCCGGTTGCCAGCTGGCCAGGAAGTCGCCGCCGAACATGGGCTTGTCGTCGTCGACGAGGCCCGGAGGGTGATCGGCCGACCGGGCGTAGACGACGGCGTTGTTGAAGTGGAGGAGCCCGGGGATGCGCCCCTTCTTGACGTACGTGCTGCGCAGGTACCAGGTGTTGTGGAACGCGTACGTCGGCTCGGTGGGGAACGGCTTCTTCGTTTCCTTGAAGACGGCGCCTCCGTTGTTCAGATCTCCCGGCGGACCCGGCCGGCGGTCGAACCAGCCGACGTTCGCGAAGACGTACCGGTAGCCGCCCTTCGACTCCTCGAACGCGATCCACTTGTGGGCATTGTAGATCCGGTTGCCGAAGATCCACCAGTTGCGCGCGAACTGCTCCGACTCGATGACGTTGTCGCGGACGAAGGCGAACGTGTTCTCGTACACCCACACGTCACGGTTCATCGTTTCCAGGCCCGGGCTCGCGAACATGTGGACGCCGTTGAAGACGTGCTGGATCATGTTGTGGCGGACCACGACCTCGCCGGGGATGTCCACGCTCCGGAAGAAGTCCCCGTCCAGCTCGCGGCGCGGGTAGGGCGGCATGTGGATGTCCTTCCAGATCACCTCGTCCCAGATCGTCGTGTCGCCCGTCCAGGCGCAGCGCTCGGCGACGATCCGCCGCGTCTTGCTCCCGCGGGCGAAGACGGCGTACGTCCCGCCGTGGAGGTTGAGCCGGCGCAGGACGATCTCGCTCGACTCGCCGATGTACACCGCGGTCGGCCAGACGTTCTGGATCGTGAAGTTCTCGAGGACGATCCCTCGGCTGTCGAGAACCTTGACGAACGCGTACGTGCGTCGGTCCACGCTCTCGCCATCGGTCGGGCGCACGAGGTTGCGGTGGCCGTCGAAGGTCACGCCGCTCTCGCCGCGAATCACGATGGGCCGATCGAAGCTCCCGCCCTTGTTCGCGATCTCGACCGGCTCGGTGTACACGCCGCTCAGGAGCCGCACCGTCTGTCCGGGCTGGACCCGCTTCAGGGCCACCTCGAGGCGCAGCGTCTCGCGAGGCTGCCCGTCGACCAGGCGCCATGCGCCGTCGGGTGAAACGTGGAGGACATCAGGTTCGAGGGACACGGACACGGCTCACCCCCTGTCGAGAGCGATCGCGTCGACGTCGTTGCGGACACAGGTCTCGCCGCGGGCGTGGGCCGCTCGGTCGGTCCACCGGAATCGCGCGGCCCCGATCATACGCCGCCGAGGGCCGATCGACTACGCCGAAATGCGGCACGACCGCGCTCCCAAGGCCCCGAGAAGGCAGGGCCAGCGGGGTCACGACTGTACATCCGAGCCGATTCGCATACTATCGATTCATGGATGTCCGTGCCTTCGCGGGATGGCCGCGGTGGGGCAGGGTGCCGAGGGGCTCAGGCGTCCAGCGAGGGCAGCCGCCTCCTGGCCGGAGGCGCGTCCGCCGAGGAGTGCGCGGGTGACGGCGCCGCGACGCGACAAGAGCGCGGCCGCGGTCGGACGCCCCGTCGAGCAGGAGGTCCGGGAGCTTCGCACCATCGTCGAGCTGATCCGGACGCTCACGTCGACCCTCGAGCTCCCGGAGATCCTGCGCATCGTTCTCGACCGTCTGAAGACGCTCACGCAGGCGGAGGCGCTCTCGCTCATGCTCCACGACCCCGAGCGCGACGAGCTCGTCTTCGCCGCCACCGAGACGCTGCGCGAGAACGCGGTTGTCGGCCTCCGGCTGCCGCCGTCGCGGAGCCTCGCGAGCTGGGTGGCGCGCAGCGGCGAGAGCGCGGTGGTCAACGACGTCCAGAGCGACCCCCGCTTCTACCCGGAGATCGACCGCGTCACCCGGTTCACCACCCGCAACCTGCTCTCGGTGCCGCTCTTCCGCGTCGGCCAGGTGATCGGCGTCCTGGAGGTCGCCAACCGCTACGGAGGCGGCCCCTTCGAGGAGGAGGACCGGGTGCGGTTGGAGGCGCTCGCGCGGGAGATCGAGCGGGACTGCGACCCCGACACGCTCTGCCTCGATCCCGACGCCATGCGCGCCTTGCTGGCCCGCGCGGTGACGACGGCGCCGAGCGAGGCGGCCGCCCTGCTGCTCCTGGATCCCGCCGGCCGCGAGCTCGTGTTCCGGGCCTCGCGCACGATCCAGTCGGGGGTGATCGACGGGATGCGGCTGCCCATCAGCCGGGGGATCGCCGGGTGGGTCGCCCGGCACCGCCAGGCGGTTCGGCTCGACGACGTGGCGAGCGACCCGCGTCACTTCGCCGGCGTCGGCGAGCAGACCGGCCTCGCGCCGCGCACCATGATCTGCGTGCCGATGATCAGCAAGGACACCCTCCGGGGCGTCATCCAGATCCTCAACAAGGTCGACGATTCGACGTTCACCGAGGCGGAGCTGTCACTCGCCCAGACGCTCGCCGACCATGCCGCGATCGCGATCGAGAACGCGTCCCTCTACCGCCAGGCCTACCAGGCGTCCATCACCGACGACCTCACGGGCCTCGGCAACACGCGCCACTTTCACCGGAGCCTCGCGGACGCCCTTGAGCGCGGGAGCCCGGTGTCGCTGGTGATCCTCGACCTCGACAACTTCAAGGCCGTGGTCGATCGGTACGGCCATCTCGCCGGCTCGCGCTCGATCGCGCTGATCGGGCGCACGATCGGCCGCCTCGTCCGGCCGGGTGACGTCGCGGCCCGATTCGGGGGCGACGAGTTCGTGATCGTGCTCCCGGACACCGCCACCGAGGAGGCGCACCGGATCGCCGAGGCGATCCGCAAGGCGATCGAGGCGTGCGAGCAGCTCGAGGATGAGAACGTCGATCTCTCGCGGGTCACCGCGAGCGTCGGTGTCGCGACCTACCCGGTCCACGCGGCGGACGCCGAGAGCCTGTTCCGGATGGCCGACGCGGCCATGTACTCGGCCAAGCGCTCGGGGAAGAACCGGGTGTCGGTGGCGCCGGATCCGACCACCGTGATCGGCGCGTAACGCACCGGACCCTGCCAGCATCGATGGGCAAGTCGCAGAAGTGAGTCAGGAGTCGCTCTCGGTCTACCTCCAGGACCACTTGGCGGGGGCGGCCGTGGCCATCGAGATCCTCGAAGCCCTGCGCGACGAGCATCCCGGCGAGGCCCTGGGTCAGCTGGCCCGGGCGCTCCTCGTCGAGATCGAGGAGAATCGCACGACGCTGGAAGCGCTCGCGGAGCGCGTGGGCCCGGGATCCTGCGTCCTGAAGGAGACCACGGCCTGGCTCGGGGCGAAGCTGGCACGGTTCAGGCTGGGGCGGGCTCTGTCCGCGGACCTCGGCACGCTCGAGGCGCTGGAAACGCTGGGGCTCGGCATTCTGGGCAAGGCGCGCTCTGGGACGCCCTCAAATCGGTGGACACGATGAAGCGGCACCTGGGAGGCGTGGATATCGACCTCCTGGCCGGGCGCGCCCGGGCTCAGCACGCGCGGGTGGAGGCGCAGCGACTGGTGGTGGCGTGCCGGGCCTTCGGATGATGGAGAGGTGTCGGGTCCGCGGCGATCCGCGCGCTCGCGGCGAGTGGGCGCCGACGGCTCGGGAAGGGGAGCCATGGCAAGACGTGTGAGGGCTGCGCGAAGATCGCCGCCGGCGATGGCCGCGGCTGCGAGGGACAGGGATGAGACACGCGACGCGGGCCGGTCCCAGGCGCCGAGTTCGAAGAAGTCGCTCGAGGACGAGATTCGCTTGAGGGCCTACTATCGCTACCTCGAGCGGGAGACCGAGTCCGGAGACGAGTTGTCGGACTGGCTGGAGGCCGAGTCCGACGTCCTGGGCCGCCGCGCGACCGGCGTCGACGCCGCCGAGCGGGTGAGCGGCGAGGAGGCGGCAGCACTCGGCTAGGGCGCTCCGCGAGAGCCCCGCGGGGCGATGCCTGCTCGATCAGCGCCAGGTCGGGTAGGTCGGGGGCGAGAGCTCGTCGGCGCCGCGTCCGGCCCAGTCGAACTCGCGCATGCGAGGCCACATGCGCTCGCCCCCGGCCTGGAGCGCGTCCAGGATCGCGCGCTCGTCGGCGGCGAGGACCCGACCGCCGTCGACCACCACTCGCCCGTTGACGTAGACACGGTCCACGTCCTCCGCCGTCGCGTTGTAGACGAGGTTCTTCACCGGGTCCCGGATCGGCGTCATGCCCCAGGACCGGGCCTTCCAGAGGACGAGGTCGGCCTGGGCGCCCGGGGTGATGCGGCCGAGGTCCTCGCGGCCGAGGGCGCGGGCGCCGCCGAGGGTCGCCGCGTCGAAGACGTGAGCCGCGGTGGTCGCCTGGGTGTTCCGCTCCATCGTCTTCGAGAGCACCGCGGCCCAGCGCATGGCCTCGATGACGCTCTGGGGATTCGTGTCCGTCCCGAGGGACATGTTGACGCCGGCCTCGCGATAGCGCGCGAAGGACTCCATCGGAACGCCGCGGCGGGCGAAGACCCACGCGGCGTGGGCGACGGAGCAGCCGGCGTCGCCCATGATCCTGACGTCGCCGGCCGGATGGTTGGCCCAGGACGACCCCCCGACGATGATGGCGTGCCCGAGGATCGTGCTCGGGCCGAGGAAGCCCAGCTCGCTGAGCCAGGCGATGGGCGTCTTGCCGTGGCGCGCCAGCATCTCGTTGAACTCGACCACGGACTGCGAGGCGTGGAGCGTGATCGGGCGGCGGCGCTCGTCAGCGGCTTGTTTGGCCTCGGTGAGGAGCTTCGGCGTGCACGTGTCGACCTGGGCCGGGGCGAAGCAGGCGCGCACGAGACCGCCGTGGGCGCCGTCGAAGCGGTCGTGGAAGGCCTGCGCCCGGGCGAGGCCCTGGCGGCCACGCTCCTCGTCCCACTCCCAGTGGACGCGCCGGCCGTCCTTCGTGAGCCACCGTCCCGACCGGAACGAGAGCCCGACGTAGACGCGGAGCCCGAAGTGCCCAGCGCGCTCGGCGACGTGCTCGCCGAGCTGGCCGATCTCGAGCACGGTCGTCACGCCGCCCCGGAGGAGCTCGGCCATCGAGAAGTCGACGCAGGCCCGGCTCGCGGCCTCGTCCTGGGCGCCGTCGCGCACGGGCAGGGTCTCGAAGAGCCCGGAGTAGTAGAACTGGGGCCGCCCGGTGTCCTCGATGAACGAGCGGTCGAGGGGCGAGCCCGCGATGTGCGCGTGGGTGGAGATCAGGCCCGGCGTGAGTACGCGGTCGCGGGCATCGATGGTCTCGTCGGCCCGCGCGTCGAAGCCGCCCGCCGCGCGGGGGCCCACGTGGACGATGCGGTCGCCCTCGAGGACGACGGCGCCGTCGGGGAGGAGACGGTGGCCGTGCCCGTCGAAGGCGATCACGTGGCCGGCGTGGATCAGGATGCGGCGCGGCGTCGTCATGCGAGGTCTCCCTCGTCGAAGAGCCCCAGCTGGCGCCCCTCGGGCCGGTGAATCCCGGCGATCGTGTCGAAGTCGGGGGCTCCCAGGAAGTGGAGCAGAGCGTCGGCGATCGGACGGAGCTGCTGGGTGACGTAGTGATCGTAATCGGGCGGGGCCGTGGTCTCGCCGGCGGCCTCGGGCCCGGCCGTGGTCACGACGTACGTCACGATGCGACCCGGCCCGGCGGCCTGCTTCCGCGCCGCCTTGACGTGCGGCGGCGTCGTCTTCGTGTAGGACTCGAGCGGCTTCCGGATCGCCTTCCGGTAGGCGAGCTGGTCATCGAAGCGGCCGCCCCGCAGCTCGGCCACGAAGTCGCGGATGAACGGCTCGACGGGCGCGTCGTGAAAGGCGAGCCGGAGGAGCTCCCGCTGGAACCGACGGGCGACCGCGCTCCAGTCCCGCCGTACGGCCTCCAGCCCCACCAGCTCGAGCGTCTCGCCGTCGGGGCCGACGACCAGCCCCGCATAGCGCTTCTTGCTGCCCGTGGCGCCGCCGCGGACCTCCGGCATCCAGAAGCGGGCGTAGACCTTCTCGAACTCGAGCTCGAGCCAGCTCCGGACGCCGAACTCGGCCCGGAGCCTCTCCGCGACGTGGGCGCCGATGGTCTCGCGCAAGCCCTCGGCCCGCTTGGCCGCCGCTCTCGGATCGGGCTCGCCGGCGTCCACGAACAGCGAGTCCGTGTCACCGTAGATGACGCGGTGGCCGGCCTGCTCGACGGCCGCGGCGGCGACCCGGATCACGTGCTGGCCCGCGATGGTGATCGCGTTGGCGACCGCCGGCGAGAAGAGCCGGCAGGCCGAGGCGCCGAGGACGCCGAAGAGGGAGTTCATGAGGATCTTGGTCGCCTGGGCGCCGACCGCGTCGCCTTGCTTCCTGGCCTGGGCGCGCTCCTCCCAGAGTCGGGCGACCAGGTCCGGCAGGATCCCGGGAGCGTCGGCGCGGAACCTGGCGCCGCTCGGGGTAGAAACCAGCGGCAGACCCGGCGTCTCGCGCGCCGGAATGACGTGCGTCAGGGGATCGATGTTGAAGGTGCGGATGAGGCTCGGGTAGAGGCTCTTGAAGTCGAAGACGAGGATGTTCCGGTAGAGGCCCGCGACGGAGTCGAGGACGAGGCCCCCGGAGATGACTGTTCCCTGCGCGTCCTCGATGTGGACCGACGGCGCCACGCGCCGGCGCGCTCGGAGCTCGCCCAGGTAGAGGGAATCCACCGCGGCGATCTGGGCGCCGACCCGGTCGATCTGCATCCCGGTGAGGAGGCTCCGCCGCACTGTCAGCTCCACGAGCCCCGTGCGCTCGAGGATCTCGACCACCAGCCGCGCGTCGTTCAGGTTGTAGGCGGCGAGCCGGGCGGGGTCGTCGTGCCACGCCGCCTCGATCTCCTGGCCCCGGTGCTCGGCGTGGAAGAGCTTGCCCTTGCCGAGGATGGCCTGGGCCGCGGTGTCGAGCCGGTAGTCGTCGAGCTTGACGAAGGCGCTCCGGAGCAGCGCGAGGCCGTCCAGCACCTGCCGGCCGGAGAGGATCACCCTGGGGTCGCGCGTGAAGCCGAGGTCGCGCCGGACCTCGGCTTCCTCGTCCGTGCGGCCGAGGGCAAGGCGGAGGCGCGTGCGTCGCGCGACGCGCTGGAGGACCGGCACGTCGAAGTCGCCGACGTTCCAGCCCGTCAGGACGTCCGGGTCGGCCGCGCGGAGGTGGCCGAGAAAGCCCTCGAGGCAGGCCCGCTCGTTCGGCACCAGCTCTCCGATCGCGTGCTCGGGAAGGCCGGGCAGCGGCCCGGTCTCGCCGGGGCGGACCATCCAGACCCGGTCGCCGCCGTGGCCCGCCGCCGCGATCGAGTAGAGCCACCGCCCGTCGAGGCTGGTCTCGATGTCGAACGACAGGACCCGGAGCCGCGGCGCGAAGTCGGCGGGCTGGAGGCGCGGGTTCCGGTAGACGCGCCCCACTCCGGGGCGCCGCTCGAACGACCCGTCGATCGAGAACGAGCCGCGGATCCGGTGGTCGATCAGGTAGCGGTACGCGAAGCGCACGTCGGCCTCGAAGCACTCGACGCTGACTTCGGCGAGACGCGCCCGGAGGGGAGGGACGTCCCCGGGCAGGCCGACCTCCACCCGGAGCACGGGCTCGTCCGCGAACGTCAGGAGCGCGGTCTCGGCCATTCGCGCCGCCGGTGCCGCCTGTCGGAGCGCGTCCAGGTCGGCGGCCCGGATGAAGAAGTAGGGCGGGAAGCGGTCGTCCACGACGAGCGCGGCCTCGCCGCTCTCGAGGACGGCGTGGAGGTGCACCTCCACGCGCCCGTCGACGACGCGGTAGGTCGGGGTGAGGAGGAACGCGCGGGTCAGGCCTGGACTTCCCGGCGGCTCAGCGCGGGTCGCGCTCCGCCATCAGCTCGGCGACCGCCCGGCCCAGCGGGTCGGGTTCGGCCGCGAGCGCGGCGCGGACGCGGGCCTGGTCCCCGGGGGGACGGTTCTGGCTGAGCTTGGCCTTGCCCTCGAGCCTGTCGATCGGGATCTCGAAGGCGACGATCCCGCGCATCATGCCAGTGAGATAGGAGTCCGACAGGCTGTCCATGCGCCAGGGGGTCGCTCGGCCGTCCTCGAAGGTGCGCACCAGGCGATCGAGGAGCGCACGGACCTGCCCGGGATCGTCGATCACCCGCGGGACGCCGTAGGCGTGGACGGCGACGTAGTTCCACGTCGGCACGCTCGGGTGCTGGGCGTACAGCGACGGGGAGACGTAGGCGTGCGCCCCCGCGAACACGACGAGCGCCGGCCGCTCCGGGTGAAAGAGCTGCCACTGGGGATTCGGCCGGGCGACGTGCCCGAGGAGCGTGCCGAGCGGCGCCGGCGCCTCGTCGAGCAGGACGGGGAGGTGGGTGGCGAAAGGGGCGCCGGCCTGATCGACCCCCACCAGCATGGCGAACGGCTCGCGCCGGATGAGGCCATGGCACCAGGCCACGTCGGGCGCGTCGAAGTGCTTCGGGACGTACACGCGCCTATCCTACCGGTTCCCGGGTGGTCCCTGTAGAGGGCCGATCGGCCCCGATCCGTCCGGTCGATTCGCGCCGTCTCACCAGAAGCGGACGCGGCCGACGTCGACGTGGACGAAGTCGGAGGCGGGGTAGTACCCGACGCCGCCCAGCCGCAGGGCCAGCGCGGCGTCGCGCACCGTCGCGAGGGGGCGGTCCGGCACGCGCACGTCGATCGCCATGGCCTTCATGTGGAGGCTCACGCGGGAGACTCCGCGGCTCTCGCGGGCCAGCATCGCGTTGGTCGCGGGAGCCCGGTAGCCGGAGATCACCTCGTAGGGCTCGGTCGTGTCGAGCGCGGTCCGGAGGCGCCACAGGAGGTCGAGGAGGCGCCGATCCATCGGCCGTGCCTCGCCGGTGCGGAAGTCGCGCAGCACCCAGTCGATCTCACGGAGCGCCCCGAGATCGACCTGGCCGTCCGCCCGGTAGACGACGTCGACCGTCTCGCCCGTGTGGAGGTTCCGGAAGGCGAGCGCGTGCGGCGCCGCGTCGGTTCCGGCCTGGGCTGACCCGCGGCGCGCCCAGGGCAGGGTCGCCGCTAGCGCGGCGAGCCGCAGGACGGCTCGGCGGTCCGGATGCGCGCCGCGCATCACCGACGGAGCCCGGCTCCCGCGGCCGGCCCGGGAGCGGAGGTGTGGACAGGGCCCCCGGAGCGTGCGACCGGCACCGACGAGCGGGCGAGGGCGGCGGCCACGCGCGGGTCGCGGTCGTAGGGGTCGTCCCGGAGCTGGAGCCGGCCCTCGTCGTCGACGAACGCGGTCCAGTAGAGGAAGTACACGGGCAAGGAGCGCGCGACGGGGACGACGGTCGTGGCCGTGGCCGACAGGGCGCGCTCGAGCGCCTCGGGCCGGCCGGCCGTCTGGCCCGCCAGGACGAGCGCGGCCAGCTGACGCGCCTGCTCCACCCGAACGCAGCCGTGGCTCAGGGCCCGGTCCTCGCGCAGGAAGAGCTCCGGCAGCGGCGTGTCGTGGAGGTAGACGTCGAAGCGGTTCGGCGTGGCGAAGCGCATCCGGCCCAGCGGGTTCCCGCCGCCGGGGCGCTGCTGGAAGCGGAACGGGAACCGCTCCGCGGGCACCGCCGCCCAGTCGACCGCGAGCCCGTAAGGGTCGTCGCGCCGGTCGAGGATGACGATGTCGTTGTCGGCGAGGAACCGGGGGTTCGCGCGGAGCTTCGGCAGGAACTCGTCGAGGGCGATGCTGGTCGGCACCGTCCACGGCGGGTTGTACACGATGGCGCTGAGCTCGGAGCGCACGACTGGGGTGGGATGGAGCTCATCGCCGACGACCACGCGCGAGGCGAGGCGCACCCGCCCGTCCTCGACGAGGACAAGCGTCGCGTCCGCCGCGTTGACGACGAGGTGGCGGGACTCCAGGCGCCGGGGGAGCCACCGCCAGCGCTCCAGGTTGACGGCGAGCTGGCGGATGCGCGGATCGGCGGCGCCGGGGCGCGCGCCGGCGCGTCGGTCAGCCGCCGCGCGGAGCGCCCGGAGGGCCGCCACCAGCCGCGCGTAGCCCGGGTGGGGCGGCGGCAGCGCGTCGAGCCACGCGGCCAGCGAGCCGGACTCGACCGCCTCCACGAGCTCGCGGATGGGGTCCTCGCGGTCGGGCGGAGCGATTCCCCAGTCGGGCTGGACGGCCGCGGGCCGGAGCCGGCCGGCCCGGAGGTCCACCGCGTAGCGCAGCAGCGAGTCGGTCAGCAGGAGCTCGCGCTGGACGGCTGCCGCCAGCGTCGGCGGCTCCGCGCGGGGCCTGAGCGCGGCGAGTCCGTAGTGCGCCGGCACGAGGCCGTGGTCCCGGGCGCCCTGGAGGGCTTCGAGGGCGAGCGCGGTGCGGGCGACGCCGCCGGGATCGGGTCCCCATACCGGCTCGAAGGCGATCGAGCCGTAGAACTCCCGGAGGACCCCGGTCCGGAGCAGCTGGCGGTCCACCTGGAGGGCGGTCCCCGATTCGATCGCGGCGCGGAGATCGTTCGCGGTGGGCCCGTCGTCGGCGCGGGCGTCGAGACCGAATCCGGAGAGGCAGGCGAGCGCCAGGGCCGCCGCGGCGAGCGGGAGGGCGTGAGCGCGGAGGCCCGTGATCAGCGTCCCGCCTCCCGGCTCCGATGGAGCTCGATGGGCTGCCCGTGCGGCGTGGCGCGCGCGGCCGCGTCCCACTCGGCCTTCCGGCGCTGGAGCTCGGCGGCTGCGATCAGTCCCTTCTCGGCGACCAGGCCCTCGAGCGCCGCGAGCCAGTGGTGATAGTAGGTGTCGCCCCGGTCCGGATCGCCGGCCGCCTGCGCGCGCTTGATCGCCTGGGCGAGCCGCTCTGCCCACTCGGCCCACGTGAAGTGCCCGGCCTCGTGGAGGCGCACCGCCATCGCGAAGGCCTGCGCCTCCCAGGGCGCCTGGAACACCGGCGCGCCCGCCTCGTCGCGCGGCAGCGCCGGGAGGTCCGGCGCTCGATCACTGGCCATGCGTCCCTCCGAGGAAACCATCGTAGCGCGACTCGCCCTCGGGAGCCGAACCTTCCAGCAACGTGAGGATCTTGACCAGAACCTCTTCGACGACGCCGGGCGAGGCCGACTCGATCCGCTGGGCTTGTCACACGCTCCAGTGGTCCGTGTGCTGCGCCCGAGGGACAGCCGGCGCGGTCAGGCGGGGGCGAGGTAGTCGTCCCAGAGATCCACGTAGACGGCGTCCCTCGCGTGCCCGTCCGGCCCCCAGAGCTCCCGCGCGGCGAAGCGCACGCTGTAGACGTGCTGCGGCTTCTGGCCGAGCCCTGCCGCGTGGGTGTCGGGGAAGATGAAGACGCCGTGGTCCCGGTCGATCACGCCGCGCCGGCCGCGCACGTAGCGCGGGATCCGGGTGTGGCCGGCGGGGCTCATGTTTCGCGCGACGACCGCGTCGCCGGCCTTGAACAGGGGCGGTACCGGATCGTCGAGGCGCGCTCCGCGGCGGTTTCGGAGGAGCCGAGCGACGCCGTCCGGCCGGAGCGCTCCTGCCTGCGGCTCGGCAGCCGTCGACGGAGTGCGATCGACGCCCTCGCGGACGCGCCGGTCGAGGTCGGCCTGGGCGAGGAACCCGTGATGCTCGAGCTGCCACTCCAGCCCCCACAGCCAGTGCTCGTAGTAGCTGGTGGTCAGGTACTCGCCCGGAGGCATGTGCTCGCGCGCGAACCGGGACATGTCGATGTTCCATCGACCCCACGCGCCCATCGCGAGCCTCAGCGCGAAGGTCCGCCGCTCCCACTCGGCGTGGAAGACTGGCTCGTCCGGCTCGAGGGCGACCGGGCCGAAGCCGTGCATGCCCCCCAGGTCGTGGGCGCCGTTCATCGATGGACCCCGGGCGCCGTGACCCGCGCGACGCCGATCATCGCGTCGCGAGTCACGAGGGCCGCCAGCTCGTCCTCGGTCAGCTTCTCGGTGCCCGGCGGGCGCTCGGGCAGCACGAGGTAGCGGAGCTCGGCCGTCGAGTCCCAGACGCGAACCTCCACGTCGTCGGGCAGCGAGACTCCGACCTCGCGCAGCACGCCGCGAGGATCCAGGACCGCCCGGGACCGGTACGGCGCCGACTTGTACCAGACGGGCGGGAGGCCGAGGACCGGCCAGGGATAGCAGGAGCAGAGCGTGCACACGACGAGGTTATGGACCTTCGGCGTGTTCTCGAGAACGACCATGTCCTCGCCCTGCCGGCCGATGTAGCCGAGGTCGGCGAGCGTGGCCGTCCCGTCGGCGAGGAGCCGCCGCCTGAATTCGGGGTCGACCCAGGCCTTCGCCACCACCCGGGCGCCGTTCCGGGGGCCCACCTTCGTCTCGTAGGTGTCGATCAGCTCGTCGAGCGCCGCCGGGTCGACCAGGCCCTTCTCGGTGAGCAGCGACTCGAGCGCCTTCACGCGGAGCTGGACGTCCGACAGCGGCGCGTTGTGGGGATGCGACGGGTCGTCGGTCGATCGTGCGCCGGGTCCGTGAGCGTGGTGGCGCCCGTGTTGACCGCTCGGCTCGCGATCGTGCTCCAGTCGGCCGGTCATCGGAACCTCCACGTCTCGGCTCCCGATGGTAGCTCGGGCGAGGCCGCGCGCGCCACTGGGGCCGCCATCAGTGATGGGGCGGGACGACGACGTCCCGCGGCCGGCCCGCGAGGAAGTGCTCGACGTTCTCGACGGCGCGCAGGAGCCCGGCGTCGATCACCTCGCGCGTCTGTCCGCCGTTGTGGGGCGTCAGCACGACGTTCGGGAGGCCGAGGATCGGGTCCCCCTGGGGGATCGGCTCCTCGTGGAAGACGTCGAGGGCGGCGCCCGCGATGCGCCCGGCGCGCAGCGCGTCGATCAGCGCCGCTTTGTCGACGATGGCGCCGCGGGCGGTGTTGACGAGGAACGCGGTCGGCTTCATGAGGGCCAGACGGTCTCGTCCGAGATAGCCCTGCGTGTCGGCGCTCAGACGCAGGTGGAGGCTGACGATGTCCGACTCGCGGAGGAGCGTCTCGACGGGGACGTGCCGGGCGCCGAGGGCGGCGGCCCGCCCGGCGTCGGGGCCGTAGGTCGCAGCCAGGAGGCGGACGCCGAACGGCGCGAGCAGCTCCGCGACCCGGGCGCCGATCGCCCCGAGCCCGACCAGCCCGACCGTGTGGCCCTCCAGCTGGACGAGCATTCCGCGCGGCCACTGGCCGGCCCGCGCGTCGCGGTCCATCGCGGCGATGCGGCGGGTGATGGCGAGCATGAGCGCGACGGTGTGCTCGGCCACGGCGTGGGCATTCACGCCGGGGGTGTTGGTCACCGCGACGCCGCGCGCCCGGCAGGCCGCGAGGTCGACGTTGTCCGTCCCGGTCCCCCAGATGGAGATCAGGCGGAGGCGCGGGCACCCGGCCAGGACACGGTCGGTGAAGCGCGCGTGCGCGCGGATGTTGATGACGACCTCCGCGTCGCCGATCCGGCGGATCAGCTCCGCCTCCTGGTCCGCCCCCCGCTCGGTGTGGACGGCGACGTCGCCGAGCGCGCGCAGGCGTGGCTCGGCGGCGGAGCCGGTGAGGGCGGCGGGGAAGTCGTCGGGGACCACGATCTTCAGGGGCATCGGGCACGCTCCCTCGGGTGGCGTGGGTTCATCGCCGTCACTCCGCGTCGGGTCTGCTCGGATCGGGCCCCTCGCCGGGAAGCGATGGCGTCCGGCCGTCGAAGCGAGCGGGGTCGAAGAGCGACAGGTCCATGGACGGTCGGCCGTCGACGATCCACTCGGCGACGACGCGGCCGGTGGCGGGCGAGTGCTGGAATCCATGCCCGCCCCAGCCCACGGCCAGGAAGAAGCCCTCGACGCCTGGCGCCCAACCGATGATCGCGTGGTCGTCGGGCGTGAGGGGGCGAAGCCCCGCCCACCCGCCGGCGATCCGCGCTCGCTCGACCGCGGGGACCCGATGGACCGCCTTGGTCACGGCCTCCTCCACCATGGCCCAGTCGACCGGCGCGACCAGGTCCTCGCCGGTGTCCGTGACGTCCCCGGGACTCAGGAGGAGCTGCTGCATCTCCTTGCGGAAGTAGAAGCCGCTCCGGGTGTCGGTCGTGATGGGCACGGGCCCCGAGATCTCCGGGAACGGCTCCGTGTAGAAGATGTGGCGGCGCCGCGGGTACACGGGCAGGGTGAGCTCGGCGAAGCGGCCGACCCGGGCCGCCGCCGGGCCCGCGGCGTTCACGACCACCGGCGCGGCGATCGCCCCGTTGGAGGTCGTCACGCCGCGGACGCGACCGGCCTCGAGCGCGAGCCCCGTGGTCTCCACGCCCTCGAAGATGCGCGCGCCGAGCTCGCGGGCACGCCGGGCGAAGCCCGCGGTCACCTCGGCCGGCCCCGCGACGCCGTCTCGCGGGCCCCACACGCCGGCGACGAGGTCGTCGACGCGAAGCGCCGGGACGATCGCCTGGGCCTCCCTGGGCGCGATCACGCGCACGTCGACGCCGAGGCGGCGCTGGAGCGCGATGCGCGTCTCGAAGGCGGCGAGCTCCTCGGGGCTCGAGATCAGGAAGAGGTAGCCGATCCGTTGGAATCCGGGGTCGCTCCCGAACTCCTCCTTGAAGGATTCCAGCACCCGCTGGCCCTCGAGCGAGAAGCGGATCTCGGCCTCGGTGCCGAACTGGGCCCGGATCCCGCCGGCGGCCTTGCTGGTCGTGCCGCTCCCGACCCCCTCGCGCTCCAGCAAGACCACGTCGCGCACCCCGCGCCGCGCAAGGTGATACGCGATGCTGCAGCCGACCGCGCCTCCCCCGATGACGACGACGCTGGCCGTTCGCGGGGTCATCTAGCACCCCCCACGTCTGTCTGACGGCCTTGATTGGACGGCCTTCGGCCTGTGGCGGCCTGTGGCGTCTCCCTCTTGCCCCGAGCGGGGAGGAGGAGGAGCGCTGCCCTTCCAGGACGAGCGTTGCTCACCGCGTCGGCTCCGATCAGAGCGCCCGGGCGGCGCGGGTGCCGTCGAGCAGGGCGTCGTGGATGCGGCGGGGTGAGACGGCGTCGCCGACGAGCCGGAGCTCGGGCACGTGCCCGTCGAGCTCGTGGTACAGGCTGTCGTTGGCCTTGCCCCCAAAGGAGAGGACGACGGTGTCGGCGTCGAGGGTCGCCTCGGCCCCCGAGAACGTGTGGCGCGTGCGGAGGCCGCCCGGCACGATCGCCCTCGCCGCCGTCAAGGGTTGCAGCACCACGCCCTGGCCGAAGAGGCGGGCGTAGAGGTCGGAGCGAATTCCCTCGTCGATGTCCTCGCCGACCATGAAGTACTTCGAGATCAGCGTCACCTGGCAGCCCTTTCCGGCCAGGAGGTCGGCCGTCGTCGGCGCCGCGTAGTGGCCGTCCTCATCCACCACGACGACGCGCCGGCTCGGCGTCACGCGGCCCAGCAGCACGTCGACCGTTGTCGTGACGTGCGGCAGGTCGATGCCAGGCAGGTCGGGGATGCGCGCGGTGGCGCCAGTCGCGACGATGACCGCGTCCGGCGCCTGGGCCAGCACCTCCCGGGCGGTTACCGGCGAGTTCACGCGCACGTCCGCCCCGACCTTCCTGACCTGGGCCGCGAGCCATGACGCGATGACCGCGTAGTCTTGCCGCTTCGGGGCCCGCGCCGCCGCGAGGATCTGGCCGCCGAGGTCCGGGCTCGCCTCGAAGAGCGTCACGCGATGGCCGCGGATCGCCGCCACCCGCGCGGCCTCCAGGCCCGCCGCGCCACCGCCAACCACGACGACCCGCTTGGCCCGCGCCGCGGGCCGGATCTCGCCGAGCTCGGCTTCGCGCCCGATCACCGGATTCTGGACGCAGCCGATCGCCTTGCCCTGGCGGAGGCGCCCGATGCAACCCTCGCTGGCGCCCACGCAGACGCGGATGTCCTCGATCCGCCCCTCGAGGCTCTTGCGGGGGAGCTCGGGGTCGGCGATCAGCGCCCGGGTCATGCCGACGAGATCACACACGCCGGCGGCGAGCGCCGCCTCCGCCTGCTCCACCGTCGAGACACGGCCCGCCACGATCACCGGGACTCGGACGGCCGACCGGGTGAGCGCGGCGAGCTCGTTGAAGAGGCCGTGCGGGTGATAGAGGGACGGCGTGACCATCGCTTCGTACTTGAGGGTCTCCGTGTTCGAACCGCTCACCATCCAGTAGTCGGCGATGCCCAGGGCGTCGACGTGCCGGGCGATCTGAAGCAGGTCCTCTCGGCTCAGGCCGCCCGGCACGTAGTGGTCGCCGCTGTGGCGGATCCCGATGATGAAGTCCGGACCGACCGCGTCCCGGACCGCCCGCAGCACCTCGCACGTGAGACGCGCGCGGTTCTCGAGGGACCCGCCGTACTCGTCGGTGCGCCTGTTGGTGAGCGGCGAGAGGAAGTTCTCGAGGAGGTGCCCGCCGTACGTTGGAATGTCGCAGCCGTCGTAGCCGCCTTTCTGGAGGCGGACCGCGGCGGCGGCCCAGGCGTCGATCACCTCTCGGATCTCACGCTTCGTCATCACGTGCGGCCACTCGCGGTGGCGCTCCTCGCGGGTGTCCGAGGGCGCCCAGAGGGGCACGCCCGAGTACCAGGAGTGGCCGCGGCGGCCGCGGTGGGAGATCTGCGAGAGGCAGAGCGCGCCGTGGCGGTGGATCGCGTCGCTCATCTGGCGGAACTGGGGGATGATGCTGTCGTCCCAATTGTTCACCTCGCCCCAGTCGTTCACCGATGTCGGGTGGATACTGGACGAGCCGAACATCATCACGACGCCGCAGCCGCCCTTGGCCTTCTCCTCGTGGTAGCGGATGTAGCGATCGGTGATGCCGCCCTTCTCGCCGAATGCCGCGCCGTGGGGCGTGGAGACGATGCGGTTCTTCGCCTCGCGGCGCCCGAGCTTCACCGGGCTGAACAGCCGTCGGAACTGCGTCGTCATGTCAGGGCGCGTCCTCAGCGCGGGATGAGCGGGGCGGGAACCGCGTCAACCGCAGCCTTCGCACGTTTCTCGAGACCCGCTGGAGCAGTCCACCTGCGAAGCCGCCCGGCCGGCGGCCCTGGCGCTGCTCGAGCGGTCAAAGTATAACGTGGGATCACGATCCGGAAGGGCCCGTTTGTCTCGCGGGACCACGGCGCCCGCCGCGGCGCGCGCCGTTGCGGGTCAGCGCACCGGCGCGCGCTTGATCCAGGACGCGAGGCGGTCGATCAGCGTGTCCTCGATGCCGAAGAACGCGTGAGGGGACTCCGGTCCACACGCGAGCCCGCTGCGGGGCGGGCCACCCGCCAGCGCCACGAGCTCCACGCGCGCCGCCCTGGTCAGCCGGCCCGGCAAGCCGACGGCGTCCGCGTACGACGTGGTCTCGCACGGGTCGTCGTGGTGGTGGATAACGAGCGTCGGCGCCTGGATGGTCTCCAGCGAAACGTCGCGCAGTGATTCGCGCATGTAGGGATGAGTGCGGGTCACGCTCGAGATCAGTACCAGGCCGTCGGGACCGTCCGTTCCAAGTCGGGCCGCGACACTCGCGGCCGAGACCGTTCCCATGCTGATCCCCACGAGCCACACCGGCGCCGGATCATCGTGTCGAAGCCGCGCGATGACCGCACCGATGTCGGCGGAGTGCTCCCGGGTCGTTCGGAAGCCCAGCAATCCCTGCCCGAGCCGGTCGGACGGCGCGTCGGGAAACGCCACCACGAAGCCGCGGCCAGCGAGCTGCTCCCGCCGAGGCACGAACAGACCGGGCGCGTCTCGCGGGAGCCCCCGGGGGGTAAGGTCGAGCTTTCCCGACCCTCCGACGAGGACTACGACGATGGCATCCGGCTTCCCGGGAGGCCGCACGACCACGACGGCCTCGGTGACGTTCGGGCGGGTCGTCACGGTGATGACCCGGTCGCCGGCGCCCGCGCGCCCGGTAAGCAGGAGCGATACGATGAGCACCGACGCGGTAACGGTGCTGTTTCTCAATCGAGGCCCTGTATCTCGCTCTCCGCTTCCTTCAGGAAGGACAGCATGCCCATTGAGCGGTACATCGCCGCCGCGTCGTGGAGGCGCTGCCGGCCCTTGGTGAGGTCGCCGGCGCGCACGTGGAGCTTGCCGAGCCCGAGATGGCAGTGGGCAACCAGCGGGTGCATGCCGAGCTCGGAGGCCAGTGTCAAAGCCGCACCGTAGCGCACCTCGGCCGCCACGACGTCCGGGCGTTCAGCATGCGACGCGATCTCACCGAGCAGGCGGAGAGCCCAGGCCTCAGAGCCGCGGTGGCCGCGCTCACGGGCCAGGGCGCGGCAGCGTTCCGCCTGCGCGAGCGCATCCTCCTGCCGGCTCGCGAGCAGGTACGCCTCGCCCAGGTGTGCCAGCAAGGGCGTTCGCCACTGGACCATTCCCATGGCTTCCATGGCCGCCAGGGCTTCCTCGAGCACCGCGAGGCCCTCGACAGTCCGACCGGACTGAGTGTACGCGTTGCCCAATTCGTCTGAGATGTCCGGCAGCAGTTGAGGGAGATGCCGCTCGCGGGACAGCGCGAGGCCGCGCTCGGCCAGGCGGATCGCGTGATCGAAACTGCCTCTTCCCCTGTGAATTCGGCTCAGCCCGCGCAATGCGTTGATCAGACTGTACGGATGATCGATGACCTCGGCGAGGCGGACCGCCTCCTCTGCTTCGACCAGCCCTCGGTCGAACTCACCGCGCTCGGCGAGGGCGAACGCCCAGAAGAAGCGAGACATCACGACCGGGAATCCCGCGAGACCACAGCGCTCGCGGAATCGATCGCCCGCGAGCAACTCGAGGATCCTGGAGAAGTGCTCGTCGACCCGTCGATAGTCACCGGCCACGAAGTAGGCCGTGCCCAGGTAGTAGTTCGCGGCGACGGCAAGCTGCAGGTCGGCGAGTCCGCGGGCGATCGCCAAGGCTCGCTCGGCGAACGGGGGCGCGTCCGCCGCGTGCCCGGTCTGCCGCGTGTGCTCACTCAGGTAGGCAGCGATCCAGGCCAGGCGCCGCTGATCGTCGAGCGCGGTGGCCAGACGCTCGGCCTCCTGGAGATGCCCGAAGCCGGCCTCGAAGCGACCGAGGGGCCAGAGCGCGTTTCGGAGCGCGAGGCGAACGTCGACTCCTTGCTCCATCGTCTCGCGAGTCTCGGGAAGATGGGCCAGCACCGCCAAGGCCTGCTCGTAGGCGACGACCGCCTCGCGGTTGGCCGACCGGCCGAAGGCCTTCACCCCGGCCTGCCGGAGGTAGGCGAGCGCCTTGTCCCAGAGCTCCCCCCGGAACGCATGGTGAGCCAGCCGTTCGATGTGCTCCGTCAGGCGCTCGGCGTGCAGCGTCTCGAGGGCCTCGACGATCTGGGCGTGGAGCGTGCGCCGGCGGTCCTGGAGGAGGCTCACGTACGCGACCTCGTGGGTCAGCGCATGCTTGAAGGTGTACTCGAGGTCCGGAAACAGGCTCGTCTCGTACAGAAATTCGGCCGCCTGGAGGTGGCCGAGCCCCCGGCGAAGGCCATCCTCCTGCAGCTCCGCGATGGCGTGGAGGAGCGCGAACGGGACGTCCTTCCCGACGACCGAGGCCGCCTGGAGCAGGCGTTTGTGTTCGGGTGCGAGCCGGTCGATGCGCGCCGCCACGATCGCCTGCGCCGTTGCCGGGATCTGCCACGTGTCCCCCGCCTTCGCGAGCCGATAGGCCCCACGCTCGCCGACCAGCACTTGCGTCTCCACGAGCGTCCGGACGCTCTCCTCCAGGAAGAAGGGATTGCCCTCGGTCCGCTCGATCAGCCGGTGCTTGAGCGGCCCGAGGGCCCGGTCTTCCCCCAGCAAGGCGTCCAGCAGCGCACCCGCGCTCTGGGGCG
>DATBGA010000053.1:0-26457 GCA_036558225.1 Candidatus Methylomirabilota bacterium | reverse complement strand
CTCGTCCTCGCCAACATCGAGCGCGCCTACCAGATGGTGAGCTGACCGGAACAGGAATGGCCGGAGCGAGACCCGTCTCCATCCGGAGACACGGGGTAGACGCGCCAGTCCGGATGGCAGGCTCTCCTCCGTGACGATTTGCAGCAAGTGAGCGATTTCTCGCCGTCGAGCCGCCTGGTCCTCGCCTTGCACCTGGCGGTCGCGGGCATGGTATGGTGATGACCTCCACTCAAGCTGGAGAGGCTCGATGACGGGTAGCGAGTACCAGCAACTGGTCGACTTCCTCAGCGCGCGGTTCGCCGAAATCGACCGCCGGTTCACGGAGACGGATCGCAGGATCGACAGCCTCGCCGTACGTCAGGAAGAGCAGTTCCGGGAGATTCTCACCCATTTCGACGAGCTCTATCGGCGGCTCGAACGCCTCGAGGCCGAGTACTTCGCGATCGTCCAGACGCTCCGCCGGATCGAGACTCTCGTCGGCAGCGAGCGTGCCCAGCGCGAGGCGCTCGGGCAGAGCGTCGACCAGCTCCGGCGACAGATCGCGGACCTTCAGACCCGGCTGGACGCGGTGGAGGCCCGACTGCAGGGCTAAATTAGCCGGGCCGCTGGGCGGCGGCGACGGCGAACTGGAAGACGATGTTGGCGGCCAGGATGCTCGACTGCGCCCGCGCGTCCGTCATGGGGTTGAGCTCGTTCAGCGCGAAGCCCCGCACGGAGGGCGCCAGCGCGACCACCAGGTCGAGGAGCTCCCGGCTCGTCAGCCCGCCCGGCTCGTGCCAGCCGACGCCGGGCGCGTGGGCAGGGTCGAGGACGTCGAGGTCCACGCTCAGGAAGATGTGATCCGCGCCCGCGAGAACCTCTCGGATCTGCCCGAGGGTCCAGTCGACGCCGCGCCGCGCCACCACAGTCGCCGGGAGCTCCGTCAGACCCACCTCGTCGATGAAGCGCTTCGAGCTCGGGAAGTTGAAGCTCCGAGTCCCGACCTGCACCGAGTGCCGCGCGCGAACCCGCGGGAGCTCGAGCGCGCGGCGCATGCCGCTCGACTGGCTGAAGCGCCCCTGGGCGGGCGACTCGTCGAGGAGGTCCAGGTGTGCGTCCAGGTGCACGATGCCGAGGCTGCCCGGCACCGCGTCGTGCACGCCCGCCACCGCCGGGAACAGGATCGAGTCGTCCCCGCCCACCACCGCGGGAATGCGGCCGGCTCCGGCCTCCTCGGCGGTCTTGGCCCTGACGGCGGCGAGGGTCGCCGCGAGGTCGTGGGGCACGACCGCCGCGTCGCCGGTGTCCACCAGCTGCTCCGGCCGCCAGGGGACGACGCGGTCCTGATCCACCCAGTAGATGCGGCCGTCCTGGACGCGCATCCGCATCCAGGAGAGGTGTCGCCGCACCTCGTCCGGCGCGTAGCGCGCGCCCGGCCAGCCAAGCGTGGCGGCACCGTCGTACGGCGCGCCGACCAGGGCGACCACCATGCCGGGAGTCACGGCCCTCCTCGCCCTCCTACCAGGACACGCAGGCGATCGCCGCCAGGGTGGCGAGCGCGCCCGTCGTCTGCCGCCGCGTGAGACGCTCTCCGAGCAAGAGGCACGCCAGCAGGACTGTGGAGGCGGGATAGAGCGAGGACAGCACGCCCGCGACGTCCAGGCGGCCGGCCTGGGCCGCGAGCACGAAGAACGCGTTGCCCCCGGTGTCGAGGAGACCGGCCAGACAGGTGAGACCGAGCGCGGAGCGCCCCGGAAGCCGGAGGGTGCCCGTGATCGCGCCAAGCGCGGCGAGGACGATCATCGACGTCGCCCGCGCCGCGGTCAGCGGCCAGAGCACGGTCGTCCCGCCGGCCTGCCCACCGGCCTGATGGATGAACACGAGGAACAGACCGAAGCTCACGCCGGCCAGGAACGGGAGGGCAAGCTCGCGGACGCCGCCTCGCCCGATCCCGCCCCCGGCGGTGAGGAGCCATACGCCCGCGAGGGCGAGGGCAAATCCCAGGAAGCGCAGCGGGCCCGGCGAGCCGTGCAGCATCGTCCCGACGAACACGGGCACGACGGCCCCCACCACGCCCGACACCGGCGCCGCGATGCCCATGCGCCCGGAGGCGAGCGCCGAGTAGAGCGCGAGCAGCCCGAACGCCCCGTTCGCCCCCGCGAGCGCCGCCCATCCCACCTGCCCTGCGGTCGGCGCCGCCTCTCCGATCGCGAGCGCGAGGGCGACGAGGAGCACGATGCCGACCGCCTGCGAGGCGACCACGACCCCGACCGCGGACGCTCGCCGGCTGGCCAGCCCGCCGCTGAAGTCCCCGGCGCCCCAGCTTGCCGCCGAGGCGAGCCCGAGCGCGACTGACCCGAGGGTCGAGGCGTCCCCGACCACGGAGCCCCGGCCGCGCCCTAGTAGATCGAGAAGTCCTCGGCCTTCTCCGTGATGAACTCGAGGAGCGCCGGGATGCCCTCCTCGGTCTTCCGGATCGCCCGCCGGAAGGCCGGGATGATCTCCGCGGGCTCCGAGATGCGCTCGCCGTAGCCTCCGAACGCCTTGGCCATGTCGGCGTAGTGCCCGGAGATGTCCGTGCTCCGGTACTTCTCGGTCGACACCTTCATGATCTTCAGCTCGATCGCCATCGAGAAGTTGTTCAGCAGGATGGACAGGATGGGGATGCGCTCGCGCACCGCGGTCTCGAAGTCCATCCCGGTGAACCCGATGGCCGCGTCGCCCCACAGGTTGATGCACAGCTTGTCCGGGTGGGCCAGCTTCGCCCCCATCGCGAGCCCGAGGCCGTAGCCCAGCTGGGTCGACTTCCCCCACCCGATGTAGGAGAGCGGCGTGGTGCACTCCCAGAACGGCGAGAGCTGGTCGCGCGGGCTGCCGGCGTCGTGCGTGATGATCGTGCGGGAGACGTCCACGGTGTGCAGGAGGTCCCAGATCACCCGGTACGGCGAGAGCGGCTTCGTCGCCTGCGTGAGGCGCGGCTTCCACTGAGCGAGCCACGCCGACTTCGTCTCGCGGATGCGCTCGGTCACGGAGCCCGACCGCCCGCGCGCCTTGCCGTGGAGCCGGTCCTTGATCTCCACCAGGAGCGCGTCGAGCACCAGGCCCGCGTCGCCGATCAGCGCGTGGTCCGCCCGGATGTCCTTCGAGAGGTCCGCGGGATCGAGCGTCGAGTGGACGAACCTCTTGCCCTTCGGCATCTTCACGCCGTAGTTCGTCGTGGCGAAGCTGCAGCCGATGCCGAAGATCACGTCGGCGTCGTCCAGGAACTGGCGCACCGCCTTCGGGACCGACCGCCCCCCCGAGCCGAGCGACAGCGCGTGAGTCTCGGGGAACGCGCTCTTCCCCTCGAGGCTCGTCGTGACCGGGCACTCCAGGAGCTCGGCGAGCGCCCGGAGCCCCTCCCACGCCTTCGCGTAGTGGACCCCTTGGCCGGCGTAGATGACGGGCCGCTCGGCGGCCACGAGGACGCGGGCCACCTCGCTCACCGCCACCGGGTCGGGCGCCACCCGCGTCCGGAGGGCCGGGACGTAGTCGAGGGGCTCCGGGACCTCCTCGGTCATGAGGTCGACCGGGATCTCCACCAGCGCCGGCCGCGGCCGGCCGTTCCGCACCTGCGTGAACGCGCGGCGAAACGCGTCGGGGATCGCGTCGGCCATGAGCACCTGCTCGCACGACTTCGTGACGTGCTGGTAGTTGAGGAAGGCGTTGAAGTTCGGCGGCACGTTGGTCAGGCGCCGCGGGAAGCCGCCGGGGATCACCACGATCGGCACCGAGTCCGCGTAGGCCTGGGCGACGCCGCCGAACGAGTTCTCGCAGCCCGGCCCGTGCTGCATCGCGAACACGCCGATGCGGTCGCCGGAGGTGACGCGGCTGACCGCGTCGGCCATGTGGATCCCGGTGCGCTCCTGGCGGACGATGATCGTCCGGATGTCGGCCTGCGCGGAGGCCTCGATGACGGTGTTGACCGGGTAGCCGATCAGGAACTGGACTCCCTCGCGCTTGAGGATCTCGGCGACGGCGGCGGCGCCCTTCATGGATGCCCTCCTGGGGACTGGGATGACGTCGGCACGCGCGGATGATAGCACGTCGGCCGCGCCGTGACCCACCGCACGCGAGATCGCCGGCACGACCGATCGCGACCCGAGACGCTTCTATCGCGGCTGCCGCGGCTCGACGCGGCCCGCGTCGGCGTCGCCGCCCATGCTAGACTGATGCTCTCCCGGGAAGGCCGGGAACGGCTCGAGGCCGGAGCGCCACTTGCGTCAGCGAGGACGACGATGACTCACCCGATCCGCGTCACGCGCGCCACCCACAAGAAGCCGCGGCCGAAGGACAGCGAGCTGGGGTTCGGCACGGTCTTCACGGACCACATGTTCGTCGCCGACTTCCAGGAGGAGAAGGGCTGGTACGACCCGCGGATCGAGCCGTACGGCCCGATCGCACTGGACCCGGCGGCGGCGGTGCTCCACTACGCCCAGGCGATCTTCGACGGGCTGAAAGCGTTCCGCGGGAAGGACGGCCGCGTCCGGCTCTTCCGGCCCCAGAAGCACGTCGAGCGGATGAACCTCTCGGCCCGGCGGCTCTGCATCCCCGAGCTCGATCCCGAGCTCGGCCTCCAGTCGCTGGTCGAGCTGGTCCGCCTCGAGCAGGAGTGGGTGCCGTCGAGCGTCGGCACCGCGCTCTACATCCGGCCCACGATCATCGCCAGCGAGCCGTTCCTCGGCGTCCGGCCGGCGAAGCAGTACCTCTACTTCGTGATCCTCTCCCCCGTCGGCGCGTACTACAAGGAAGGGATGAACCCGGTCAAGATCCGCGTCGAGGACAAGTACGTCCGCGCGGCGGAGGGCGGAACCGGCGGCGCCAAGACCGGCGGCAACTACGCGTCGAGCCTGCTCGCGGCCGAGGAAGCCCACGCGGCCGGCTTCACCCAGGTGCTGTGGCTGGACGGGGCGCAGCGGAAGTACGTGGACGAGGTCGGGACGATGAACATCATGATGCGGATCGGCGACGAGGTCCTGACGCCGCCGCTCACGACCGGCACGATCCTCCCCGGCGTGACCCGCGACTCGGTGCTCACCCTCCTCCGCGAGTGGGGCGTCCGGGTCTCCGAGCGCCCGATCGCCATCGACGAGGTGATCCGGGCGGCGCACGGAGGCACGCTCCGCGAGGTGTGGGGCACCGGGACCGCCGCGGTCATCTCGCCGGTCGGCGAGCTCGCCTACAAGGGCGAGCGCCTGGTGATCGGAAGCGGGCGCACCGGTGAGCTGACGCAGAGGCTCTACGACGCCATCGTGGACATCCAGTACGCGCGCGTGCCGGACACGCACGGCTGGACCGTCGCGGTCTGACGGGCGCTGGCGCCGAGCCGCGACCGGCCCGGCCCCGGGGCGGGCGGGGTCGACCCGGGTCCGCTCGCCATCACCGAACGCGTGAGGTGACCTGATGGCATACGAAGGGCCGCGGTCGTACCGCCCGCTGATCCTCGGGCGCCGGGGCGCCGTCGCCGCGAACCATCCCCTCGCCACGCAGGCGGGCCTCCTCGCGCTCCAGGCCGGCGGCAACGCCGTCGACGCCGCAGTCGCCGTGGCCGCCACCCTGTCGGTGGTCGAGCCGTACATGTCCGGGCTCGGCGGCGACGGCTTCTATCACGTCCACGTCCGCCGGACCGGCGAGTCGATCGTCTTCAACGGGACCGGACCCGCCCCCCGCGCGGCGACGCCCGAGCGCTACGCGGCCGGCATCCCGTCGACGGGGCCTCTCTCCGCCTCGGTCCCCGGCTCGGTGGGCGCGTGGGGCGCGATGCACGCCCGCTTCGGCCGCCGCCCGTGGACATCGCTCCTCGAGGCGGCCGTCCACTACGCGCGCGAGGGCTTCGGCGCGACCCGCGCGTGCCGCCACTTCGCCGGCGAGCAGGCCGGCGCCCTCCGCGCCGACCCCCGCAGCGCCCAACTTTTCCTGCGCGCGGGACGCCCGCCGGCGGTCGGTACCCCCATCGTCCAGGCGCACCTCGCGCGCACCCTGGAGCGCCTCGCCGCAGCGGGCGCCCGGGACTTCTACCAGGGCGACCTCGCGCGGGCGCTCGCCGCCGGCTGCCAGGCGGCCGGCGCGCTCGTGACCGCCGGCGACCTCGCCGCTTTCGAGCCAGAGACCCAGGCACCGATCGAGCTCGTCTATCGCGGCTACACGGTCCGCGAGGCCCCGCCGAACTCCATGGGCTGGGTGCTCCTCCAGGAGCTCGGCATCGTCGAGCACTTCGACCTCGCGGCGATGGGCGCCCTCTCGGCAGACCTGGTCCACACGCTCGTCGAGGCGAAGAAGCTCGCGTTCGCGGACCGCGAGCGGTGGAGCGCGGATCCGCGGTTCCTCGAGGCGCCGCTGGACGAGCTCCTCTCGCCCTCCCACCTCACGCGGCGCGCGGCCGAGATCGATCCGAAGCGGGCGGCGCCCGCAGGAATGGCCTCGGCCGCGGCGCCCCGCGACACCACCTACTTCTGCGTGGTCGACGGCGACGGCAACGCGGTGTCCGGCATCCAGAGCCTCAACAGCGCGTTCGGCTCCGGCGTGACCGCCGGCGACACGGGCATCCTTCTGAACAACCGGATGACGCCCTGGCACCTCGAGCCGGGCCACCCGAACCGGCTCGCGCCCGGCAAGCGGGTCCGCCACACGATGAACCCGCCCATGGTCCTCAAGGACGGCGAGCTGTGGGCCGTCCTCGGCACGCCGGGCGGCGACTACCAGGTCCAGGTGAACCTGCAGATCCTCACCGCGATGATCGACCTTGGCTACGATCCCCAGCAGGCCGCCGAGATGCCGCGATGGTCGAGCACCCAGCCGGGCCAGGAGGCGAACTGGCCCCACGACTGCCCCGACGCCGTCAACCTCGAGGCGCGCTTCCCCGAGGAGGTCCACGCGGACCTCGCCGCCCGCGGCCACCCGGTCGTCGGGCTGGGTCCGCTCGACGGCCCCTGCTCCGTCGAGATCATCCGCCGGGACGCGGCCACGGGCATGCTCATGGCCGGCTCGGACCCCCGCCGCGACGGCTGGGCGCTCGCCTACTAGCGGACCCACCGGCTTCGGCGCCACGAGCCGGTCCCGTGCTCAGGGGCCGAGCCGCTCGATCCTAAGATGCTCCACGTAGGCGAGTCGAACCGGATCGCGCGTCGACACGTCGGCGAACTCGAGCCGCAGTGGCAGTCGCCCGCCTGACCACGCCACCTCGAACGCGTAGTCGGCGCTCCGCCAGGCGGGAGGCGGGGCCGCGGCGAGCGTCCCGTCGTGAACGACCGCGTCCGAGGCTCGCACCATGAGCCGCGGTCCGTCCGCGGAGCCCGTCGCCCCTGCTCGCACGGTGACGCGGTAGCGCCCCGCGGGGAGCCATGGCGCGACGGCAACCGTGGCCTGACGCTGGACTGCCCACACTCCCTCGATCCGCGCAGTGGGCCCCATGTCTCCCTCGCGGACGGTGGTGAGGAGCCCCTGGAAGACCGTGCCGCCTCGGCCGTGCCAGCCGCTCGCAGGGAACGTGCCCCAGGGGTGCCGCCACAGGGAGAGGACTCCTCCACCCACGAGGGCGGCGAGGATCAGCACCCCGAGCGCCGTAGTCCCTCGGGGCGGGACCTGCCCCGGTTGCCTGGCCAGCCACCATCCCCCTGCCGCGAGAACGAAGATCACCGCCAGGGCGGCGATAGACCACGACGGTCGGGGCGGCAGGAACGACGGGACGAGCCGACCCAGGTCAAGGCCGGTCCACTCCCAGATCTGCGTCAGGACGGTGTTCCGGCCGACGCCGTTCTGATACCGCCACGCAGGCCACAGTGACAACGTGATGGCGTAGAGGAAGGTGGCCGCGAGAAGGCTCGCAACCAACGCCCAGAGAAGTCGGCCCCGGACCCGCGCATATGCGAGGGCGGACACCGTGGCCAGGAGAGGCAGCGACGCGGCGAGGAAGCGCGCGGGTGGGGCCGTACCGCCATAGCTCACGCCGACGCCGAGACCGAACAGGGCCCAGGTCGCCACGAACGGCCCGAAGGTCACCAGGACCAGGTGGTAGCGCCGTTGCCGCAGCGTGACGACCGCGCCTAGCAAACCGAGCGCGAAGGCCGGCGCGCTCCCCAGGAGGCCGTACTCCTGGTCCAGCAGGAAGCCCAGCAGCGTCTGGGGGGCCCACTCCTTGATCCCGAGCGGCCCACCTGCCCTGAGGTACGTGCTCATGGCGCCGCCCATCAGCTGCGCGTCGTAGTAGAAGGTGGCCCCCGCGACGCCCGCGACCAACAGGCCCAGGACTGCCCAGCATCGCCGAGTCGTGGGTGACACCAGGCCCAGGAGGACGGGGACTGCCATCAGCAAGAGCCGATTCTTGAGGGCCATCAAGGCCGTCAGGCACCCCGTCACCAGCACACCAATGGGCAACGACCGTCGGATTCCCACGACCCCCGACGCCGCGGCGGCGAGGAAGAACGCGGCGGGCATCTCGACGAACGTGGACGTCGCCAGGCTCACGACGGGCGCCGAGAACGCGGTACCCAGCCATGCAAGGTAGGCCGCCTGGAGCCCGGCTCCCGCGACAAGGGCCAGGCGAAACCCGAGTGCGAGGGCCGCAGCACTCAAGGCTGCCACCGTCACCAGAGCGCCGGTGCGGCCGCCCAGCCAGTAGCCCGGGACCAGGAGGAGCGGTTGCAGCCCGCTGAACTGCCGGAGCGAATCCTGAACCGGCGCGAGGAAGGGTGTCTGCTGCGTCGAGGCCAGCCGGTCCCAGTAGAAGGGCAGGTAGTCGCGCTGCTCGAGGTTGTTGGCAAGATAGGCGTCGCCGTCACGGATGAGACTGTGGGCAGTGAGCAGGTAGTACG
The DNA here is from genome assembly GCA_036558225.1 of Candidatus Methylomirabilota bacterium. Lineage (GTDB taxonomy): Bacteria > Methylomirabilota > Methylomirabilia > Rokubacteriales > DASRDR01 > DASRDR01. Next base: position 17,629 of record DATBGA010000053.1, on the reverse strand, counting down.
GCTCATCCCCGATCGTGGACATGGTGGTGACGACCGAGCCGGCGAGCAGGATGTAGGGAAGCAGGGCGCCGAGTCCGACCGCGGCGACGGCGCCCGGCCCGAGGGTCGCCCGTCCGTTCAGCCAGCGCCACAACCCGTGCAGGAACACCGCGGTCTTGCATGCCACGAACAGTCCGTAGCCGATCGCCAGGGTGGGCCGCCACGGACCCCCCGCCCCTGCCGCACGCACTGCGAGCACGAGCGGGAGGACGAGTCCGATCAGGCCCTGGTCGAGGAGAAAGTGGCGCCGGAGGCCCGCGATGCTCGTCCCCCGCGCGAGGAGCCAGTAGCCGACCGCGAAGGCGAGCTGCGCCAAGGGGAACCACACGACGAGAAATCGCCACCAGAGGAGGGGATCCGGGCCATGCCCGGTCAGGCCCGGCGTGAACACTCCCGCCGGGAGCGCGAGCCTGCCCCAGACAGTCCAGAGGCCCACAGCAAGCCCCGCCGCCAGAAGAGCGGAGACACCCGGATCTCGTGCTGACACGGTCCTCATGTGTGACCGCGGCAATGGTAGAACCTTCGCAACGGGTCCGCCAAACCCCCCCGCGGTCTTCTGCCCGCCCGCTCGTGGCATTGGCGCGCACGGTGGGGTATCGTCGACCGGTGTCGACGGACGATCCGCATCGGGGCTCCAGGCCGTCCCCGGCGTCAAGGCCCGCCCGACGAGGCGCGCGTCGCTGCGGCGCGCCGCCCACCGTCGCTGCCGGTGGCGGCGCTGGATCCCGGTCGCCTCGGTACTCCGGGAGGTCGTGACGTGAAGCTCGTCATCCAGATTCCGTGCCACAACGAGGAGACGACGCTGCCGGTGACCCTCGCCGACCTGCCCAGGCGCCTGCCCGGCTTCGATTCGGTCCAGTGGCTCGTGATCGACGACGGCAGCTCCGATCGCACGGGCGACGTCGCGCGGGCGCACGGCGTGCACCGCGTGGTCCGGTTTCCGGAGTGGCGCGGGCTCGCCCGGGCGTTCGAGGCCGGGCTCCGCGAGGCGCTCGCGATGGGGGCCGACATCGTCGTCAACACGGACGCCGACAACCAGTACCAGGGCGCGGACGTCGCCACGCTCGTCCAGCCCATCCTCGAGGGCCGCGCCGATATGGTCGTGGGCACGCGGCCGATCGCCGCCACCGAGCACTTCTCGCCGCTCAAGAAGCTCCTGCAGCGCCTCGGCAGCGGCGCCGTGCGCCGACTCTCGCGCACCGACGTCCCCGACGCGACCAGCGGCTTCCGCGCGTTCAGCCGCGCCGCCGCCCTCCGCCTCACCGTCCTGACGGACTTCAGCTACACGCTCGAGACGATCATCCAGGCGGGCGAGAAGAACATCGCCGTCGCGCACGTGCCGGTCCGGACGAACGGCCAGCTGCGGGAGTCGCGCCTGTTCCGCAGCACGCGGACGTACGTCCAGCGCTCGCTCGCCACGATGCTCCGCGTCTACATGCTCTACCAGCCGCTCCGGTTCTTCATGTCCCTCGCCGCCCTCTTCCTGCTCGCGGCGCTCGCCCTGTCCGTCAGGTTCTTCGTCATCTGGCTGGAGAAGCCCGTCGGCACGGGCCACGTGCAGTCCCTGCTGGTGGCCGGGGTGTGCGCGATCATCGGCGTGCTGTTCCTGGCCCTCGGCCTCCTGGCGGACCTCACCGCGATGAACCGGCGCCTGCTCGAGGAGATCGTCGTGAACACGCGGGCCCTGCGCGCCGAGCGGAGCGGGAAGGACGGCGACGCCGGGTGAGGCGGCCCCCGTGGCCGCTGCTGCTCCAGATCGTCGTGTCCGGGGCGCTCCTGGCCCTCCTCGCGCGCCGGGTGCCGGTGGGCGACACGCTGGCGGCCATGAATCGCCTCCAGCCCGGGACGTTCGCGGCGGCGCTCGCGCTCGTGCTCGTCTCGTACCTCGGCCGCGCCCGGCGCTGGGCCGCGCTTCTCGCCCGCGCGGGCGTCGGGGTCCGCGGGGGGACGGCTTACTGCCTTACGCTCGCGGGCGTCGGCTACGGCCTAGTGACGCCGGGCAAGGTCGGCGAATTCGTGCGCGTGCTCCACCTCGACGCGCCGCGCTCGCGCACCCTCGCCTCGGCGGTCTGGGACCGCGTGACCGACGTCCTGCTCCTCGAGGCGCTCTCGCTGCCGGCCTTCGTGCTCGTCCCCGCGTGGCGGGGACCCGTGCTCTGGGTGTACGCCGCCGTCGTCGCGGCGACGCTCGGGCTCCTCGTCGTGCTCGAGAGCGGGCGGATCCAGGCGCTGGCGCGGCGGTTCTTCCCGTTCGCGGCGGGCCCGCTCGAGCGCTGGCGCGAGGCCTCGGCCGGCACGCTCGCGAGCCGGGTGTTCGCGGCGGGCCTGGGGGGCGGCGTCTTCTACTACGCGTTCAACTTCGCCGCCGCATTCCTGCTGCTGCGGGACCTCGTGCCGGGGGCCCCCGCCCGCCTGCTCCTCTCCTTCCCGATCATCCCGCTGCTCGGCAACCTACCGATCGCCTTCAGCGGGCTCGGGCTCCGCGAGCAGGTGAGCGCGGCGCTGTTCCACAGCATCGGCGCCGACGCGGCCGCGGGCCCGGCGTTCTCCCTCCTGCTGTTCACCGTGGCGACGCTGGTGCCGGGGCTCCTCGGTCTCGCCCTGGCCACCACCCCGTGGGCGCGGTCGGGCGTCGCCGGAGGGCGACGGCTCCCCGACCGATAGTCCCGCCGGCTACCGGGTCTTGCCGCGCCCCAGGATGGGCCAGACCGCCTCGACGCGCCCGTCGCGAATGCCGTGGAGCTCGTCGTGGAGGAACAGCGTCGAGTCGCAGTAGCCGGCCACGAACTCCACGTGGTCGCCCACCTCGGGCCGCGCGCTCGGCGCCGCGAGCTCGATCGTCGCGTGCTCGGCCGAGACGTTGAGCCGCCGCACTTCGCCCACGCCGAGCGGCGCAGGCAGGGTCGGGTGGACGGCCATGCTCTTCCAGCCCGCGTCGCACACGATCCGGGTCGGGCTCGGCCGGCTGGCGACCGTCGTCAGGATCGTCAGGGCCTGCTCGTGCTTCACGCCGTAGTCCTGGAGGTAATGGACGTCCCCGAAGATCCCGCCGCCGGCCTGCACTTCGGTCACCCCGGGAAGGCGCGCGGAGATCCAGTAGGTCCCGGTTCCCCCGCAGCTCACGATCTCCACCGGCAGCCCCGCCGCCCGGCAGGCGTCCGCGCTCGCCGTGAGCAGGCCCACGGCCGCCTCGATCGCCCGGCGCTTCTCAACCGGGTCGGCGATGCTGGCGAGCCGGCCCCCCTCCCACCCCATGAGGCCCGCGAACCTGAGCTCGCCGCGCGCGCCCACCCGCCGGGCCAGCGCCACCACCGGCTCCCCGGGCTCCACGCCCGCCCGGTTCATCGCGATGTTCACCTCGACCACGACCCGGATGGGCGCCCCCGCCAGGCGGCCGGCCCCGGCGAGCGCCGCCACGTGCGCCTCCGAGTCCACCGCGACGATCGGGTCCGCCTGCCGCCGGAGCGCCGCCAGGCGGGCCATCTTCTCCGCCCCGACGACCTGGTTGGCGATGAGGACGTCCCGGACCCCGTCCGCGGCCAGGACCTCCGCCTCCCCGAGCTTCGCGCAGGTAACCCCGCGCGCGCCCGCGTCGAGGAGCTTCCGCGCCAGCGCCGGGATCTTGATCGCCTTGGTGTGCGGGCGCCAGTTGACGCCCGCCTCGGTCACGATGACCCGCCGCATCGTCGCGATGTTGCGCTCGAGCTTGGCAAGGTCGACGAGCAGCGCAGGCGTGTCGAGCTCATTGACCGGCCGACCCACGGCGGTCCCTTGCGTCATTCGTCGCTCCCGTCGCGCGTCGGGGCCTACTTCAGCACGCTCGCCGTCATGCCGCGGATGAGGCGCTCCGAGAGGAACGCGTACACGAGGATGACGGGCAGGATCGCGATCATCATGCCGGTCGCGATCATGCCGATATCCTCGAGCTTGTCGCCCAGGAAGCGCATGATGCCGAGCGGCAGGGTGCGCTTGTCGTCGTCGGTGACCAGCACCACGGCGTAGAGGAACTCGTTCCACAGCTCGATCAGGTTGAGGATGACCGTCGTGGCAATGGCCGGCATCCCGATGGGAAGCGTCAGCCGCCAGAACACGCCCACCTCCGAGCAGCCGTCGATCTTCGCGGCGTCGAAGTAGTCCTGGGGAATCTGCGTGAAGAAGCCCTCGAGGAGGTAGAACGTCAGCGGCAGCTGGATGGCCATGTAGACGAGGCTCACGCCCAGCCGCGTGTTGAACAGGCCGTACTCCACCAGCACCTGGAAGAGCGAGATGATCGTCAGCTGCGGCGGGAAGATGATCGCGCTGAACAGGACGACATAGATCACCCGGTTGCCGCGGAAGCGGTAGCGGGCGAGGGCGTGGGCGGCCATCGACCCGATCACGGTGAGGGCCGCGACCGCGGTCAGGACGATCACCGCGCTGTTCCAGAAGTACGTGTCGTAGTGGGAGGTGCTCCACACCGACCAGTACTTCCCCCAGTGGGCGGGCGACGGCCAGCCGAAGGGCGCGGCGGCGATCTCGGACGTCGTCCGGAGCGACATGACCGCCACCCACAGGACCGGCGCGCCCGCCAGCGCCGTGTAGAGGGAGACGGCGGTCAGGAGCGCGGTCTGTCGGGCGACCCCGGCGAGGCGCACGGTCAGTACTCCAGCCGATCGCGCTGGCGGAACAGCCACGAGAGGCCCAGCGCGAAGCCGAGCACCACCAGGAACCACAGCGCGGCGATCGTCGAGGGGTAGCCGAGGTCGAAGGTGTTCCACTCGAACGCCCGCTTGTAGACGTACGTCGAGACGGTTTCCGTCGACCAGAGGGGGCCGCCGCCGGTCATGATCCACACCAGGTCGAACACCCGCATCTTGCCGATGAACGACAGGATCAGGAGGTTGAGGAGCGTGCGCCACATCATCGGGATCATCACGAAGACCAGCCGGCGGAGCCAGCCGCAGTTGTCGAGCGCCGCCGCCTCCAGGATCTCAGCCGGCAGGGCGTACAGCGCGGCCAGGCAGACGACCATGTTGAAGCCCGTCCACTTCCAGACGTGGGTGAACATGACCGCCCAGAGCGCCGTCTTCGGATCCCCCAGCCACGAGTGGGCGAGCCCGGGGAGCCCGATCCACCGCAGGAGCTCGTTGACCACGCCCCACTCGTAGTTGTAGACCCACATCCAGATGATCCCGACGACGACGTAGGAGAGGAGCACCGGCGTGAACCACACCACGCGGAAGAAGCGGGCAAGCGGGACCCGGGCGTAGAGGCAGAGCGCGAGCAGGAGGCCGATGCCGACGTCGGGGATCGGCGCGACCGCGGCCCAGACCATCGTGTTGGCGACCGCCTTCCAGAACACCGCGTCGGCGGTCAGGAGCTCCCGGAAGTGCGCCAGGCCAACGAACTCCTCCACGCCCCGGGGCTTGATGGTGTGGACGCTGTTGTAGAACGTGCGGAGCGCCGGGTAGATGGTGAAGCCGAGGTACAGCAGGAGCGCGGGCGCCAGGAACAGGAGGATGACGGGCCACGGCTGGCCCGCCCGGCGCCGGCGGGTCCGGCTTCCGACGCGGGGCGCGGGCAGGTCAGCGGGCCGTGAGATGGCCATCGGGGGCGTCGCCGTCGCCGGTCACGGACGGCTCGGGACGGCGAGGCGGGTGGGCCCCGGTCCGGGCCCGCCCACCTCGTGCAGGAACGGGAGTGCGCCTAGCCCGTGTAGCAGCCCTGGTTCAGCATGTCGACGGCGGCGTCGACGGTGAGGAGGCCGCCCGGGAAGGCGTTGTTCAGCACCTGGGTGAAGACGTCGCGGCACTTCCCCTGGATGTGGTCGCGCGGGATGCCGACGAAGTACTGCGCGTCCTTGTTGCGGTCGAGCAGCTCCCGGAAGTACTCGGCGTACTTGCCGCCCACCTTGCTCGGGTCGCTCTTGATGGCGGTCTGGAGCAGGACGGTCTCGAGCCAGAGCGTCCCCATCTCGGGGGTCGCCATCTCGTTCAGCATCCCGGCTGCCAGCTTCTGGTTCTTCGAGGCGGCGTTCAGGATGAAGCTCGCGCCGATGGTCAGGCTCTTGCACTGGTTGCACGCGCCCTTGTCCAACGCCGGGAACTGCATGACGCCGAGCGGGAAGTGCTCCGGCTGGCCGCCCTTGTCCGGCGGCACGAACGCGCGGCCGGTGTAGAAGCTCCCCATCGGGAACATGAGGGAGCCGGGCTTGGTGTGGAAGTAGTAGTGGGACTCGCCGAGCTTGAGGGTCGCGAAGCTCTTGGGATAGGCGCCGGCGTCGACGAGCCCTTTCACGAAGGTCAGTGACTCCACGACGCGCGGGTCCTTGTAGGAGAGCTTCCCGGTGAGGAGCTTCCCGTAGTCGTCGCGTCCGAGCTTCCGGAGGAGGGCCTCCTCCGACATGTAGACGCCCGGGTACGGCCGATCGCCCACGCCCTGCGAGATCGGGGTGATCCCGGCCGCGTTCGCCTTCTTGACGATGTCCAGGAACTGCGCCTGGCCGACCTGCCCGCTCGCCGGCAGCGTCACGCCGATCTTCTTCATGAGCTCCTTGTTGTAGTAGAGCTCGATGGTGTACGCCTCCTGCGGGAGGCCGTACGTCTTGCCGTTGTGGGTCCACACCCCGCGCGCCCAGTCGTAGATGTTCCCCCAGTTGACCAGGTCGTCGAGCGGCTGCGCGAACCCGTTGGTGATGTACTCCGTCTGGTCGGGCTCGGCGTAAAAGAGGTCTGGGCCTTGCCCGGCGCGGAGTGCCGTCTTGAGGGCCGCGTTGAGGGCGGGCTTGTCGTACCAGGTGATCTTGACCTTCACGTCCGGGTTCTTCGCCTCGAAGTTCCGGGCGGCCTTCTCGCGCCAGGCGACCTTCGCGGGCTCGTCGGCCTCGTGGCTCCAGATGGTCAGGGTGGTCTCGGCCGCGGCGGGAGCGACGAGGCCGAGCCCGAGGGCGCCGATCGTGGCGAGCCGCCACCATCGCCCGCCCCGCGGCGCGCGGTCGTCCCGTCGAGCCATCGCCGGACCCCGTCGCTCTGTGTCTTCCGTAGTCCCCATGTGCCCCTCCGTTCGTCGAGACCAGTTGACGGCCGACGGCGGCCGACGCCCACGCGCTTCACCGACCCGGACCGGCGCCCACGCTAGGCCCGCCGGAGAGCGAAGTCAAGGCGCCGGCGCCCGCGCGCGCCGGCCACGAGCGGGCCGGCCGTGGCGGCGCGCCGGCGGCCGGACTATCATGCTGGCGCATCGCCGGCGTGCCCACTTCCACCGGATCCGGGAGGAACGCGCTCCACCATGGCCGGGCGCCTCATCGACTGCCACGCCCACATCATCGATCCGGCGCGGTTTCCCCTCCCCGGCGGGCCGGGCTACAAGCCGCGCCCGGAGGAGACGGGCACCCGCGAGGCCTACGGCGCCATGCTGGACGAGCTCGGCGCGCCGCACGCGCTTCTCGTCCAGCCCAGCGGCTACGGCGTCGACAACCGGGCGATGCTCGACGCGATGAAGGCGAGCCCGGGCCGGTTCAAGGGGATCGCGATGGTGGACCCCGGGGCGAGCGACCGGACCCTCGAGGCGCTCCTCGAGGCGGGCGTCGTCGGCGTGCGCTTCAACCTGCCGAGCTACGACCCCGACGCGCTCGGCCACCCCGAGGCGCCCGCCTTGCTCGAGCGGCTCCGGGCGCTCGGACTGTTCGCCCAGGTCTACGCCCACGACGCCCAGTGGGCGGCGATCGCGCCGGTCCTCCGCAAGAGCCGCGTCCGGGTGCTGGTCGACCACTTCGGCGCGCACGACCTCGCGGGCGGCGTCGACCAGCCGGGATTCCGGGCGGTCCTCGCGCTCGGCCGCGAGGGTCAGGCGAGCGTCAAGCTCTCGGCGGCGTACCGCCTGTCGCGGAAACCCGGCTACGAGGACCTCGAGCCGTTCGCCGAGGCCATTCTCGGCGCGTTCGGTACCGGCTCCTGCATGTGGGGATCGGACTGGCCGTTCCTCGGGGTGTCCGCGCGCCCGGACCTCGCTCCATCCTTCACCGCGCTCCGACGATGGCTCCCGGATTCGCGCGACCGCCAGCGGATCCTGTGGGACAACCCCTTCCGGCTCTTCCGCTTCGGAGACTGAGATGGTGACCGCACCCGCTCGCCGATCGACACCGCTCCGGGTCGCCCTCGCCGGCGCGGGCATGATCAGCTGGTATCACCTCACGGCGTGGAAGAATGCCGGCCCACGCGTCCGTGTGGTCGCCGTGGCGGACCCGGACCCGGCCCGCGCGCGGGCCCGGGCGGACGAGTTCGGCATCCCGCGCGTGTACCCGGACGCCGACTCGATGCTCGGGAGCGGTGAGATCGACGCCCTCGACGTCGCGTCGCCGCGCGAGACCCACGCCGCATGGGTCGAGGCGGCGGCCGCCCGCGGCATCGACGTCCTGTGCCAGAAGCCGCTCACCCCGACCCTCGCGGACGCCGAGGCCCTCGTCGCGCGCGTCGGCAGCCGGGCGCGCCTCATGATCCACGAGAACTGGCGGTTCCGCCCCTGGTACCGGGAGCTCAAGCGCTGGATCGCGGGCGGCCTCCTGGGCGAGATCGACCTCGCGAGGCTGGCGACCATCTCCTCCGGCTTCCTGCCCGACGAGAGCGGACGCCGCCCCGCTTTCGTGCGCCAGCCCTTCATGCTGCGCGAGCCCCGCCTGATGATCGCGGAGGTGCTCATCCACCACCTCGACGCCATGCGCTTCCTCTGCGGCCCGCTGCGCGTCGTGGGCGCCCGCGCGAGCCGCACGCTCGACGACGTGACGGGCGAGACCCTGGCGGCGATCTTTCTCGAGACGGCGGCGGGGGCGCCGGCCTCGGTGATCGGCACCATGGCCGCTCCCGGCTACCCGCCTCGCCCGCCGGATCGCCTCGAGGTCATCGGGCGCACGGCCAGCGCCGTCCTCGCGGACAACGAACTGCGACTGCTCGGCGCGAGCCCTCGCGCCGAGCGCTACGATCCGGACAAGGGCTACCAGGCGAGCTTCGACGGGGTCATCGCCCACTTCGCGGACTGCCTCGAGACCGGCGCGCCGTTCGAGACGGGCCCCGCCGACAACCTGGAGACGCTCCGCCTCGTCGAGCACGCCTACTGGGCGGCCGGGCTCCACGGGGTGCCGGCGGTCAGGAGCTGAGGACCGCGCGGCGTCCTCAGCCAGGGCAGCGTTCCGCGACCGGGCGATCAGCTCGCCGGGCGGCCGAACACCGCAAACCGCGGTGCGGTGGAGATCACGTGGTCCTCGGGCGCCAGGAGGCGGGCGCTCCCCTTGATCCCGAACGTCACCGCTCGCAGCGCCCGCTGCGGATCCGCCGCCGCCGTGGCGTAGGCGTCGGCGACTCCGGCCTGGTCGTCGTCTTCCAGGCGGATCATCGCCTCCACCAGCACCACCGGCGACGCGGACGGCCGGTCATTGTCGAATGCCCCGCTCCCTCCGGGTCCGAGGTCGAGGCCGTAGAAGGAGAGCGTCTGCGTGGAAGCATCCTCATGGTGGAGCACGAAGGCCGCCGCCATGATCCTGGCGCCCTCCACCTCACTGGTCTCGTTCGTGAGCACCAGACGGCAGCTCCGTGCGAGCAGCTCGGACAGACGATCCGGCCCCAGAGGCGTCGCGGGCATCGTGACCGTCCTACTGCCAGAAGTGTGAGATGTCGTAGTCTCCCCGGTAGGCCGTGACCTGGACCTCCTTCTGACCGCCCCCGACGTCGACGTCGTCGGTCACGTTCTTCACGAACGGCTTTATCGGATTGAACCCGGCGGCCATCAGCGCATCCGCGACCGAGACCGCCGCATTGAACCGGACTGTCTTTCGGAAGATCGGGAGTCGGACGATGATGACGAGAGTCTTCCCGGGGTCGATATCCGTCACCTTGTGCCGCTCGAGTCCCAGGGTTTCAGTGACCTTGGTGAGGTCAACCTCGAAATCGACCAGCTGCAGGCCCAGCAGGAAGTTCAGCTCGGAGAGCTGGGCGGGCAGGTCCGGCAGCGAAAAAGTGAGGGGCGTCGCGGGGAGAATGAACCAATTCGGCGACCACTCGAATATGTCCTTGCCCGTGTCGTCCGAGACCCACAGCTTGAATTCGTGTACGCGTGTCAGGTCCCCTCGCGCCGCGGATCCGACCGTCTCCTCCACGTGGACACGGACGCTGATGGTCTGGAGCTGAGGGGCAGGAGCCGGCTGGGGCTTGGGCTGCCTCTTTCCCCGGCGCTTGCGTCCCCCGGGTCCGTATCGCCGCCAGCCCGCCAGCTGGATGCCGTCGGCATCCTCCTCCATCCCGAGCCCGTCCAGCACCATTTCCCCGAATCGCGTCGCGTAGTCGCGGCCCGCGCCGGTTCCACCCGCCAGCTGCTGGCGGAAGGTCTCCTCTGTTAGCGTCGGCATCTCCTCGTCCGTCCCGCCCCCCAGGCCCGACATCATCGGCGCGCCGCCGTCGAGCGATCCACGGGCCTCGTCGATCGCCCGGGCCGCGTTGAGCTCGCCCCCCCGCTCGGAGACCGTGCCCTTGCCGGGCGGCGCCGTCCCGCCGCCGCCGGGCCCGAACATCGCCGTCGCGAGCTGGGCGGCGATGCGCATGCGCTCGGTGTTGGCGTCGACGACCGTCTTCATGTTCTGTCCGGCCTGCTCCCCGGCCGCGGTGGCCCCCTGGGCGGTCGCCTGCAAGGCAGCCTGGGCGAGCGCGGCGTTCTGCGCGAGCCCGCTCATGTCGCGGAACAGGTTGCCGTTCTGGACGGCGGTCAGGATGGCCGCCACGCCGGCGGCGTCCGGCAGGGCCGCGGGCGTCTGGATGTTGACCACGGGCTGGGAGAGCTGCCCGGGCTTGAGGTCTTCCGGCTCGGCGCGCGAGCCGGCCTGCACCGGCGCGATGTCCGGCGCGGCGAGGGGGATCGGCGAGTCCTGCCAGTTCCAGAAGCGCGTGAGGTCGACCTTCTCGGCGGCGTTGTAGCGGCCGAGGACGGCCTCCGTGAACACGCCCCCCGAGGGAAGTGGAATGATCTCCGTCTTCGGCGCCGGCCGGTTCAGGCCGCGCCGCCCCAGCCACTCCCGCCACGCGGTTTCCTCGGCGGCCCAGCGTGGGTCGTCCGTCCGGCCGCTGGCCGAGACGCTCGCCCGGAAGACCAGGAAGTTCGCCGTCACCGCCACCGGCTGGGGGTCCACGACCTGGCCGAGCGGCAGGCCGCGGTACGTGAAGGGTACGAGCAGCGCGGCGATCGCCGTCGCGTCGAGGGCCCGGTAGATCGCCTGGCTGTAGTGGAGGCGGTTCGCCTCGAGGTGGTCCACCAGCTCGCGGGCGGCTGCTATCCCGCCGAACTTGACCGCATCCTGGAGCGCGCTCGTGGGGCGGAGGGCGACCGGCACGTCGAGGGGAAACGCCGTGCCGAGGACGTTCAGCTGGAGCACCAGCGCGGTCCGGAGATCCCGGTCGCCGGCGGTCTGGATGGCGATCGACTGGAGCTCCGCGATCGGGACCGGGTCCCGGAACGCGATCGCGGTCGCGGACGCGTGCTCGACGGCCACCTCGCCGCCGTCGCGCCGCCGGACCGAGAAGCGGGCCGCCTGGCCGTCGCGCAGGACGAAGCCCATGAGCAGGGCGTCGTCGGAGACGAACACCGAGTCCGAGCCGCCCTGGGCAAGCACCCGGCCCGTCGCCCAGCCGATCGCGTTCAGCTGCTCGATGTCCCAGCCCTTCACCGCGAGCACGGCCACGGGCGTCGTGATCGGAGCCCGCCGGTAGTCGATGACGGCGGCGGCCACGGCCGGCACGTCGGCGGTCGCGGGCGGAGCGGTCTCGCCGCTGTCGCGCCCCGACCCTCCGGCGCCCGCCGGCCCCGGCGGCGCGCCCGTGCTTCCCCGCGTCGGCCCCGTGCCGCGGATCTCGGTGACCAGGATGCGGCCCGGCGTCACCGGCGGCGTCTGCGGGATGACCTCGACCACGCCGTACTCGACGGTCAGCTGGCGTCGCGTCCGCTGGGTCAGGGCCGCGTCGGCGAGCACGAGCCGCCACCGGTCGATGATCGCTGGCTCCCGGAAGCTCACGAGGCGGAGCGGCACGAACAGGCACTTCTCGGCCCGCTCGAGCTGCGTGGTGACCCGGAAAGCCTGGACGACCTCGTAGTACTGGACCGAGAGCGCGTGCATGTGGTTGTAGTTCGTCACCACGCGCGTGCTGATCTGCTCGTGCTCCTCCTGGGACACCTCGCGCACGATCGACGCCCGCCGGTTCCGCACCGAGGAGGCGTTCTGCTGGCTCCGGTCGTTGATGTTCTGAGCGTAGCTGGCTGCCAGGTCGCGCTCCCCGTACGACGAAGACGCCGCCATCACGTCGGTGTTCGACGTCGAGCTGCTGCCCGAGCCGCCGAAGGCGGCGATGCCGAGATCGATGCCGAAGCCGCCGCCGGACTGGCTCGTGGTGGACGCCGTGCTCGTGGTCGACCGTCCGCTCTGGAACTCCTGTGCGGTCGCGCTCGTCACCTCGCTCAGCGCCCGCCCGTGGGTCATCGTGTTCGAGAGCTGCTCGGTCTCCGAGATGGTCTCGGTCGCCTCGGCCCGTGTGCGGCGCGACCAGTCGATCATGGCGATCCGCGTGCTCTCCCCGGGAGCCAGTGAGGTCGAGTGGAGGAGCTGCCCGAGCGTCAGGCCCTGGGCGAACCAGGACTGGCTGAAGCTGAGGAGCGCGCCGGTGGCCAGGCGCTGGAAGCCCGCCGGTGTCGCGAGCGCGGACGTGAGGTCGATCGGCCCGGCGGTCTCGATGGCCTGCGCGGGCTGCCCGGGCTCGGCGACCGCGTCGAGCAGGAGCTTCCGGTAGAACACGCGCTCCGTCGGATAGACGCCCGACTTCGGCAGGAGATCGGCCGGCGCATCGGGATCGAAGCCCGGCTCCCGCGCCGGGAAGTAGGCCAGGTCGAGGATCGCCCGGGCGGCCGCCTGCGGCGGCCACAATGCCAGGTCGCGAACCGTCGCCGCGTCGAGGGCGGCGCCGAGGGCCGGGGCGTTCTCGGCGCCGACGCCGCGTAGGATCGCGATCGGCTGGTCCGCGAGCTCGGTCACCGGCACGCCGGCCGGGGCGTCCACGGCGTCCGCCGCGACGACGTTGAGCCGCACCTCGGCTACGGTCGGATCGCTCTGGATCGCCAGGAGCGCCCGGGCTGTCGCGAAGACGCGCGAGGCGGCGAGATCGAAGACGGTCCGGACGCCGAGCGTCTCCAGAGCGGTCTGCGCGCCCGCCGACACCCCGAGCAGCGCGCCGGGCGACTGACGGAGCGCCTCGTCGGGGGCCAGGGAGGCGAACGTACTCTTGAGGAACCGCGCCACATCAGCGTCCTGCGGCATTCCCCCACCTCCGCGGACACGCGACGACTCGGCCCGGATGACGGCCTCGTCCGAGCGGGTCGGCGCGGAACTCCGGCGTCCTCCCTGACGGAAGCGAGATGGACCCCGCGACCGCGACGCGAGCATGAACCCGGGCCCGTTCATCATTGGCCCGGTGGCACGCACCGGGCCCCTCAGGCCCGTTCTCGTTGACCGGTCAGGCTGCTCGCGCTAGGCTCGTTGTCACCCCTGGAAACGTGCGCCGATGGTAGGCCCCGGGCCCGCCCACCGGCAATTCCTCCAAACAGAGGAATAGGGGGATGGGGAAGTCGGACCTACTGCGGGTGCAGGATGTTCGCGACGCCTACCGGCTGATCGGGGAGTGCCGCGACCTCGGGGCCGATCCGGCCGGCTGGCACCGCCGCATGTTCGAGGGGCTGTGCCGGCTCATCGGGGCGCCGGGTGCGACCGGCGGCGAGGGGCGCTGGCGTCGCCCGCGCCACGCCGTCGAGCCGCTCTCGGCGTTCGACGCAGGCCTGGACGCCAGGGCGCGAGAGCGGTACGTCGCCTTCATGCGCGAGCAAGGGCCGGCGGCCGATCCGATCTTCGCGGCGCTCCAGCACATCCCGGGCCGGCTCATCACCGTCACGCGGCCGCAGCTCGTGCCCGACGCCGTCTGGTACCGGTCCCTCACCTACAACGAGTACCGACGCGCGGCCGGAGCCGATCATGCCCTCACGTCGGTGTACGAGGTCTCGGCGGCGGGCGGCGTGAGCGTGGTCTGCCTTCAGCGGACGGTCGCCGAGCGGGACTTCTCGCCGCGCGAGCAGCGGCTGCTCAACTTCTTTCACGCGGAGCTGGGCCCGCTCGTCGGACACGCGCTGGTGAGCGCCACCGAGCCGGGCTCCGAGCGGCTCTCACCGAGGCTTCGCCAGACGCTCGTGTGCTTGCTCGAGGGTGACAGCGAGAAACAGGTCGCCGCCCGGCTCGGGCTGAGCCAGGCCACGACGCATCAGTACGTGACTATGCTGTATCGTCGCTTCGGCGTCCGCAGCCGTGCCCAGCTGCTGGTTCACGTCCTCCGGCGCGTGGGAAACGGACGCGCTCCTCCCGTCGCCGTCACGACGTGTCGGCGCGAGCCGACGGCGGTCCCGGTGCACGGCGAGCTGTCGGAGAGGATGACGTAGGCCCGCGGATCCGGTCTCTCTGTCCGGGCGCGGGACGCGTCTCGGCGCCGAGGGCGCGAGCGGTCAGGACGCCGAGCGTCTCGAGCACGGTGGCGGCGGCACGCGGGGCGGTTCCTGGCCGGAGCCGCTCGCCGAGCTTCCCGCTAGGCCGCCACCGATCGCGTCCCGCGGCGCGCGCGGCGCGCGATGAAGTCCGCGAAGCGCGCGGTCGGGTCGAACCCGAGGACCTCCCGGGCGTTGGCGACGAAGTTCGACGTCGAGTTGACGTCGTAGTAGTAGATCCGGCCGTCGGCCTTCGAGACGAGGTACTCCACGCCGCCGACGTCGATTGACGCTGCGCGCGCGAGCCGGATCACGGTGTCGATCGCCTCCGTGGGCGCGTCGAAGCGGCTCACCGTCAGGCCCGCCGGCGGGCTCACCGGGCACGCGCCGAGATCGGCCTTCGGCGCCGCCGCGCCGTCGGGCACCTGGCAGATGTCGGCCGGGCAGAGGTTGAACCCGCTCGCCGCGGCCTCGCGCACGATGCGAATCGCGTAGAGGTGCTCCCCGCCGAGCACCTCCACTCGGACGATCGCCCCCTCCACCGGCTCGAGGTACTCCTGTACCAGCGCGGTGCCGTCCGGGCCGAGGTCGAGCCGATCGACCACGGACTCGAGCTCGGCCTTCGAGTCGACCTTCACGATGCCCGCCCCCGAGCCGCCCACGTTCGGCTTGACGACCACCGGCAGCCGGAGTCTGTCGAGCGCGGCCAGCGCCTGGATCGGATGGTTCACGACCAGGCTCCGGGGGTAGCGCGCCCCCACCCGCTCGAACAGGCCGAGCTGGAGCGCCTTCGACTTTTCGAACCGGTAGGCGGCGACGGGATTGACGACCGGGATCCCGAGGGACTCGTAGTGCGCCAGGAGCGCCTCCGCGTAGAAGAGCACGCCCTCGTGGCCCCGCGTGTGCGAGGAGGGGCTGGTCCGGTTCACGATGACCGAGTGGCGGGCGCGGCGATCCCGCGGGTCGAACGCGTGATTCGAGTGGTCGATCTTCTCCCACGGGAGCCCCCGCCGGTCGAGCTCGTCGAGGAGCCGCCGCGACCAGTCGGGGTGCTCGTCCAGGATGCCGATGGGTCCGGTCAATGGCGCTGTCATGTCCCTGTACTCGTCCCCGTCGCTTATTGTCGATCGGGATTAGCGCCATTAAGGTGCCCGATCTCGGCGCCCTCTGTCAAGCAGGGAGTCCGTCTCGGACGGAGATGTCTTATTGGATTTATTTTATAGATACTTAGACGACTAACTCGAGGGGGCGACGGGGAAGGGCTTCGCTCCGGGAGTCGCGACGTCCCCGCTCGGCCGGGGCGATCAGTCGAATGTGGCGCAGACGGATCCGAGCGGCGTGAAGCGGGTCTCGATCCGGTCGCCCCGCGAGATCGGGTACTGCTTCGTGAACGAGCCCGACATGATACGGTGCCCGGGCTCGATCCGTCGCCCGAACTCCGCGAGCTTCTTCGCGAGCCACGCGACGGCGCCGAGCGGATGCCCGGTCTCCTCGCTGCCGACGGCATGGTCGACCCGCTGACCGTTGATGAAGACCTCCACGGTCGTGCCGGCGGGCTCCCAGCCCGCGGGCAGCGGGCTCGCCGGGCCGGTCACGAACGCCTTCTGCTGACAGTTGTCGGTCAGGGATTGCGTCACGTCCACGCGGAAGTCGCCGCGGGTCTCGATGATCTCGAAGGCCGGCTGGACCGCGGTGATCGCAGCACGCGCCTGCGCCCGCGTGACACTCGATCCCTCCAGTCGGGAGCCGACGGTCAAGCAGAGCTCGTTCTCGAAGCCCGGCTGCATGAGCTCCGCGTGCCGGAATGCGGCGCCGCTATCGCGATGGCCGCTCTCGAGGAGAAAGCCCATGACGGGCTCGGGCATGCCGAACTGCTTCTGGATGACCGGCGCCGTGAGCCCGACCTTCCACCCCGCCAGCCGCTCGCCCCGCGCGACCCAGCGGTCGAGCAGCCCGAGCTGCACCCGGTAGGCCTGGTCGATCGTGAGCCGGCCCTTCCATTCCTCGGGAAAGTAGCTTCGCCGGAGCGTGTGCTGCCAGATCGACTCGGTGACCGCCTCGATGTCCACGTCCTCAGCCTCCCAGGCGAGCGCGGGCCTCGCCGATCCGCCGGCGGGCCTCGGGCGCGTACCAGGCGTCGACGAACGCGCGGCGGAGCGGGGCGAGCGTGGCCCGCGCCCGCTCGACGGCCGGGCCCTTCAGCCCGGCCTTGATGGTCTCGAAGGCGCCCGCCGGCGCCGCCGCCAGCCGCCCGGCGACCCGGCACGCGGCCTCCACAACGTCGCCCTCCACGACCTCGGTGACGAGCCCCCGCCCGAGCGCCACGCGGGCGTCGAACAGCTCGCCGCCGTAGAGCACCTCCTCGACCGACCCCGGCGGAACGGCGTAGCGGACGATCTCGAGCGCCGAGGCCGGGAACGGCACACCGAGCTGGATCTCGTTCAGCCCGAAGCGCCCCGCCCGGGCGCCCATCAGCCGCGCGTCGCACGCCAGCGCGAGGATCCCGCCCCCGGCGACGGCGTGGCCGCCGATCGCCGCGACCACCGGCCGGGGAAACGCGAAGACGCGCAGCATGAGGGCGTCGAACCACGCCATGAACCCGTCCATCGCGTCCCGCTCGAGCCCGTACAGGGTGACCAGGTCGAGGCCGGCCGAGAAGAAGCGCTCGTAGCCGGTCAGGACGAGGGCCCGCGCGTCCCCGCCCGTCGCCTCGTCGAGCGCGCGCTCGATGGCGGCGAGGGTCCGGGCGTTCAGCGCGTTGGCCTTCCCGCAGGTGAGATGGACGACCGCGAGGCCGTCGCGCCAGTCCAGGCGGTAGGACGCCGCGCCCTCGCTGGCCCGCGCCATTCCCGCCGGCGCGTCAGCCGCGCCGCGCGGCGGCGAGGCCGGTCTCGAGTCGCGTCAGTCCCTCGGCCAGATCGTCGTCCGAGGTCGCGTACGAGAGCCGGAGGAACCCCGCCGACCGCGGGCCGAACGCCTCGCCCGGCGAGACGACGACCTTGTGGTCGAAGAGCAGCCGCTCGGCGAGGCGCTGCGTGTCGTGGGTCACCGCCCGGACGTC
>DATBGA010000052.1:0-40689 GCA_036558225.1 Candidatus Methylomirabilota bacterium | reverse complement strand
GCCGCACAAGCAGTTCAAGGCGGAGGTGTACGTGTTGGCGAAGGAGGAGGGGGGGCGGCACACGCCGTTCTTCCAGGGGTACCGGCCGCAGTTCTACTTTCGGACGACGGACGTGACGGGGGTGTGCACGCTGCCGGCGGGAGTGGAGATGGTGATGCCGGGGGACAACGTGGCGATGGCGGTGGAGCTGATCACGCCGATTGCGATGGAGAAGGAGCTGCGGTTCGCGATCCGCGAGGGCGGCCGGACGGTGGGGGCCGGCGTCGTGACCGAGATCGTGAGCTGACGCCGTGGTCGTGCTGACCGACCAGAAGATCCGGATCCGCCTGCGGGCCTACGACCACCGCCTCCTGGACCGCTCCGTCAAGGAGATCGTGGACACGGTGCGGCGCACCGGCGCCCGCGTGGCCGGCCCCGTGCTCCTGCCGACGGCGATCAGCCGGTGGACGGTGCTCCGCTCGCCGCACGTGGACAAGAAGTCGCGCGAGCAGTTCGAGATGCGGACGCACAAGCGCCTCCTCGACATCCTCGATCCGACGCCTCAGACGGTGGACGCCCTGACGAAGCTGGACCTGCCGTCCGGCGTCGACGTCGAGATCAAGTTCTAGCGAGACGGGACGCTGATCATGGCCAAGGCGATGAAGCAGGGACTGATCGCGCGCAAGCGCGGGATGACGCAGGTGTTTGCCGAGGACGGCAACATCGTGCCGGTGACGGTGCTGGAGGCCGGGCCCTGCACCGTCGTCCAAGTGAAGAGCCGGGCGACCGACGGCTACGACGCGCTCCAGCTCGGCTTCGAGCCGAAGCGGAAGAAGGTCCAGAAGCCGATGGCCGGCCACTTCAAGAAGGCCGGAGTCGGGGCGGTGCGGGTCCTGCGCGAGGTGCGGCTCGAGTCGGTGGACGGCTACCAGGTTGGCCAGACGCTCACGGTGGACCTCTTCAAGCCCGGCGAGCTGGTGGACGTGACTGGCCTCCGGAAGGGCCGCGGGTTCCAGGGCGGCATCAAGCGCCACGGCTGGACGGGCGGTGAGGCGAGCCACGGCTCGATGTTCCACCGGGCCCCCGGCTCGATCGGGGCGTCGTCGGACCCGTCTCGCGTGTTCCCGGGGCACCGGCTGCCGGGGCGCATGGGTGCGGTCCGGGTCACGACGCCGCACCTCGAGGTCGTCCGCGTGCTTCCCGAGCAGCACCTGCTCGTGATCAAGGGCGCCGTCCCCGGCGCCACGGGCGAGCTCCTCCTCGTGCGGAAGAGCGTGAAGCTCTCGAAGGCGCAGCAACACGCTGCGAAGAAAGCGTGAGCGCGACCGTGACCGGCACGGTGACGGTCAACGTCGTCGATGCGAGCGGCAAGGCCCGCGGCACCCTCGAGCTGGACGCGGCCGTGTTCGGCGCGCCGGTCCACGGTGCGCTCCTGCACCAGGCGGTGGTCCGTGAGCTGAACGGCCGCCGCGCCGGCACCCACGACACGAAGGGTCGGAGCGAAGTGTCGGGCGGCGGCCGGAAGCCTTGGAAGCAGAAGGGGACCGGCCGGGCGCGACAGGGCTCGATCCGGGCGACCCAGTGGAAGGGGGGCGGCAAGCCCTTCGGCCCCACGCCCCGGAAATACGGGCAGGCGATGCCGCGGCAGGCGCGGCGGGGGGCGCTCCGGGCCGCGTGGACGGACAAGGTCGCGGGCGGGCAGCTCACGGTGGTGGAGCGGCTCGAGCTGGCGCAGCCGAAGACGAAGGCCCTGGTCGGATTCCTGGCCGGTCTCGGGGTCACGGAGACGCGGACCCTCCTGGTGGTGGTCCAGCCCAGCGCGGAGCTGGCGCGCGCGTGCCGGAACGTGCCGTGGCTGACCCTCGGGCGTCCGGGGCACGTGTCGGTGGCCGAGCTCCTGCGACACGACCGGATCGTGGCGGAGCGGCAGGCCCTGGTCGCGACGCAGGAAGGGCTCCTGGCATGAGGGATCCCCGGCAGGTGGTGCTGCGGCCGCTCGTGACCGAGAAGGCGACGACCCTGAAGGACGAGCGCAACCAGGTGAGCTTCCAGGTGGCGGTGGACGCCAACAAGGTCGACATCCGGCGGGCGGTCGAGACGATCTTCAACGTGAAGGTGACCGACGTGCGCACGCAGGTGGTCTATGGCAAGGAGAAGCGGATGGGCCGCTTCGTGGGCCGGCGTGCGACGTGGAAGAAGGCCGTCGTCCAGCTCGCGCCCGACAACAAGATCGAGCTCTTCGAGTCCTAGGCGGAACGCTGGAAGGCACGACGGAGACAGGACGGGGACCATGGCAGTCAGGACGCTGAAGCCGACGTCGGCGGGTCGACGCTTCCAGACCATGCTGACCTTCGACGAGATCACGAAGGTCCGCCCGGAGAAGGGGCTGGTCATCACCAAGAAGCGGACCGGCGGCCGGAACTCGCAGGGGCGCATCACCACTCGGCACATCGGCGGTGGCCACAAGCGGAAGATCCGGCAGATCGACTTCCGCCGCGAGAAATTCGGCGTGCCGGCGAAGGTGGCGACGATCGAGTACGATCCGAACCGCAGCGCCCGCATCGCGCTCCTGCACTACCGCGACGGCGAGAAGCGCTACATTCTCGCCCCCCACGGGCTCCGGGTCGACGACACCGTGGTCTCGGGCCCGAGCGCGGACATCCTGCCCGGCAACGCGCTCCCGCTCCGCGCCATCCCGGCGGGCACGACGATCCACAACGTCGAGCTCCAGCCAGGCAAGGGCGGGCAGCTCTGCCGGAGCGCCGGTACCGGGGCGCAGCTCGTGGCCAAGGAAGGGGAGATGGCCCACGTCAAACTCCCCTCGGGCGAGCTCCGCCTGATCCACCAGACCTGCCTGGCGACGATCGGCCAGGTGGGCAATCTCGACCACGAGAACGTCTCCGTCGGCAAGGCGGGCCGCAGCCGATGGCGCGGGATTCGCCCCACGGTGCGCGGGACCGCGATGAACCCGGTCGACCATCCCATGGGAGGCGGCGAGGGCCGCGGCAAGGGCAACCATCCAATGACGCCGTGGGGCAAGCCGACCAAGGGCGCCAAGACGCGGCGGCGTCAGCTCTCGGACCGGTATATCGTCGCCCGCCGCGGGCGGCGGCGGTAGGAGGGCGAATGGGACGCTCGATCAGCAAGGGGCCGTTCATCGACGCGCACCTCATCGAGAAGGTCGAGGCGCTCAACGCCTCCCGGCAGAAGAAGGTGATCAAGACCTGGTCGCGGCGCTCGACGATCAGCCCGGACTTCGTGGGGCACACGCTGGCGGTCCACAACGGCCGGAAGTTTATCCCGGTCTACGTCACGGAGAACATGGTGGGCCACAAGCTCGGCGAGTTCTCGCCGACGCGGACCTTCCGCGCGCACGGCTCGCACACCGAGAAGTCGACGGCGCTGAAGTAGGACGGGGAATCCATGCTCACCAAGGCCACCGCACGCTACATCCGGCTGTCGCCCCGCAAGGCGCGCCTGGTCGCCGACCTGATCCGCGGCAAGACCGTGGCGGAGGCGCTGGCGATCCTGCAGTACTCGCCCCAGGTGGCAGCCCGGCACATCGAGAAGGTGCTGCGGTCGGCCGTCGCCAACGCGGAGCACAACCACCAGGTTCGGAGCCTGGACGACCTCCGGGTGAACGCGGTGATCGACGGCGGGCCGTCGCTCAAGCGGATCCAGCCGCGCGCGATGGGCCGGGCGTTCTGGATCCGGCACCGCCTCGCCCACATCACGGTGGCCTTGGCCGAGTCCGGGAGCGGCGCCGCGCCGGCGCGGCGTCGGCCGGCCGGAGCGACGCGCGCGCGGACGAGTGGCAGCCGCCGACCGGCAAAGACGACGACGAGGAGCGCCTAATGGGGCAGAAGGTCCACCCGATCGGGTTCCGGCTGGGCACGACGCGGACGTGGAGCTCGCGCTGGTTCGCCTCCAAGGAGTACGCGAACCTGCTGCACGAGGACGTCAAGATCCGGCGCTACATCAAGGATGCGCTCTATCACGCGGGCATCTCGCGGATCGACGTCGAGCGTTCGGCCAACCGGGCGCGGATCACCGTTCACACCGCGCGGCCGGGGATCATCATCGGCCGGAAGGGTGCCGAGGTCGAGAAGCTCAAGAGCGAGCTGCAGACGCGGACGGGGAAGGAGATCCACCTCGACATCCAGGAAGTGGTGCACCCGGAGCTCGACTCGCAGCTCGTCGCCGAGAACATCGCACTCCAGCTGGAGAAGCGGGTGGCCTTCCGGCGGGCGATGAAGAAGGCGGTGCAGAGTTCGGTGCGGCTCGGGGCGGAGGGGGTCCGGATCGCGTGCGCGGGACGCCTCGGGGGGGCGGAGATCGCCCGCCGCGAGTGGTACCGCGACGGCCGGGTGCCGCTCCAGACGCTCCGGGCGGACCTCGACTTCGGGATCGCCACGGCCCACACGACCTACGGCACGATCGGCGTGAAGGTATGGATTTTCAAGGGTGAGGTCTTGCCCGCCGCCCGGGCCGCCGAGCTCGGATAGCCCCGTCCATGCTCCAGCCGAAGCGCGTCAAGTATCGCAAGGCCCAGCGCGGCCGGATGAAGGGGACCGCCCACCGCGGTGCGACGCTCGCGTTCGGAGACTACGGGTTGAAGGCGCTCGAGCCGTGCTGGCTCACGAACCGCCAGATCGAGGCGGGCCGCGTGGCGCTCACCCGGGCGGTCAAGCGCGGGGGCAAGATCTGGATCCGGGTGTTCCCGGACAAGCCCTTCACCAAGAAGCCGGCCGAGACGCGCATGGGGAAGGGTAAGGGGAACCCCGAGTACTGGGTGGCCGTCGTGAAGCCCGGCCGGATCCTGTACGAGATGGAGGGGCTGACCGCGGACATTGCGCGGGAGGCGTTCCGCCTGGCGGGCAACAAGCTGCCCATCCGCACGAAGATGGTCACGCGCGAGCGAGCATGAGCCCGCACGGTCGGCGAGCGAGCGAGGTGCGGCGATGAAGGGAAAGACGAACCTGCGCGACCTGAGCGAGACCGAGCTCGGACAGAAGGCCCGCGAGCTGCGGGAGGAGGTCTTCAACCTGCGGTTCCAGGTCTCGATGGCGATGGCCAAGAACCCGGCGCGCATCGGTCGGGCCCGGCGTGAGCTGGCCCGCGTCGAGACGCTCCTGCGCGAGCGGGCGCTCGGGCTCTCGCGCGGCTAGGTGCGGGGAGGGGAGACGTGCTGAAGACCCGGGTCGGTCTGGTGGTCAGCGACAAGATGAGCAAGACGCGCGTGGTCGTGGTGGAGCGGGCCTTCCGCCACCCGCGATACGAGCGCGTCGTCAAGCGCTCGACGCGGTTCAAGGCGCACGACGAGCGGAACGAGGCACACGAGGGGGACCGCGTGCTCATCGTGGAGACCCGCCCCCTGTCGAAGGACAAGCGGTGGCGGATCAAGGAGATCCTCGAGCGGGCCTCCTGAGCCTGGCCCCGGGGAACCCACAGCCATGATTCAGCCGCGGACGATGCTGGAGGTCGCCGACAACTCGGGTGCCAGGAAGGTCCAGTGCATCCGGGTGATGGGCGGCTCGAACAAGAAGTACGCGTCGATCGGGGACACGATCATTGTGGCGGTGAAGGAGGCGACCCCCGACGGCTCCGTGAAGAAGGGCGACGTCGCGCGCGCGGTCGTGGTGCGGACGGCAAAGGAGATCCGGCGGCCCGACGGCTCGCACATCAAGTTCGATCGCAACGCCGCGGTGCTCCTGAACCCGCAGAACAACCCGATCGGGACGCGGATCTTCGGGCCGGTGGCGCGCGAGCTCCGGGATCGGCAGTTCCTGAAGATCATCTCGCTCGCGCCCGAGGTCCTCTGAGGAGCCCTGGAGCCATGCCTGCATCGCGATCGCTGTCTCTCCGGAAGAACGACACCGTCCTCGTCATCGCGGGCCGCGAGAAGGGCAAGCGCGGGAAGGTCCTCTTCGTGCTGCCGGCCAAGGAGCGCGTCATCGTCGAGCACGTCAACATGGTGAAGCGGCACCAGCGCCCGACCCAGAAACTCCGCCAGGGCGGGATCATCGAGCGCGAGGCGCCGCTGCACGTGTCGAACCTGATGCTCGTCTGCGGCAAGTGCGACAAGGCGACCCGGATCGGCATCCAGGTGCTGGCGAACGACCGCCGCGCGCGCGTGTGCCGGCGCTGCGGCGAGCTCGTCGACAAGAGCTAGGAGAAGGACGATGGCGAAGCCAGACAAACCCGAGGGCGCCCCCGCCAAGGCGGCGGCCGCCCCGAAGCCGGCCGGGGGCGGGAAGCCGGGGGTGCCCGCCCGCGGCGGCAAGGGCGGTGCGGCTGCGGCGAAGACGGCGCCCGCGGCCCCAGCGGCCAAGCCCCGCGGCACGGGGACGATCCCGCCGCGGCTACGCGAGCGGTACCGGGCGGCCATCGTGCCTGCCCTCATGCAGGAGCGGGGCTACCGGAACCGGCACCAGGCCCCGCGGCTCGAGAAGATCGTCATCAACATGGGGCTGGGCGAAGCCAAGGAGAACGCGAAGGTGCTGGACGCCGCCACTGCCGACATGGTGGCGATCACGGGCCAGAAGGCCCTGATCACGAAGGCGAAGAAGTCGATCGCGGCCTTCAAGGTTCGCACCGGCATGCCGGTGGGGGCGAAGACGACGCTCCGCGGCGCGCGGATGTACGAGTTCCTCGACCGGCTGGTCAGCGTGGCCCTGCCGCGCGTGCGCGACTTCCGGGGGGTCTCGCCCAAGTCGTTCGACGGCCGGGGCAACTACGCGCTCGGGCTCAAGGAGCAGATCATCTTCCCGGAGATCGTCTACGACAAGATCGACAAGGTCCGCGGAATGGACATCATCATCTGCACGACGGCCGAGACGGACGAGGAGGCGAAGGCCCTCCTGACGCACCTCGGCGTGCCGTTCCGCGAGTAGGGTGGAGAACGAGCCACATGGCAAAGACGTCGCTGATCAACAAGCAGCGGAGCGCTCCCAAGTTCAAGGCGCGCGCCTACACGCGGTGCCGGCTGTGCGGACGCCCGCGCGGATACCTCCGCAAGTTCCAGCTGTGCCGACTCTGCTTCCGGAGCCTGGCCCTCAAGGGCGAGATCCCGGGTGTGGTCAAGGCCTCCTGGTAGCCGCCCGAGGGAGAGCGACCCATGGCGATGGTGACGGATCCGGTGGCGGACATGCTGGCGCGCATCCGCAACGGCAGCCTGGCCGAGCACGAGAAGGTGGACATCCCTTCCTCGAAGCTGCGAGTGCGGCTTGCGGAGATCCTCAAGGAAGAGGGGTTCATCAAGAACTTCCGCCTGATCGAGGACAAGCGTCAGGGCGTGCTCCGCGTCTACCTGAAGTACGGGCCGGGACAGGAGCGGGTGATCAGCGGGCTCCGACGGGTCTCGAAGCCGGGGCGGCGGCGGTACGTGGGAGCGGACCGGATTCCGAGCGTGCTCGGTGGAATGGGCGTGGCGATCCTGTCCACCCCGCGAGGCGTGATGACGGATCGGGAGTCCCGCAAGGCCAAGGTGGGCGGGGAGGTCCTCTGCTACGTCTGGTAGCGCGGCCCTTCGGGCCGTGCCGCAGACGAGGGACGGGACGATGTCGAGGATAGGCAGGAAGCCGATCACGATCCCCAAGGGCGTCCAGGTGGGCGTTCAGGGGCAGCAGGTCGAGGTCAAGGGCCCCAAGGGCCGCCTCGAGCTCCGGGTGCACGACCTCTGCTCGGTGAAGGTCGCCGACGGCAGCGTGGTGGTGGGACGCGGCGCCGAGAACCGGTCGGCGCGGGCGCTCCACGGGCTCACCCGGGCGCTGGTGGCGAACATGGTCCAGGGCGTCACCGAGGGCTTCGAGCGGAAGCTCGAGATCCAAGGGATCGGGTACCGGGTCCAGCAGACCGGGAAGAACCTCACGTTCGCCCTGGGCTACTCGCACCCGATCGTGTTCGCGCTGCCGGAGGGCGTGACGGCCGAGGTCGACAAGCAGACGGCGATCACGCTCCGCGGGGTCGACAAGTACCTGGTCGGCCAGACGGCCGCGCAGCTCCGGGCGCTCCGGCCGCCCGACTCCTACAAGGGCAAGGGCGTCCGGTACGCGGGCGAAGTGGTCCGCAAGAAGGTCGGGAAGACCGGCGCGAAGTAGCGGGCGCTTCCCCGAGGAGAGACGACGGTGGGCGTGACAGAGCGCGTGGAAGGTCGGGCGAACCGGCACCGCCGCATCCGGCGCGTCGTGCGCGGGTCGGGCGGGCGCCCCCGCCTGGTGGTGTTCCGGAGCGTGAAGCACATCTACGCCCAGGTGGTGGACGACGACCGGGGCGTCACGGTCGTGGCCGCGGGCAGCCTGTCGCCCGAGCTCAAGGGCACCTTGCGCACGGGAGGCAACGTGGCGGCGGCGAAGGCGGTGGGCGAGCTGATCGCCCGGAAGGCCAAGGCCGGCGGGGTCGGGACGGTTGTCTTCGACCGCGGCGGCTACAAGTACCACGGCCGCGTGAAGGCCCTGGCGGACGCGGCGCGCGCCGCCGGCCTCGAGTTCTAGCGAACGGGACGACTGGAGAGGACATGGCGGAGGGGCGGATTGATCCGAGCGGGCTCGAGCTGAAGGATAAGGTGGTCGCCATCAACCGCGTGGCCAAGGTGGTGAAGGGCGGGCGCCGATTCTCCTTCACCGCGCTCGTCGTCGTGGGCGACGGCGGGGGACATGTGGGCGTGGGCCTCGGGAAGGCGCACGAGGTGCCGGAGGCGATCCGCAAGGCGGTCGAGCACGCGAAGAAGGACCTCCTCTACGTCCCCATCCGCGACACGACGCTGCCCTGCGAGATCACCGGCCACTATGGCTCGGGGCGCGTGTTCCTGCGCCCGGCGACGCAGGGAACCGGCCTGATCGCGGGCGGCGCCGTCCGCGCGGTGCTCGAGGCCGCCGGCATCCAGGACGTCCTGACCAAGACGCTGGGCTCGCACAACCCGCACAACGTGCTGAAGGCGACCCTGGACGCGCTCCGGCGCATCCGGAAGCTCCAGGATCTCCAGGGGCTCCGGCGGAAGGGCGCGCAGGAAGCGGAGGAGACGGTCCTTGCCAAGCAGGAAGCTTAAGGTCACGCTGACCCGCAGCGCGATCGGCCTGAAGCCGGGCCACGTGCGCACCCTCGAGGCGCTCGGCCTCCGTCGGATCCGCGCGACGGTCGTCCACGACGACACGCCGGTGATCCGGGGCATGATCGCGCGCGTGCCGTACGCCCTCCAGGTCGAGCCGATCGAGATCCTCGACGGTCCGGCGGCCGGGCCAAGCCATCCGAAGACGCCCGAGGCGCCGAAGACGAAGGAGCGCTCCGCATGAAGCTCGGCGATCTCCGGCCGCCGCGCGGCGCCCGGAAGCTGCGCAAGCGCGTGGGCCGCGGCCCCGCGTCGGGCCACGGCAAGACCTCCACGAAGGGGCACAAGGGGCACAAGGCGCGCTCGGGCGGCGGCAAGGCCCCGGGCTTCGAGGGCGGGCAGATGCCGCTCTACCGGCGGATCCCCAAGCGCGGGTTCAAGAACCCGTTCCATCGCGAGTTCGCGGTGATCAACGTGAGCGACCTCGCCCGGTGCTTCCCGCAGGGCGGCGACGTCGGGCCCGAGGCGCTCGTGGGCGCCGGGCTCCTGAACGCGCGGGCGAGCCGGCTGGTCAAGGTGCTCGGCGACGGGGAGCTCGCCGCCGGGATCGCGCTCGTGGTGCACGCCCATGCCTTCTCGAAGACGGCGGTGACGAAGCTTGCGGCGGCCGGCGGGCGAGCCGAGGTGCTTCCGGCGTGATCGAGGTCCTCCAGAACCTCCAGAACGTCACCAAGATCCCGGAGCTCAAGCGCCGGCTCCTGGTGACGGCAGGACTCCTGGCCGCCTACCGGCTCGGCGCGCACGTGCCCACGCCGGGGGTGGACGCGGCGGCGCTCTCGCGGTTCTTCGACAGCGTCCAGGGGACCCTCCTGGGCCTGGTGGATCTCTTCTCGGGCGGTAACCTCCGCAGCCTCACGGTCTTCGCGCTCGGGATCATGCCCTACATCTCCGCCTCGATCATCCTCCAGCTCCTGACGGTGGTCGTGCCGGCGCTGGAGCGCCTGGCCAAGGAGGGGGAGGCGGGCCGCAAGAAGATCACCCAGTACACGCGCTACGGCACGATCGTGCTCTCGGCGTTCCAGTCCCTGTTCATCGCCATCGGGCTCGAGAGCATGGACGCGGGCGGGGTCACCCTGGTCCCGAACAAGGGCTGGGCCTTCCGCCTGATCACGATGATGACGCTGACGTCGGGCACCGCGCTGATCATGTGGCTCGGCGAGCAGATCTCCGAGAAGGGGATCGGGAACGGCATCTCGCTGATCATTTTCGCCGGCATCGTGGTCCGGCTGCCCTCGGCCCTGGAGGGAACCTACCAGCTGCTGCGGACGGGGGAGATGAAGCCGCTCGCGCTGCTCGGCGTCATCGCGCTCATGCTCGCGGTGACGGCGGCGGTCATCGTGATGCAGGAGGGGCAGCGGAAGATCCAGGTGCAGTACGCCAAGCGCGTGGTGGGCCGGCGGGTGTACGGCGGGCAGTCGACCCACATCCCGCTGCGGATCAACACGGCCGGCGTGATCCCGGTGATCTTCGCCTCGTCGCTGATCCTGTTCCCGGCGACGCTCGCGCGGTTCGTGCCGACCTGGTGGATGCAGGGCGTCTCCGACGCGCTGTCCCCGGGCCCGCTCCCGCGCCACGGCCTCTACTACGTGCTCTACATGGGCTTCATCATCTTCTTCACGTATTTCTACACCGCGATCATCTTCAACCCGAACGACCTCGCGGACAACATGAAGAAGTACGGGGGTTTCATCCCGGGCGTGCGGCCCGGCAAGAAGACGTCGGAGTTCATCGACCGGGTCCTCACGCGGATCACGCTGCCCGGCGCGATCTTCCTGGCCCTCATCTCCGTCCTGCCGGACTTCCTGATCCGGGCCTTCAACGTGCCCTTCTACTTTGGGGGCACGAGCCTCCTCATCGTCGTCGGCGTGGCGCTCGATACGGTGCGGCAGATGGAATCGCACCTCCTCATGCGGCACTACGAGGGCTTCCTCCGGCGCCGCACGAAGGTCCGGGCCTGAGGATGCGGGTCGTGCTGCTGGGCCCGCCGGGGGCCGGAAAGGGGACGCAGGCGCGCCGGCTCGCGGCGCGCTGGAGCGTGCCCCAGGTCGCGACCGGGGACATGCTGCGCGAGGCCGTCGCGCACGGCACGCGGCTCGGGCTCGAGGCCCGGCGATACATGGACGCGGGCGAGTTGGTGCCGGACGCAGTGATCATCGGGCTCGTCCGCGAGCGCCTCGGCCAGCCGGACGGCCGGAAGGGGTTCGTCCTGGACGGCTTCCCGCGCACGCCCGCGCAGGCGGAGGCGCTCGACCGGCTGCTGGAGTCCGAGGGCACGCCACTCGACCGCGTGGTGCTCTTCCAGATCGCCGACGAGGACCTGGTGGGCCGGCTCACCGGGCGCCGGGTCTGCCGGAGCTGCGGCCGCAACTACCACGTCACGCTCTCGCCGCCCCGGACGGCGGGTGTCTGCGACCACTGCGGTGGCGAGCTCTACCAGCGGACGGACGACGAGGAAGCGACGGTCCGGCGGCGGCTCGCAGTGTACGCCCGCGACACCCGGCCCCTGGTGGAGTACTACCGGCGCCGAGGCCTGCTGACGACGATCTCGGGCGCCGGCGCGATGGACGCGGTCCACGCCGACCTTGTCAGGGCGACCGAGGGCCCGCGGTGATCGAGCTGAAGACGCCCGCCCAGATCGCCCACATGCGGGAGGCCGGCCGGATCCTGGCCGATGCCTTCCGGGTGTGCCGCGACCTGGTGAAGCCCGGCGTGTCGACCCTCGAGATCGACCGCGAGGTGGAGGCCCTGATCCGGGACCGCAAGGCGAAGCCGGCGTTCAAGGGGTACCGCGGGTATCCGGCCACGATCTGCGCGTCGATCAACGAGGAGGTCGTGCACGGGATCCCGGCGGCCCGGCGCCGGCTCCGAGAGGGAGACATCATCGGCCTCGACCTCGGCGCGATCGTGGAGGGCTACTACGCCGACGCCGCGGTGACCCTGCCGGTCGGCGAGGTCACCGAGGAGGCCCGCCGCCTCCTGGAGGTGACCCGGGAGTCGCTCGAGCTGGCCATCGCGCAGTGCCGCCCCGGGCAGCGCCTGGGCGACGTGTCGGCGGCGGTCCAGCGGCACGTGGAGGGCGCGGGCTTCGGCGTGGTGCGGGCCTTCGTCGGGCACGGGATCGGCCGGGCGCTCCACGAGGACCCCCAGGTGCCGAACTTCGGGGAGGCCGGCCGCGGGCCGCTCCTGCGGGTCGGCATGGTGCTGGCCCTCGAGCCCATGGTTACGATGGGCCACTGGGACGTGCGCGTCCTGGCAGACCGGTGGACGGCGGTGACCGTCGACGGGAGCCTGGCGGCGCACTTCGAGCACACCGTGGCGGTGACGGACCAGGGCCCGGACGTGCTCACCGCGAGCACGAGGGAGGCAGCCTGATGGCGAGGCGGCGACGCGGCCAGTTCCCGGAGGAGCGGGAGGGCAAGAAGCCGAAGGACGACGCGATCGAGGTGGAGGGGAAGGTCGTGGAGCCCTTGCCGAACGCCATGTTCCGCGTCGAGCTGGACAACGGGCACCGCGTGCTGACCCACGTCTCGGGCAAGATGCGGATGCATTTCATCCGGATCCTGCCCGGCGACCGGGTCAAGGTCGAGCTGTCGGCCTACGACCTGACGCGGGGCCGGATCACGTACCGGTTCAAGTAGACGGACGGGGGTCAGGAAGAGCGGGCGATGAAGGTACGACCGTCGATCAGAACGCGATGCGAGAAATGCAAGATCATTCGGCGCAAGGGCGTCGTGCGGGTCATCTGCGCGAACGCGCGCCACAAGCAGCGCCAGGGCTGACGCGCGGCGGGAGAGGATAGGCGTATGGCACGCGTGGCGGGAGTGGATCTGCCCCGGGACAAGCGGGGTGAGGTGGCGTTGACCTACATCCTGGGTATCGGGCGCTCGTCGGCCCGCCGCATCCTGACCCGGGCCGGTGTGGACCTGAACCGCCGGGTGCGGGAATGGACCGAGGACGAGACCGGGCGCGTCCGCGAGGTGATCGAGCGCGAGCAGCGGGTCGAGGGCGACCTGCGTCGCGAGGTCACCATGAACATCAAGCGGCTCATGGACATCGGCAGCTACCGTGGCATCCGGCACCGGAAGGGTTTGCCTGTCCGCGGGCAGCGGACCCACACCAACGCGCGGACCCGAAAGGGCCCGCGGCGCGGGGTCGGCATCCGGAAGAAGGCCACGAGCAAGAACCCCACGACGGGGAAGGCATAGGACGACATGGCTGAGGCGGGCACCGGCAAGCCGCGCAAGAGCGGAAAGCGGAAGGAACGGCGGGAAGTCCGCACGGGCATCGCGCACGTGCAGGCGACCTTCAACAATACGATCGTGACGCTCACCGACAAGATGGGTGGAGTCGTCGCGTGGGCGAGCGCGGGGAGCGTCGGCTTCAAGGGCTCGCGCAAGAGCACGCCGTTCGCCGCGCAGATGGCGGCCGAGGCGGCCGCGCGGAAGGCGATGGAGATCGGTCTCAAGCAGGTCGAGGTCTACGTGAAGGGGCCCGGCGCGGGCCGGGAAGCAGCGATTCGGTCGCTCCAGGCGGTGGGCCTGGAGATCACGGCGATTCACGACGTCACGCCGATCCCGCACGACGGCTGCCGGCCGCCCAAGCGCCGCCGGGTGTAGCGAGGAGGAGGGGAGTTGGCCAGGTACAACGACGCGGTCTGCCGGCTGTGCCGGCGGGAGGGACTGAAGCTCTTCCTGAAGGGCTCGCGCTGCTTCACGGACAAGTGCGCGATCGAGCGGCGCAACTACCCGCCGGGCCAGCACGGGCTAGGGCGCTCCAAGCATTCGGCCTACGGGCAGCAGCTCCGGGAGAAGCAGAAGGCCAAGCGCATCTACGGCCTGCTGGAGGGTCAGTTCCGGCGCTACTTCGCCCAGGCCGAGAGCCAGAAGGGCGTGACGGGCGAGAATCTCCTGCGCCTCCTCGAGCGGCGGCTCGACAACGTCGTGTTCCGGCTCGGCTTCGCCGCCTCGCGGGCCGAGGCGCGTCAGATGGTGGCGCACGGGCACTTCCAGGTGAGCGGCCGCCGCGTGGCGGTCCCGTCGTTCCTGGTGCGGGTCGGCGACCAGGTCCAGCTCCGGGTCAACTCGAAGTTCCAGGAGCGGGTGGCGGACAATCTGTCGGCGGGCCGGGGCCACGTGCCCCAGTGGCTCGAGCTCGCGGCCCCCGCGAAGGCGGGGACTGTCCGGAGCCTGCCGCTCCGCGACGACATCCAGATTCCGGTGCAGGAGCAGCTCATCGTCGAGCTGTACTCGAAGTAAGAGGGGCGGGCGCATGCCGCGATTGATGTTCCAACGTCCACGTCGCATCGAGTGGGAAGACCTGACGGCGACCTTCGGCCGGATGACGGCCGAGCCGTTCGAGAAGGGCTACGCGCTGACGGTGGGCGGCTCGCTCCGCCGCGTGCTGCTCTCGGCCATCCCGGGGACGGCGGTGGTGTGGGTGAAGATCGGCAGCGCGAGCGCGGGGGCCGAGCGCGTCGCAGGCGTCGAGGAAGACGTCGCGAATCTCCTGCTCAACCTGAAGAAGCTGGTGGTGCGACTCTCCGGCGGCGCCGAGACGGGCACCGCCCATCTCGAGGTGCGCGGGTCGCGGGCCGCGACCGGCGCCGACTTCACTGGCGAGGGCGTCGAGGTCGTGACGCCCGACCTCCACCTGGCGACCGTGGGGGCCGGGGGCAAGCTTGCGCTGGACATCGGCATCCGCGCCGGCCGGGGGTACGTCTCCGCGGACCGCCACGGCGAGGGGATACCCGCGGGGGCCCTGGGTCTCGACGCGGCGTTCTCGCCGATCCGGCGCGTGAACTACCAGGTCGAGATGTCGCGGCTCGGCAACATCACCGACTACGAGAAGCTCGTGGTGGAGATCACCACGGACGGGAGCATCGGGCCGGACCACGCTTTCCTCCAGGCCTCGAAGCTCCTCCGCGACCACTTCGATCTGTTCACGCCCACCGGAGCGGAAGAGGAGGACGACGAGCCGACGGTAGCCGCGGCCTCCACGGAGACCACGAGGGACGCATGAGACACAGGCGCGGCGGCTCGAAGCTGGGA
Organism: Candidatus Methylomirabilota bacterium; assembly: GCA_036558225.1. Taxonomy (GTDB): domain Bacteria; phylum Methylomirabilota; class Methylomirabilia; order Rokubacteriales; family DASRDR01; genus DASRDR01. Next base: position 25,557 of record DATBGA010000052.1, on the reverse strand, counting down.
CGGCTGACGGCCCACCGCTGGGCCCTGTTCCGGAACCTCCTGATGGCGCTGTTCACCCACGAGCGGATCACGACCACCCTGGCCAAGGCGAAGGCGGTTCGGCCGCTGGCCGACCACCTGGTGACGCTCGCGAAGCAGGATACCCTCCACGCGCGTCGGCAGGCCCTCACGCTGGTGCCGGACGTGATCGTCGTGCGCCGGCTCTTCGACACGATCGGCGCGCGCTACACGGACCGGCGGGGCGGGTACACGCGCATCCTCCAGATGGGGACGCGCCGCGGCGACGCCGCTCCCGTGGCGATCCTGGAGCTGGTCGACCGGCCCGAGGTGCCCAAGGAGAAGCCCGACAAGGGCAAGAAGTCCGCCGAACCGAAGGGCAAAGAGGCCAAGAAGGCACGGAAGGCAGCCGCCGCGGCCGCCCGCGGTTAGGCGCTGGCTGCTTCGCCGCCGAGACCAGGCGAATTCCGGGTGAGGGCACCGGCGTCCGCATCGACCTGCGGCGGGAGGGGCCGCTCCCCGGTGGCGCGGACAGCGCATGGTCGAGGGCGGCGCGCGCGGTCACGATGACGGCCGCCGATCCGGCGCCGACGCTTCCCGCACCCCTGCCCGTCCTGATCGCCGAGGACGAGCCGGGCTCGCGTCGACTCCTGGAGGCCGCGCTCCGGCGCTGGGGGCACGACGTCGTGGTGACCGCTGATGGCGACGAGGCATGGGCGGCGCTCCAACGCCTCGGTGCGCCGTCGATCGCCATTCTCGACTGGATGATGCCGGGGGTCGACGGCGTCGAGATCTGTCGCCGCCTCGCGGCGCAGGACAGCCCGACTCCACCCTACGTGATCCTGCTCACGGCCAATACGCGACAGGCGGACGTCGTCGCGGGCCTCGAGGCCGGGGCCGACGACTACATGGGCAAGCCCTTCGACCACGACGAGCTGCGGGCCCGGCTGATCGTGGCGATGCGGGTGGTGGCGCTCCGCCGCAAGCTGGCGGAGCGCGTCCGGGAGCTCGAGGCGGCGGTCGCCCGGGTCCAGCAGCTGCATGGCCTCCTGCCGATCTGCTCCTACTGCAAGAACATCCGGAACGACCGCAACTACTGGCAGCGGGTCGAGGACTATGTGAGTGCGCACTCGGCGGCGCAGTTCAGTCATTCGGTCTGTCCGGAATGCTACGAGCGGTTCGTCGTCCCGGAGCTCCGTCAAATGCGCGCGGCCCGCTCCGACCGTGCCGGAGGGTCTCGCCCTTGACAGCGGAAGGCGGCAGACGAGATCATTCGCCGCGAGCACGGTGGGCCCGTGGAGGTGGTCGCGAGCATGCCGGCACAGCGAGTCCTGGTGGTCGAAGACGACTCCGCGACGGCGCTCGTCTGTAGCCGGCTCCTCCAGAAGGCGGGGTACGGCACCATCATCGCGTCCGACGCCGGCCAGGCGGTGGCCTGCGCGCACAGGGATCAGCCGGCGCTCATCCTGACGGACCTCATGATGCCGGCCGGCGGCGGGGTGAGCCTCCTCGAGCGACTCGCCCTCTCCTCCAGGACACGGGCCATCCCGATTCTCGTGATGACCGGCAGTGCGAACGCCGGCCTGGAGCGCCGCGCGACCGAGGCGGGCGCGCTCCGGGTCCTCAAGAAGCCCGTCGAGCCCGAAAGTCTCCTGGAGGCGGTCCGGGAGGCGATCGGCGGACCGTTCGTTCCCTAGAGTCAGCGGGCAGAGCCAGGCCGACTCGGCCGAAGTCCGGTCAGGAGCTCCACGGCCCGCCCGAGCTCGCGCTCGAGCTCTCTGGCGAGCCGGGCCAGCCGTTCGGCGTCGCCGCTCCGACTCAGCGCCTCCAGCTCGGCGGCGAGGGCCTGCGCGGTCGTGGCGCCGACCGTCGCCGATGAGCCCTTGACCGCGTGAGCGATCCGCCCGATCCGCTCGGGGCTCCGTGCCTCGACCGCCTCGCGCAGCTCGAGCTGGTGGCGGCGGCAGCTGTCGACGAACAGGCCCGCCACCTCGGCCCGGAGCTCCTCGTCGCCGCCCGCCAATCGGCGGGCGAGATCGAGGTCGACGGGCGGCCCCGCCGCCGGCGCAGCCGGGCCCGAGCCCTCGCGAGGCGCGAGGCGGTCGATGGTGGACGCGAGCTCCTCGGGCCGGATCGGCTTCGTGACGAATGCGTCCATCCCCGCGGCGAGGCACCGCTCCGCGTCGCCGGCCATCGCGTGCGCCGTCACCGCGACGACGGGGATTCGCGTGCCGGACGCGAATGACGAGCTGGCCGGCGGCACCCACGTCCCGGCGGATGCCTGGGCCTCACGATCCCGGATCGCCGCCACGGCGGCGAACCCGTCCATGTCCGGCATCTGGACGTCCATCAGGACGAGATCGAAGCGTCGGCTCTCCAGGACCGACAGCGCCTCGCGACCGGTGCTCGCCACCTCCACGGCATGTCCCTGGCGTTCCGCCAGCCGGACGGCGAAGCGCTGGTTCACGACGTTGTCCTCCGCCAGGAGGATGCGGAGGCGCTGCCGCCGCTCGCGAAGCACGTGCCGGGTGACGAGCTCGGGCTGCCCGCCCGGCTGCGGCAGCGCCCCGACCGCCGTCAGGATGGTGCCGAGCAGCTCCTCCCGGGTGAACGGCTTGGTGAGATACCCGGCGATGCCGATCGCCCGGCAGCGAGCCGCATCGCCGGGGCGGCCCGCCGACGAGAGCATGATCAGCGTCGTGTCGGCGGAGGCGCCGTCCGCCTTGATCCGCTCGCAGAGCGTGAACCCATCCATGTCCGGCATCTCGGTATCGGTCAGCACCAGGGCGAAGGGCGCTCCGGCCGCGCTCGCCCCGGCGAGCGCGGCGAGGGCCGCGTTCCCTCCGTCGACCGCGGTCGGCACGAGGCCCCACTGGACGAGCGTGTCGATCACGATGCGCCGATTGGTCGGGTGATCGTCGACCACCAGGACGGGCAGCCCGCGCACCTGCTCTACGGGGAGCGGGGCGGGTGCCGCGCCGGGTCGGCCGAGGCCGAACCCGAGGATGAAGTGGAAGGTGCTGCCTTGGCCCGTCGCGCTCTCGACCCAGATCCGCCCGCCCATCATGTCCACCAAACGCCGGGTGATGGCCAGCCCGAGCCCCGTGCCGCCGTAGCGGCGCGTCGTCGAGCTGTCCGCTTGCTCGAAGGCCTCGAACACGAGCGCGTGCTTCTCGGGAGCGATCCCGATGCCGGTGTCCGCGACGGTGAAGTGGAGGTGGGCGGTCTCCGCCATTTCCGTCTCGGTTGTCACGCGCACGACCACGGAGCCCTGCTCCGTGAACTTGAGGGCGTTCCCCACCAGGTTCAGGAGGATCTGCCGCAGGCGGCCGGGATCCCCCACGAGCGCGTCGGGGACCTCCCACGAGATGTCGATGGCGAGCTCCAGCCCCTTCTGATGGGCCCGCAGAGCCAGCGACTTCAGCGCGCGCCCCACCGTGGAGCGGAGAGAGAACTCGGCGGAATCCAGCTCGAGCTTGCCCGCCTCGACCTTGGAGAAGTCGAGGATGTCGTTGATCAGGTCGAGCAGCGCGTCGGCGGACGTCCTCACCATCTGGAGGTATTCGCGCTGCTCAGGCTCTAGGGTGCTGTCCAGCAGTAGCTCGGTCATCCCCATGATGCCGTTCATGGGGGTCCGGATCTCGTGGCTCATGTTGGCGAGGAACTCGCTCTTGGCGCGGTTCGCCGTCTCCGCCGCCTCCTTCGCGGCCCGGAGCTCCGCCGCCGACCGGGCATTCTCCAGGGCGAGGGCCGCCTGTCCGGCGAATGCCTCGGCCAGGCGGATCTCCTCGTCACCGAAGGGCCGCCCCCGCGGCCGCCCGATGGAGAGGGTCCCGATCGCCTCGCCCCGGTACAGGATGGGCACGGCCAGGATGACCCGGGTGCCCACGGCCTCGTGCAGCGCCCGCAGGTCGGGCGGCGTGGTGATCCGGGGGTCGTCGAGCACGTCGTCCGTGCTCACCGGGCGTCCCGTCAGCACGGCCAGGCCGACCGCGCCGGCGCCGGCGGGGAGCATCGTGCCGACCCTCCAGGCCGATGCGCCGCCCCCGGACACCGCGAGCGTGACCAGCTCCCCCGCGGAGCCTTCGATGCGATGCAGGGAGGCGAAGCTGGAATCCAGGAGCACGCGAACGCTCGAGACCATCCGCTCCGCGACCTCCCGGGGATCGAGAGACTGTGAGATGACCCGGCTGACCTCGGCGAGGGTCTCGGCGGCCCGCTGACGGCGCACGGTCTCCGCGTACAGCCGCGCGTGCTCGATCGCCACACCCGCCTGCTCCGCCAGGTTCGTGGCGAGCGCGAGCGCGTGCTCGTCGAATCGATGGCCCCGCTCGCGAAAGACGTTGAGGATCCCCAGGATCCGGGCGCCGACCCGGATCGGAACGGACATCTGGGCGCCGGTCCGATGCGCGCGGCTCCGGGTCCGGTGCTCGGCGAGCAGGCGCGGATCCGCCTCGCTGTCGGCGGTGATGATGGGCTCGCCGGTGGCGGCGACACGGCCGCTGATCGACTCACCGATGCGGATCCGCTCCCTCGCCATGGACTCCTCCGCGCCCGGCGTCACCGCGACCCGGACGAGGAGCTCGCCCTCCACGAGCCTGAAGCCGGCCTCGCCCTGGAAGAGCTCCGCCGCGGCCTCCGCGATGCCGCCGAGGACCGCGTGCAGATCGAGGCCGCGGGTGACCCGCTGCGTGACGGTGACCAGGGTGCCGAGATCCCGGCGTCGGGCCTCCGACTCCTGGAAGAGGCGCGCCCGCTCGAGGGCCACGGCCGCGTGAGCCGCGAGCGTGGAGAGGAGCTCCACCTCGGCGGGAGGGAAGGGGTGCGGGCGGAGGAAGTGGCAGATGAGCACGCCGTGGACCGCGTCGCCGCTGGCGACCGGCACCGCGAGATAGGCGCGGGGCGCCTTTTCCCTGACCAGGTGCTCCATGGCGGGCGGGTATTGGAGATCCGGGTCCGCCTCCCGGTCCGCCGTCCAGACCGGCCGGCGCTCCGCGAACACGCGACCGACGACGCCCTCGCCGGGTCGAAGCAGGAGCTGCCGGCTGAGCTCGGGATCGAGATGGCGCTCCCGGCGGACCACTAGTCCGCCCCGCGCCTCGTCGTAGGCATACACGGCCGACGCGTCGGACTCCAGGAGATCCAGGGTCGTCTCGGTGACCCGATCCAAGACGCGGTCGGCGTCGAGCGTGGAGGCGAGCTGACCGGCCACCTCGTAGAGCTTCGTGGCCTGGCGGGCCTGGCGTACCGTCGCGTCGTGAAGCCGGACGCTCCGCAGGAGCGCCCCCGTCTGCTTGCCGATGGTCTCGAGCGCGGCCAGCTCCGCGTCGTGGAACCGGCGGCGCTCGGCCCACCAGACGAGGTAGAACGTGCCTGCCACCTCCCCGTCCAGGACCAGCGGGATGATCAGGCCCGACTGGTGGGGAAACCGCCGGAACAACGAGAAGGCGAAGCGCGGGTCGTGGGCCACGTCGTCGCTCCAGACGACGTGGCCCTCCTCGAGCACGGTCGCCCGGTATCCCTGCTCGGCCAGGGGAACGGGGGTCGCGGCCACGACCACCAGCAGGTCCTTGGGCACATGGTAGGCCGCGACGGGCGTGAGCTGCGTTCGGGCGCCGTCCACGAGATGGGCGGCGACGGTTCCGGCGCCCGTCAGGCGAGCCAGCTCCCGGCAGATCCGGCGCAGCGCCTCGTGGAGATCCAGGGTGTCGCCGACGACCTGGGCGATCGCCAGGAGGGCCGCCGTCTCGCCGAGCCGCCTCTCCAGCGCGCCCTGGGCTCGGGTCAGCTTCGCGAGCATCTCCTCAAAGGCCTGAGCCAGCGCGGCGACCTCTCGCGGCCCGCCCTGGGGTACCCGCGGCGTCGTGTCGCCCGCGGCGATGGCGCCCGCGGTGGCGCGGAGGGCCTCGATGGGACGCGACACGCGAGCGGCGACGGTCACCGCCAGGCTCAGGGTCACGACGAGGGCGAGGAGCGTGAAGCCGAGCACCCGCTGGTCGGCGGCCTTCGCGGCCGCCTCGACCTCGCCCAGGGGCTGGTGCACCCAGATCTTCCACCCGACCCCCGGGACCGTGGCGAAACCCGCCAGGCGCCGGTCGCCGCCCTCGCCCGCGTACAGCGGGATCTGGCCGGCGTCCGATGCCGTCACCAGGCGCCAGATCGGCAGCTGCGAGAAGTCGATCCGTGGTCGGGCCGGCCCCCGATTGTGGGTGATGATCACGCCCTGCGCCGTGGCGACATGGACACTCCCGGTCTCGCTGACGCGGATCCGATCGGCGAGCGCCTGGATGGCGGCCGGCTTGAGCGTGGCGGCCACCGCCCCCCGCAGGTGTCCAGCCCCGTCGACCAGGGGCGCGCCGAGCGTGATGGTTGGATCGCCTCGACCGGGATCGGCCGCGCCGCCAGGATCCACGACGACGCGATGGTGCTGGACGAGCTCGCGGAACCATTCCCGTTCCGAGACGTCGACGCCCACGGCGCCCGGGCCAGCTCCGGTCACCGCGGGATCCGCCACGAGTATCCGGCCCGCCGGGGCGACGATGGCGATCGTCTCGAGCGAGGGGTAGAAGGCCCGGGTTCGCGCGAGAAGGGCGGCCGCGCCGGGCTCATCGAGCGCCCGGCGCTCCTGAACCTCAGCCGCCAGCGTCATGACGGCCTGCCGGTGGGAGCGCAGGAACTGGTCGTAGTCCGAGGCGAGGTCCTTCGCGAGCAGCTCGTACCGCGCGGTCGCCCCCCGGATCATCGAGTCTCGGACGGAGCCGACCGCGACGATCTGGACCAGCGCCGCCGGGATGACGGCGGCCAGGATCGCGCCTCCGATCAGGATCGTCTTGAGGCTCAGACGATGGAGCATCACGGCACCGATGAGAGTCTACCGCCTCCGGCCCGGAAGCCCGTGCAACAGAGCCGGCCACCCGCGCCCGGCGTCAGCTTATGGACAACGGGTCGTGTGGGCGGGCGCCCAATACGCGGTGCGAGGCCGAAGCCGCCCCTCGACGCCGGATTCCGCGCCGCGGTGCGGCCCCAGCCCGAGCCGGGGCCGCGCGCGGGGGCCCGCTACCGGAGGTGCTGGCGGAAGAAGGCCAGCGTGCGCCGCCAAGCGTCCTCGGCGGCGGCCCGGTTGTAGACGTCGGGGCGCTCGTCGTTGAAGAACGCGTGGTCCACGCCCGGGTAGATGTGGATCTCGGACGCCTTGCCCGCCTTCCGGATGTCGGCGTCGACCTGCCGCGCGACCGTGGGCGTCACGAAGCCGTCCTGCTCGGCGTAGAGCCCCAGCACGGGCCCAGCCAGCTTCGCGTAGTCCGGCTTGACGTTCGGGTGGATGCCGTAGAAGTTCACGCACGCGCCCACGGCGGGGTTGAGCGTTGCCGCGAAGAGCGCGAGCTGCCCGCCCATGCAGAAGCCCACCGCCCCCACCTTCTTCGTGGACGACCGCGCCAGGAGATACGATGCGGCGCCGGCCAGGTCCTTCTCGGCGCGGGCGATGTTGAGTGCCATGAAGAGCTTGCCGGCTGCGTCCGGCTCGCTGGCCGTCTGGCCGTGAAACATGTCCGGCGCGAGGGCCACGAAGCCTTCGGCCGCGAAGCGGTCGCAGACGTGCTTGATGTGAGGGACGAGCCCCCACCACTCCTGGATCACGAGGACGCCCGGCCCCGTCCCGCTCTTGGGGGTCGCAAGGTATCCGGACGTCGTGGTCCCGTTCGCGGGAAACGTCACCATGCTTCCGGTCATGCGGGGTGCCCTCCTTCGTGCGGTGTGGGGGCTATGCGGGCGGCGGGGCCGGCGGGCGCGCGCGAGCGGGGTCGGCGGCCGGCTCGTGCGCCCGGACCTTTACCTTGAGGATGCGTCGCTCATCGGCGTCTACCACCGCGAGCTCGTACCCGCCGACGGTCACCTGCTCGCCCGGCCGGGGGATGCGCCCGAGGGACGCCAGGATCAGCCCCGCCACCGTCTCGTAGTCCTTCTTGGTCGGGAGGCTCCAGTCCAGGGCCTCGTTGAGCTCCTCGATCCACATCCGGCCGGCCACGAGGTAGCTCCCGTCGGGCAGCCGGGTGAGCTGGGAGGGCGTCCGCTCCCGGTCGTCGGGGATCGCGCCCACGATCTCCTCGATGATGTCGCCGACCGTCACGATGCCCTGGCTGGCGCCGTACTCGTCCACCACGACGGCGAGCTGGATCCGCCGGCGCTGCATCTCCGGCAGGAGATCGCTGATGCGCTTGGTGGCCGGGACGTAGTGCGCCGGCCGCATGAGCATCCGGATCGTCTCCCCGGCCGCGCCCCGGCCCAGGATGTCGAGCGCCGCGACCACGCCCACGACGTTATCGATGCGCTCTCGGTAGACGGGCAGCCGCGAATGGCCGCTCTCCCGGACCTTCGCGACCGCCTCGTCGATGCTCGCGTCCTCGGGGACTGCGACCACGTCCACCAGCGGGACCATGACCTCGCGTGCGGACGTCTCGACGAGGTCGAAGATGCCCTCGATCATCTCCCGCTCTTCCTCGCGGACGTCCGTTGTCCCGTCCGGCTCGCGCTCGACGAGGAGGCGAAGGTCGGCCCGGGAGACGAACGGGTCCCGGCGCTCGCCGTGGCCGAGGCCCCGCAGGATCGCGCGCACGAGGAGGTTGGCGATGCCCACGACCGGCGCGAGGAGCCAGGCGACGGCCCGGAGCGGATCGAAGGTGCGGACCGCCACCTCGGTGGCGCGGGGCTGGGTCAGCGCCTTCGGGAGGATCTCGCCGAACACCAGCATCAAAGGCGTGAGGCCGACTGTGGCCCACAGGGACGCCTGGTGGCCGATCCAGGCGAGGAGGGCGGCGGTCGCCACCGCCGAAGAGACCACGTGGGCGATCGTCACCCCCATCATCGCGGTGGACAGGAGCCGTTCCGGATGCTGGAACGCCGCCATGTAGCCGCGCGCGACCCGCGACCCCTGCTCGGCCAGGTGGCGGAGCCGGACGCGGTTGGCGGCCAGGAACGCGATCTCGGCGCTGGAGAAGAACGCCGAGGCCAAGAGGCACAGCAGGACGATGACAAGGGTCGCGCCGAGGCTCACGCGCCGCCCCCCGATCCGGCGTCGGTGTCCCCCGCCGGGACCCCGTCCGGCGCGACGGGCCGGATGTCCGGGCGCGCCGGCAGGCGGACGAGGACCTGGAGGATGCGGTTCCGGTGCAGCGTCTCCACGGTGATCCGGATGCCGTCGGTCTCGACGCTCTCCCCCCGGTGGGGCACGCGGCCGAAGACGTCGAGCACCCAGCCCCCGACCGTGTCGAAGTGCTCGTCGGGAATGGACAGCCCCGTGACCGCGTTGAAGTCGCCGATGGACATCTTCGCCGCCACCCGCCACGTGCGCTCGTCCACGGGCTGGGCCAGCCGCTCCTCGGATTCGAACTCGTCGCGGATCTCGCCCACGACCTCCTCCAGGAGATCCTCGAGCGTGACCAGCCCCGCCGTTCCCCCGTACTCGTCGACGACGATCGCCATCCGGAGCTTTTTGGCCTTGAACTCGCGCAGGAGCGCGTCGGCCCGCTTCGATTGGGGCACGAAGTACGGCGCGGTCAGGTGCGCGCGGAGGTCGAAGTCGGGGGGCAGGCCCGCGTAGAACGGGAGGAGCTCCTTCACGAGGAGGATGCCCAGCACGTGGTCGAGGCTCCCCTCGTAGACGGGGACCCGATGGTGCAGGTTCGCCCGGATGGCGGTCAGCAGGCGGTCAGCGGGCGTCCCGACGTCGATGCCGAAGACGTCCGTTCGCGGCACCATGACCTCGGCCACGGTGGTCTCGCCCAGCTCGAAAACGCCGTGGATCATCTCGCGCTCTTTGCGCTGGACCACTCCTTCCTGGTGACCGACCTCCACGAGGGTGCGGAGCTCCGCCTCGGTGATGGCGGCCTTGGCGACGCCCTCGCCGTCCGCGGCCCGGGACACCAGGTGCGTGAACGCCCCCAGCAGGAGGCGGACGGGCGTGAGGAGCCACTGGAGGGCCAGCACGGGCCGCGCCACGAGCACGCCGAAGCGGTGCGGCATGCCGACCGCGATCGTCATCGGGAGGACCTCGCCGAAGACGACGATGAGGAAGACCATTGCGGGGATCGCGACCCCGATGCCGCGGGGGCCGAACAGGGTGGTGGCCACCTGGGTCGCGAGCGCCGAGGCCGCGATGTTCACCAGGGTGATGCCGACCAGCAGCGTGATGAGGAGATCGTGCGGGTCGCGGAGGACCCGAACGAGGATGGCGTGGCCCGGAGACTCCTCCGGCTCGAGGTGGGCGCTCCCCAGGCGGGTGAGCGAGAAGTAGGCGGCCTCGGCGCCGGCCAGGAATGCCGAGATGCCGAGGAAGGTCACCAGCAGGATGAGGTCGAGGACCAGCCGCTCCATGGCTCAGCCGAAGTGGTCGAAGCCCGGCTCGACGGCGTGGGGGCGGCCGCTCCCGTCGAGGAACCGCACGCCTTCGTCCCGGGGCCGCACCTCGCCGATCTGGTGGACGGGCGTGCCGGCCCGCTCCCGCACCGCGCGGGCGAGGTCCGCCGCGCGGTCCGCCGCCGCCGTGAAGAGGAGCTCGTAGTCCTCGCCGCCGCTCAGCGCCCAGTGGAGGGGATCGACGGCGAGGCTCCGGGCCACCGCGCGGGTCGCCTCGCTCACCGGGAGGGCGTCCACGTCGACCCGCGCCCCCACCCGGCTCTCGGCCGCGATGTGGCCGAGATCGGTCACCAGGCCGTCCGAGAGGTCGATCATCGCCGTCGCCCAGCCCGAGTCCCGGATGAGCCGGCTCTCGGTGACGCGGGGCGTCGGGATCCGGTGCGGGCGCACGACCGCCCCCACCACCGCCGGCGGCAGCCCACTGTCCCCGCGCTCGAGCACGGCCAGGCCCGCCGCGGAGGCCCGAGCGTGCCGGTGACCAGGATGGCGTCACCCGGCCGGGCCCCGCTGCGGCGGAGCGGTGCGCCCGCCACGCGCCCGACGAGCGTCACGGAGAGCACGACGCCGCCGGGCGCGGCGCAGGTATCGCCCCCGACCACCGTCACCCCGTGCCGGCGGGCCATGTCCTCGACGCCTGCGTACAGCTCGTCGACCTCCGCCACGGCGAGGCTCCGGGGAAGCGCGAGGGCGAGCAGGGCGTACCGTGGCTCGCCGCCCATGGCGGCGATGGCGGAGACGTTCACCGCGATCGCCTTGGCGCCGATGTCGCGCAGCGTGGCGATCGACCGGCGGAAGTGGACCCCCTCGAGCAGGGTGTCGGTGGTCAGCAGGAGGGTCTCGCCGTCCCACCGGACCGCCGCGGCATCGTCCCCGATGCCCACCAGGACCTCGCGGCCGGGCGGCGACAGCCGGCGGCGCAGCCGCTGGATCAGCTCGCGCTCGCCGACCTCCGCCAGCGTCGGGCGGGACGCCCCGGGGTCAGGGTCCTCGCCGGCCCTCACCGGCGGGCCCCCCTCAGGCGACCGCGTCCAAGCGCTTCTTGATCTGCGCCTTGGGGACCGCGCCGATGACCTGATCGATGACCTGGCCGCCCTTGAAGATGAGGAGGGTCGGGATCGAGCGCACCTGGAAGCGGGCCGCGAGGCCGGGGTGCTCGTCGACGTTGACCTTGGCGATCGTCACGCGGCCCGCGTACTCTTGCGCGAGCTCGTCGAGGGTCGGCGCGATCGCCTTGCACGGGCCGCACCACTCCGCCCAGAAGTCCACGATGACCGCCTCCTGGTGCTGGGCCAGGGTCTGGTCGAATGCGGCCTCGGTGAGGTGCAACGTGCCCTGACTTGCCATGGGGATCCTCCGCTCAGGATGACCGATCGGTCGGGGTGACGCCCATCACGAAATGAGCGCGAATCGGCGCTGTTTACGGTAGCACAGCGGTGCCGGGGGGAGCAATCGCCCGGCAGCCCAACTCGACGACGTCGCGCCGCGCGCGCCGGACGCCGCGGCCGGCGCCGCTCCCCGTGTCGACCGTCCCGACGTGCTCCGCCCGATCAACGGGCGCCTTGCGGCTGTGCTCGAGCCGATCGGCGTGACGCCCGCGTCGCGTCGCCGGCCGATCGCGCGACGCGATCGGGGATCGACGCCCGACCACGGCCACGTCACCTCGTCCAGCCGCCGGAGCCGCGGCCTCCGTCGCCATGGCGCCGTCGCGCGCCGCATTCGGCGGCAGTGGGGAGCCCGCGGCGCGCCCGCGTCGGCCTGGCCGCCGAGCCCGATCCTCGCTCGGCCTCGCCGCCGCCGCGCCGGTCGAGACCGATTGCACCCGGGGATCGTCGGCCGGCGACCCGCCGAGCGCCGGGCGGTCGGACGAAGTCGTGCCAGGGTCGGACGCGCCCTTGACAGGGGACCCCTCGCTGCCCTACAAAGGGTCGGCGTCCTTGTGACGATTTGAACAAGCGGCCCGGGCCGCCCGCCGGCGCCGCTCGCAATGCCTGGACCCCGAAGGAGCCTCGGCACGACCAGCGCGCGACCGCGCCCCATCCTGAGCCACCCGGGGTTGCCCCGGCTCCCGCGCCTCTTCCCGGTCCTCCTGGCGGCCGTGGCGGTCGCCCTCCTGGCGGCCCCCGGCTGGGCCCAGGAGCAGAAGGAAGTCGCGTACCGCGCGTTTCCCTACATCGGCTCCCGGCTGGCCATCTGGGTGATCGCCCAGATCCACCTGGACTTCGCGGCGTTCATCCTGGGCGTCCCCATCTTCGCCGTGATCATCGAGTTCATGGGCTGGCGGATCGGGATGGACCGCGAGGAGGGGCGGCGCTACGACTGGCTCTCCCACGAGTTCGTCAAGCTCACGTTCGCGGCGTTCTCGACGACGGCGCTCCTTGGGGGCCTGCTCCTGTTCCTCCTGATCACGCTCTACCCGCGGTTCTGGACCTTCATGAGCGGGATCTTCGCGCCCACCATGTGGCTCTACGCGGCACTCTTCTTCCTCGAGACGTTCGCCGTGTACCTCTGGTACTACGGCTGGAACTGGCTTTCGGGGCCGCGGAAGGGCCTCCACCTCGCGATCGGCGTGCTGTCGAACCTCCTCGGCACCTCGATCCTGGTCGTGTCGAACTCGTGGGTCACGTTCATGATGTCGCCGGCGGGCGTCGACGAGAACGGCCGGTTCACCGGCACCCTCTGGCAGGCGGTGAACAACTTCACCTGGATGCCGGTCAACATCCACCGGCTGATCGCCAACGTCGTCTTCGGCGGCACCATCGCCGCCGCCTACGCGGCGTTCCGGTTCCTCGGCGCCAAGACCGACGAGGAGCGGGCCCGCTACGACTGGATGGGCTACATCGGGAACTTCGTGGCGCTCTCGGCGCTGATGGTCCTGCCGTTCGCCGGGTACTGGCTCGGGTTCGAGATCTACGGGTTCAACCAGACGATGGGCATCACGATGATGGGCGGCTTCATGTCGTGGCTCTGGATCGTCCAGGCCATTCTCATCGGGGTGCTCTTCCTCGGCTCGAACTACTACCTCTGGCTCGGGATGGAGCGGATCCCGGGCGCCGAGCGGTTCCGGCCCTGGATCAAGTACCTCCTGCTGGTGATCGCGCTGGGGTTCATGGTCTGGGCCACGCCGCGGAGCCTCATCGCGTCGCTCGGCGAGGTCCGGGCCATGGGCGGATCGGACCACCGGTTCCTGCGGTTCTTCGGGGTCATGACCGCGAAGAACACGGCGGTGAACCTGATGATCCTCACGACGTTCTTCTCGTACCTCCTGTACCGCCGGGCCAACCGCGAGCCCACCGTGCGGTGGGCGCGGACGGGGATGCTGCTCCAGTACCTGACCTTCACCCTCGCCGCCGCCGCGGTGGTGGGCCTGGGGCTGGGCGGGTACTTCGTGGAGGCGATCGTCCGCATCCGGCGCTTCTCGCCGATGCAGGTGGGCTCGGTCCTGCTCTGCATCGTGATCGTGATGGCGATCGACATCCCGATGTTCAAGGGCGCCCGCTCCACCGGCACGATTCGCTGGGGGACGATCGCGCCGCGCTCCCAGTACGTGCTGATCCTCCTGGCGGTGACCTTCACGTGGCTCATGGGCCTCATGGGCTTCGCGCGGTCGGGGATCCGGCAGCACTGGCACATCTACGGGGTCATGCAGGATCGGTCGCCGGACGCCGTCACCCCCGCCCTCGGCTACGCCGCGAACGTGATCACGATCACGACCATCCTGTTCTTCCTGATGGTCATGTTCATCTTCTGGCTCGGCGGGCTCGGCGAGAAGGGGCACGCCGAGGCCGGGGCGGCGCCCCACGGCCACCCGGCACCCGCGCCCATCGCCGGCGGGAGCCGGGAGGCCTAGCCGGCGCCATGACCGTCCCGGTGCCGGTGAAGGTGGGAGCGTTCGCGCTCGCGGTCATGGGCAGCTACACGTGGTACGCGAACTCGATCCCCCAGATCGAGTCCAAGCCGCCCGAGGAGCTGTCGCTGGAGGGTGGGAGCGTGACCCCTGCGCAGCTGGTGGCCGCCGGCGAGAAGATCTTCCACGAGAAGGGGCAGTGCACGACGTGCCACGGCATCGGTCGCGCCGGCCGCGGCCCGGACCTCGCGGGCGTCGGGGCGCGGGCGGGGAGCCGGAAGCCCGGCACCACGGCGTCGGCCTACCTGGTCGAGTCCCTGCTGAATCCGACGGCGTACGTGGTCCAGGGCTTCCCGCCGATCATGCCCAACGTGTCGAAGCCGCCCATCGGGCTGAACCGCAGCGAGATCTGGGCGGCGGTGGCCTTCCTGGAGAGCCAGGGGGGAAGCGTCGACGTCAAGCTGGACGACGTCCCGCAGTTCGCCGCCGCGGCCGCGGGCGGCGCGGCGGCCTCGATCGAGCTGCCGGGGGATCCGAAGGCGGGTCAGGCCGTGTTCGCGGGGAAGGCGGGGTGCATCGCCTGCCACAAGGCGGGAACGGTGGGCGCGAGCCCGGTCGGGCCGGACCTCTCGAACATCGCCGGCAGCCAGACACCGGAGTACATCATGGGCAAGATCCTCGATCCGGCCTCCAAGGGCACCGTGTCGGGATTCCCGCCCAACGTCATGCCGAAGACCTTCGGCCAGCAGCTCACGGCGCGGGAGTACATCGACCTGCTCTCGTTCCTGCTGACCCTCAAGGGCGGCGCGGCCCCGGCCGCCGCCGGCCAGCCGGCCGCGAAGGCGAAGCCCTAGCCGATGGCGGCGCCGCGCGGGAAGTTCCTCCAGGCCGCCGTGGTCCTGATCGCGGCCGTCCTCCTCTTCAAGTACGGCATCCGGCCGCCGATGCCGTTCAGCGTGTTCTCCCTCTACATGGCGGTCACGCTGATGGCGGTCTTGGTGTACGTCTCGTCGGACTCCGACTCGTGGCGGGCGTTCGTCGCGCCGGTCTGGGCGACGCTCACCGACCCGGGCCGGCGCCCGGTGCGGCTCTTCCTCGGGGTGGTCATCCCGATCCTGATCGGCTACTACGCGTACTCCCAGGCGGCGGCGCGCGCGGAGGCGCCGCTCGAGCTGCGGGCGGTCCACCCCGCGCCGCCGGCCACGATCAGCTTCCGCGGCAAGGAGATCAACCTCCAGCACGCCGACACCCCGATCCGGCAGGACATCAAGCAGAACCCGGCGAACCGCGAGAAGCACCTCGCGGCGGGGGCGGCGACGTACATCCGGAACTGCGTGTACTGTCACGGTGACCTCCTGGACGGCCAGGGGCACTTCGCGCACGGCTTCAACCCGCAGCCGGCCGACTTCGCCGGCCCGAACACGATCGCGCAGCTGTCCGAGGGCTTCGTGTTCTGGCGCATCGCCAAGGGCGGGCCCGGCCTGCCGAAGGAGTCGACGCCCTGGAACTCGGCGATGCCGTCCTGGGAAGACCGGCTGACGGAGGAGCAGATCTGGCAGGTGATCTACTTCCTGTACGAGTACACCGGCCATCCGCCCCGGGTCATGGAGTCGCACGCGGCCTGGCGGCCGGATCCGGGCGCCGCCTCGGGGCTTCTCATGGCCGGCGCCTCCGGCCTCGGCCCGCGGGAGGCGGCGGCCCAGTCGGGCGACGTCGCGCTGGGGAAGCAGGTCTACGAGAAGCGCTGCGTGGGATGCCACGGCGCCGACGGCAAGGGTGACGGGCCGGCGGCCGAGCTCCTCGTCCCCCGTCCGCGCGACTTCACGGCCGGCAAGTACAAGATCCGCAGCGTGGCCGGGCCGCTCGCGTCCGACCAGGACCTCCTCCGGATCGTGACGGAGGGGATGCCCGGGACGTCGATGCCCTCGTGGCGGTCACTCCCGGACAGGGAGCGCACGGCGGTCGTGGCGTACGTCAAGACCTTCGCCGAGTCCTACAAGGGCGCCAAGATCGAGCCGGTGGCCGTCCCCAAGGAGGTCTCCTCCTCGGAGGCGTCCCTTCGCCGGGGCAAGAAGATGTTCGACGCCTTCGAGTGCGTCAAGTGCCACGGCCAGGCGGGCCGGGGCGACCCGGCGCCGGGCTCGGACCTCAAGGACGACTGGGGCCACCCCATCCGGCCGGCGAACCTCCACCACCCCTGGAACTTCCGGGGGGGCTCCGAGCGGAGAGACGTGGTCATGCGGCTCCTCACCGGGGTGGCTGGGACGCCGATGCCCGCCATCGCCGACTCCGTCGAGGACTACCGGAAGTCGGACGAGAAGGACGCCGACGTCAAGGACGCAAGCCTCTGGGACCTCGCGAACTACGTCCGGTCGCTCGGCCCGGAGCACCTCAGCTGGGCGCCGCTCCTGTCGGTCTCCCTGGTCACCGGCGAGGTGCCGAGCGACCCGAACGCGGAGTTCTGGACGAAGCGCCCCGGGGCGGACTTCCCCCTCGTCGGCCAGGTCATCGCCGACCCCCGGAACTTCAATCCGACGGTCGACATGGTCACGGTGCGGGCGGTGTACACTGACCGGGAGGCGGTATTCCACCTGACCTGGGACGATCCCACGGCGTCCGATCCGACGAAGGGGGCGCCGAAGCCGGACATGATCGCCATCCAGCTTCCGACGGGCGAGGGCGCCGGGGACCGCCCGTACTTCCTGATGGGGGACGGCAGTCACCCCGTATATCTGTTGACCTGGCGCGCGGGCTCGGAGGTGGGCGAGGCGACGGCGACGGGAGTGGGGAAGGTGACGCCACAGGCGGGGGAGGCGGTCCAGGCCAAGGGGCAGGCCGTGTACGATGCCGGCCAGTACCGGGCCGTCATCCGGCGCCCGCTCAAGACGGCCGATGGCCCGGATTTCGTCTTCCGCGCCGGCGAGTTCTTTCCGGTGGCGCTCTGGGCCTGGGACGGCTCGGAAGGGGACGACGGCCCGAAGGCGGCCGTCTCGACGTGGTACTACGCGCGGCTGGAGCCGCCGACCTCGAAGCGGCGGTTCGTCGTGCCGCCGGTGCTGGCGCTCGCGGCGGGGGCCGCCGAGCTCGGCCTGGCCCGATGGGCCCGCCGGCGGCGAGAGGCCGCGTAGCCCGGATACTCGATCACAAGGAGGAAGGATTCCCATGAAGCAGTCGATTGTCGTGAGTGTGGTGGCTGTCGCGGCGGCCGCGGCGGGGGTGATCCTGATATCGGGATTCCCGGTCGGCGCCCAGGGCGGAGGGTCGATCAGCGGCGAGGTCAAGTTCGCCGGCGTCGCGCCCGCGCCCAAGGTCGTCAAGGTCAACAAGGACAACGCGGTGTGCGGCCAGGAGAAGAAGATCGCCGACGTCGCCGTCGGCGCCGGCGGCGGCCTGAGCGAGGCGCTCGTGTCGGTGACCGACGCCAAGGGCGCGAAGGCGGCGAAGCCCGCGGTCCTCGACCAGAAGGGCTGCGAGTTCCACCCCGACGTCCTCGTGATGTCGCCGGGCGAGCTCAAGATCCTCAACTCGGACGGCGTGCTCCACAACATCCACACCTTCTCCACGGCCAATCCGCCGATCAACAAGGCGCAGCCGAAGTTCAAGAAGGAGATGGTGGAGAAGCTCGAGAAGCCCGAGCTCATCAAGGTCCAGTGCGACGCCCACAGCTGGATGCACGGCTGGATCTACGTGACCGAGAACCCCACGGCGGTGACCGACGGCAACGGCGCGTTCAAGCTGGAGAACGTGCCGGCCGGCAAGCACAAGGTCGAGGTCGTTCACCCGGTGCTCGGCAAGCAGACCAAGGAGGTCGAGGTCAAGGCCGGGCAGGACACGAAGGTCGCGTTCGAGCTGAAGAAGTAGGACCCGGAGCGGCGTGCGCTCCCGTGGCGGCGACGGCCGGCCGGAGCGCGCGCCGGGGCCTGGGGCCCGACCCCGGGCGCGCGGCGAGGCCGTGACTTCCCTTCGACGGAAAAGGACGGGCCGATTGCGATGATGAGCTGGCTCCCCGAGAACATCGCCACGTACGGCAAGGAGCTCGACGATCTCTTCTTCCTGATCTACTACATCACGGGTGCCGCGTTCGTCCTGGTGACGATCCTGCTGGTGGGGTTTCTGGTGGTGTATCGGGAGCGGCCCGGCCGGCGGGCGGTCTACAGCCACGGGAACACGACCCTGGAGATGGTCTGGACGATCGTCCCCTCCCTCATCCTGGTTGTGCTCACCTTCCTGTCGATCCCGAGCTGGTCGAAGGTGAAGAGCCACGTTCCCGAATCGGACCTCCACGTCCGGATCACCGGGAAGCAGTTCAACTGGGAGGTCCAGTACCCGGGGCCGGACGGGAAGTTCGACACGGCCGACGACCAGTCGTTCGACAACGAGCTGCACGTGCCGACGGGCAAGCCGGTGGTCCTGCACCTCCGCGCCCGGGACGTCATCCACAGCGTGTTCATCCCCGCCGCGCGCTTCAAGCAGGACGCGGTGCCCGGCCGCGAGATCGTCCAGTGGATCGAGGTCACGAAGCCCGGAAAGTACGAGATCCCGTGCGCCGAGCTGTGCGGGTTCGGCCACTCCGGGATGAAGGGCTATCTCTTCGTCCATACCCCCGAGGAGTACCAGCAGTGGCTCAAGGAGAAGTGGCCTTCCTAGGCCGGCCCCGCCGGACAGAGACCCTCTCGCGAGGGAGGTAGGAGACGATGGCTCAGAGCACGACGGCAGCGGCGCACGACGTCCACGAGCACCATGACCTGGGGTTCGTGCGCACGTACATCTTCTCGACCGATCACAAGATGATCGCCCGGCAGTTCCTGTTCCTCGGGCTGTTCATGCTGCTGATCGGCGGGTTCCTGGCCATGCTGATCCGGTGGGAGCTCGGCTGGCCCGAGACACCGGTGCCCGGCCTGCACTGGCTCTTCAGCGAGACGGAGGGCGTGATCCCGCCCGAGGTCTACAACATGCTGTTCACGATGCACGCCACCCTGATGATCTTCTTCGTCGTCATGCCGATCATGGTGGGGTGCTTCGGGAACTTTCTGATCCCGCTCATGATCGGGGCGCGGGACATGGCGTTCCCCAAGCTCAACATGCTGTCGTTCTGGACCGGCGCCCTGTCCGGCGTTATCATGCTGGCCGGCTTCTTCGTCCCCGGCGGCCACGCCGCCGCAGGGTGGACGGCCTACGCACCGCTCTCGGCCGTCCCGCAGTACTCCGGCGTCCACTGGGGGCAGAACCTCTGGCTGATCAGCCTGTTCGTGCTCGGCGTGTCGTCGATGATGGGCTCGATCAACTACATCACGACGGTCGTCAACATGCGCGCCCCCGGCATGACGCTGTTCCGGCTGCCGCTCGTCGTCTGGTCCCTGTTCATCACGGCCATCCTGCTCCTCCTGGCCCTGCCCGTGCTCACGTCCGCGTGCGCGATGCTGCTGTTCGACCGCACGCTCGGCACCCACTGGTTCGACCCGTCGGGCGGCGGCGAGCCGCTGCTCTGGCAGCACCTCTTCTGGTTCTTCGGCCACCCGGAGGTCTACATCCTGGTGCTGCCGGCCATGGGGGTGACCTCGGACGTCCTGTCGACGTTCTCGCGGAAACCGATCTTCGGATACCGGGCCATGGCCTACTCGATGATCTCGATCGCGTTCCTGTCGTGGATCGTGTACGGCCACCACATGTTCATCAGCGGGATGAGCCCGGCGCTGGGCACGTCCTTCATGCTGACGACGATGGTCATCGCGGTGCCGTCCGCCATCAAGTCGTTCAACTGGCTCGGGACGCTCTGGGGCGGCTCGATCCGGTTCACCACCCCCATGATCCACTCCATCTCGTTCCTGTCTGCGTTCACGATCGGCGGGCTGAGCGGCATCTTCATGGCGAACACGCCGGTGGACATCTTCATCCACGACACGTACTTCATCGTGGCGCACTTCCACTACGTGGTGGCGGGGATCATCTTCGCGATGTTCGCCGCGATCACGTTCTGGTTCCCGAAGATCTTCGGGCGCGAGATGAACGAAACGGTCGGGAAGATTCACGCCGTGCTGACCTTCGTGCTCTTCAACTTCGTGTTCTTCCCGATGCACTTCCTCGGCGTGGGCGGCATGATGCGGCGGATCTACAACCCGACGCAGTACGAATTCCTCCAGCCCCTCCAGCCCATCGCCGTGTTCATGTCCGTGTCCGCGTTCATCCTGGGGGTGGTGCAGATCCTGTTCATCTGGAACTTCATCGCGAGCCTCGCCAGGGGCCGGAAGGCTGAGCGGAACCCCTGGCAGTCGAACACGCTCGAGTGGACTGCGCCGTCGCCCCCGCCCCACGGCAACTGGGGGCCGGCGATCCCGACCGTCTACCGGGGCCCCTACGAGTACAGCGTCCCCGGGATGACCGAGGACTACCTGCCGCAGACCCAGGCGACCGCCGGCGCTCCGGCGGGCTCGCACGGGCACTGAGGCGCCGGTCCGGTGAGCGAGGGATCTGGATGAAGGGCACCGGCTGGCCGCACCGGCTGGCATGCGTCACGGCGGGCGCGACCGTGGGCCTGATCGTGGCCGGCGGCCTCGTCACCAACACCGGCGCCGCGCTGGCCGTGCCCGACTGGCCGACAACCTTCGGGCACAATCTCTTCCTCTTCCCCTGGTCGGAGATGGTCGGGGGCGTGCTGGTGGAGCACAGCCACCGACTGCTGGGCTCCGCCATCGGGATGCTCACCCTGCTCCTTGCCGTGGCCCTCGGTCTCGGGGACGCGCGCCGGTGGGCGCGCGGGCTCGGCCTCCTGGCCGTGGCGCTGGTCTCGGCCCAGGGGCTCGTCGGGGGACTCCGCGTCGTGCTCCGCCAGGACACCCTGGCCATCGTTCACGGATGCCTGGCGCAGCTGTTCTTCGCGCTCCTCGTGGGGATCGCCGTGATCACGGGCCGTGGATGGCAGGCCCCGCAAGTCGTGCCGGCGGGGGCCCGCCGGCTCGCGTCGCTCGGTGGCCTGGCCGCCGCCGTGGTCTACGGGCAGGTGGTGCTCGGCGCCTTCACGACGCACGGGACGGCCGTCTGGTGGCACGTCGGGGGCGCGGCCGTGGCGACTGGGGTCCTCGTCGGGGCGGCCCTCGCTGTCCTTCGCGGCGCCGGGGAGGATCCGGTCCTCGCCTGGTGGGCGCGGACCGTGAAGGTCCTGGTCCTGGCCCAGCTGGCGCTCGGGCTCGGCGCGTACGCCGTCCGCTTCACGGGGCTGGCGGTGCCCGGTGGACAGCTCGCCACGGTCGCCCTGCCGGTCGTGCACCGGGCGGTGGGGGCGCTCGTCCTCGGCAGCGCGGTGGCCCTCGCGCTCCAGCTCGGCCGCCGGCGCGCGCTCGGTGCCGGCCTGCGCGCGGTGCCGCGGGGCGTCGCGGTCCGGACGGAGGTGGCGGCGTGACGTCAAGAACGGCCGTCGCGCGGCACGGGGCGCTCACGCTCGTCAGCACGCGCCGCCGCCTGGCGGACTTCGTGGCCCTGGCGAAGCCCCGCGTCGTCCTGATGGTGGTGCTGACGACCCTCGTCGGCTACTACCTCGGCGCGCCCGGGGAGCTCGACCTCCTGCGACTGGTGCACGTCCTCCTGGGGACGGCGCTGGCGGCGGGGGGTACGCTCGCGCTGAACCAGTTCATCGAGCGGGACGTGGACGCCCAGATGCTGCGGACCCGGGCGCGGCCGCTCCCGGACGGGCGTCTCCAGCCGGGGGAGGCCGCCGCCTTCGGGGGCCTCTTGACGGTCGGCGGCCTCGCGTACCTCCTGGTGACCGCGGGCCCCGCCGCCGCCGCGATCACGGCCGTCATCTCGATCCTGTACCTCGGCGTCTACACACCTCTCAAGCAGGTGAGCCCGCTCTGCACCGTGCTGGGCGCCATTCCCGGCGCCCTCCCGCCGGTCGCGGGCTGGGTCGCCGCTCGCGGAGAGCTGGGCGTGGGGGCGGGCGTGCTCTTCGCGATCCTCTTCCTCTGGCAGCTCCCGCACACGCTCGCGATCGCCCGGCTGTACCGGGACGACTACGCGCGCGCCGGGATCCGCGTCCTGCCCGTGGTCGACCCGGACGGCGGGAGCACCGAGCGGCAGATCGTGACCGGCTGTCTCGCGCTGCACGCGGCGGGCCTCCTGCCGACCCTCGTCGGCCTGGCCGGCGGGGTCTACTTCTTCGGAGCCCTGGTCCTCGGCGCGCTGTTCCTGGTCGTCGGCACGGCGCAGGCCCTCCGGCCCTCGGCGCCGGCCGCCCGGCGGGTCGTCATCGCGTCCGTCATCTACCTGCCGCTCCTGCTGGTGCTGATGGCCCTGGACAAGGTGGGCTAGCCGCATGCGGGAGCGCGCGCCCGCGGTGTCCGCCTCCTCGACCGGTACCGGTCCCGGCCCGGCCGTCGCCGGCTCCCTGCCGGGCCGGAATCGCCGGACCGCGCTCGTGCTCGTGGCGTGGATCGTCCTCCTCGTGATCGCGTCGGCCCTCGTGGCCTGGCTGCGGAACTGAGCCGGCCCATGCCCATGCTCGATCTCGAGGTCCCGTCTCGCGAGGCGCGGCGCGATCGCGTGCCCGACGGCGGGGGGCGGCCCCCCGTCCCGCCGGTTCGCCATGACGACGGCGGCGACGGCGAGCCGCCCGCGCGCCCGGAGGGGCTGCCGCTCTCGAATGCCCGCCTGGGGATGCTGATGCTCCTCGGCGGGGAGACGATGTTCTTCGGCGGCCTGGTAGTCGCCTTCCTCCAGCTGCGGCTGGGGGCGGAGATCTGGCCGCCTCCGGGCCAGCCGCGCCTCCCGATCGGGCTCACCGCGGTGAACACGCTCGTCCTGCTCGCCTCCAGCTGGACGCTGACGCGGGCGCTGCGGGCGGTCGAGGCCGACGACCACGCGGGGCTCGTGCGCTGGCTCGCCCGGACCTGGGGTCTCGGCGCCCTTTTCCTCGCCATCCAGGGCGCCGAGTGGACGCGGCTCGTGCACTTCGGGCTCCGGGTGTCGTCGGGGGTCTACGGCGCGACGTTCTACACGCTGATCGGCGTGCACGGCGCCCACGTGCTGGGCGCGGCCGCCTGGCTCGGCGGGGTGCTCTGGCTCGCCCGGCGAGGCCGCTTCACGCGGCAGCGCCACGTGGCGCTCGACTGCTGCGCGATCTACTGGCACTACGTGGTGGCCCTCTGGCCGGTGCTGTACGTGCTCGTCTACCTCGTATGACCGCACGGAAGGAGAGCGGATCGTGAGCGACGCAGCAACCGCGCTGCACCATCCGGCCATCGAGCCGGCCGAGTCGCCCTTGACCCCGGAGAGCTGGGGCAAGCTCGGGATGTGGATCTTCCTGGCCGGCGACGCCGTGGGGTTCGGTGTGCTGCTGGCGTCCTACGGCGCCCTGCGGGCCGGCAGCCTCGACTGGCCGAGTCCGGCCCACGTGCTCGGCATCCAGCTCACCGCCCTCATGACGTTCCTGCTCATCTGCTCGAGCGTCACGATGGTGAAAGCGCTGGAGGCCCTCAAGGCCTCGAACCTCCCGCGCGCGAAGATGTTTCTGCTCCTCACGGCGCTCGGCGGGGCGATCTTCGTCGGCCTTCAGGCGTACGAGTGGACCCACCTGATCGAGCGCGGGCTGAAGGTGTTCGGGAATCCCTGGGGGGCTACGCTGTTCGGCGCGAGCTTCTTCATGATCACCGGCTTCCACGGGCTCCACGTGACCGGCGGCGTGATCTACCTCCTGACGGTCCTCAAGGTCGTCGGCCGGGTTCCCGACATGCGGTACAACTACATGATCACCGAGGTCGCCGGGCTCTACTGGCACTTCGTCGACCTGGTCTGGATCATGGTCTTCACGTTCGTTTACCTCCTGTAGGCGCACGAGGGGACGGAGGCGCACGATGGCGGACACCCACGCGAAGCACGGGCCGAGCTACATGGCCATCTTCTGGTACCTCGCGATCCTCACGGTGGTCGAGATCGCGGTCATCTTCATGCCCATCGCCAAGGTGGCGGTCGGGGTGATGCTGGTGTCGCTGGCGTCCGCGAAGGCGGCGCTGGTCGCGCTCTACTTCATGCACCTCCGCCTCGAGGTGAAGACACTCGGCTACGTCGCGCTGACGCCGGTGCTGATCGGCACCCTCCTGGTGCTGGTGCTCCTGCCCGATTCCCTCCGCGCGCCGCACCAGACAGCCGAGTCGAAGAAGGTCGAGGCGCCACAGCATTGACTCGGGCCCGGGCCCTGCTCGCCGGCCGGTGAACCTGTCGGTCCTGCCCACGGTCAACGCCGTGCTGAACGCGTCGGCGGCGCTGGTCATGCTGGCCGGCTTCGTGGCCATCCGGCAGCGGCGGATCGCCGTGCACCGGGCGTGCATGCTGACGGCGGTCGGCTTCTCCCTCCTGTTCCTCTGCTCCTACGTCACGTATCACCTGCAGGCCGGCTCGCGGCCCTACGCGGGCGGGGGCTGGCTGCGGACGCTCTACCTCTCGATCCTGTTCACGCACACGGTGCTGGCGGTCGCGATCCTCCCCCTGGTCTCGACGACGCTCTACCGCGCGCTCCGGGCCGAGTTCACGCGGCACGCGCGCCTGGCGCGGGTCACATTCCCGATCTGGCTCTACGTGTCGGTGACGGGCGTGGTGGTGTACTGGATGCTCTACCATGGATGACCGGGCGTGACGGGGGCCCTCGGTGGACCGCGCGCGGGTACTCGTGGCGCTCCGGCGGGCGCTCAGGCTTCGGTGCCCTCGGTGCGGCGGTGCTCCGCTCTTCGCCGGGCTCGTGCGCATGGCGCCCCGGTGTCCGGTGTGCGGCCTCACGTTCGAGCGCGAGGCCGGCTACTTCATCGGCGCGATCTACATCAACTACGGCCTGACAGTGGGGCTCGCGGTGGTCGGCTACTTCCTGCTCGAGGCGTGGCTCGCGCCACCGACGCGGTGGCAGGTGGCCCTGTGGGGCGCCTTCGCTGTCCTCTTCCCGCTCTGGTCGTTCCGCTACAGCAAGGCGCTCTGGTTGGCGCTGGACCACCTGGTGGACCCGACCGACGCGGGCGGCGCCTCGCGGCCGGGCGAACCGTGAGGCAAGGCTAGGATGCCCCGGGTCGAGCGCGAGCTCACGTGATCCCGACGTCGCCGAGGGAGGCCTCCATGCTCCGGAAGATCTATGTGCCGGTCGACAACTCGGACTACTCCAACCGCGCCATCGACCTGGCCGTGGAGCTCGGGCAGGCCTTCGGCTCGGCGCTGACCGGCTGCCACGTCTACGCGGCGCGGCTCCACGACTACCGCTTCAAGCAGATGGAGTACACGCTGCCCGAGGAGTACCGGGACGAGCACGAGCTCGAGCGCCAGCGAAAGAT
>DATBGA010000051.1:0-6878 GCA_036558225.1 Candidatus Methylomirabilota bacterium | reverse complement strand
TCACGCGGGACGACCTCGAGGTCTCCGACGGGTGCCGCGCCCGCCTGGGGGAGCACTTCTCGGAGGCGGAGATCGTGGAGCTCACGTTCATCGTCGGCTACCAGACCTTCGCCAGCAAGTTCGCGAAGGCGTTCCGGCTCGAGCCCCAGGGCTTCTCGGCCGCCCGGGCCCGCTGATCTACCTCGGCGGGCCCGGGGGCTGATCGGGCCGCGCCGGCGCGCGCGGGCCGCGGCCCGGCGCGAGGCGATTGGCGGGCTCTCCCGGCAAGGGATGCGCCGGCCGGCGCGGCTCGGTGCGAGCCGCCGCGCGATCCGCATGACCGTCGGGCTGGCGCTTCGCCGTCGGGGTGGCCTTGGGTCCGGTCTTCTCGGCGCGGCCGGGCGCGTCGGGCATCGCCGGGAGCTGCCGGGTCGCCGGGGGCGGCGGCGCCGGTCCCTTCGGTGACCCTTGCGGAAGCTTCACGGTCTGGGCAGGGGGAGCGACTCCCGGCGAGGGTCGATTCACGACGGGCACCCCGGCGGGCGCGTGTCCCGCCTGAGCCGCGCTCGCGCGCGACCGGGCTCCGTGCGCGGAGTCGGCCGCAAGGCCGGGTGACGGCCCCACCGTCGGGCCCTTCCCCGGCTCGGTCCTGGGAGGTCGGGCCGCCGGCACCGAGGCGTGAGCCGGGCCGGCCGGTGCCGGCTGCACCGCCGCCCCGGCGGGCCGGGGCGGCGCCGCCGACACCTTGCGATCCGCCATGGGACGCTCCGGGGTGCCGTGGCCGAAGGACGGCCGCGGCGCGGCGCCGGCCTGCTCGGTCGCTTCCGGCTTCGCGACGACGAGGCGCTGCGGCGGCAGCGTCACCGCGCGCGCCGCTCCGGCCGGCGCGTCCGGTGCGGCCGTCTCGCGCTCACGGCGCGCGGGCCGCGTCGCGACCACGGACCGCTTCAGCGTCTCGTCGGGAGGTCGGACGCCGCGAGCCAGCCTCGGCGTGAGGCTCGCCGGCGTGGCCGTGACGTGCGGTGCGCCGTCGAGCGGCCGGAGCCGCTGCCCGTCCACCTGGATGCGGCGCGTGGCCGTGATGGGCCCGCGGCCGAAGCGAGCCCGGTCGACGGCCACGATCGCGTGCGGCACGACCGCGTTCCGGTACACGGTGATGTCCTGCACGTTGACGACCGTCGTCTTGCTGACGACCACGTTGTTCACGATGCGCGGTCCGCCCCATCCGCGCCACGAGGGACCGTGCCCCACGCCCCGCGGGCCCCACCACGGGACGACCGGCTCGCCCCACCCGAGCGCGACCCAGCCGACCGGCGAACCCGCGGGCCCGACGACGACGCCGCCCGGATCACCGAAGAAGGCCACCAGCGCGGGCGCGTACACCGGCCGGACGATGACCGGCCCGGGCGCCCACGCCCAGTACCCGTCGACGAAGCACCAGCGCCCGTGGTGATACGGCGCCCAACCCCACGGCGCCGTGTCCACCCAGGTCCAGCCGTAGACGGGATCGACGATCCACGAGCCCGCGCTGTACGGCGTCCACCCGGCCGGCACGGCGGTCGGCACCCAGACGGTCCCGTAGATCGGCACCACCCGCCAGGTGCCGTAGGGGTCCAGGTCGCTCAGCCCGTACGTGCCCGGGGACACGTAGCGCGCGCTCACCGCGTCGAGGAGCCGATCGGTCCGCGTGTAGTTCCAGCGATCCCAGTCGTCGAGCGGCGGGGCCGCGTAGGCCGTCAGCTGAGGGCTCGCCGTCCCCTCGACCACGAGCTCCTCGCTCGGCGTGATGGCCACCGTTTCCCCGCTAGCCGGCGTCACCAGGGCTCGACCGCCCTCGCGCGTCATGACCCGGGAGCGCTGACCGGTGACGTCCACCCGGTAGTACCCCGCCTGCTGGATCGTGACCGCGGCGGTGGGAGTGTCCACCTCCACCGTGTCTCCCGGGTCGAGGGCCCGAAGGTCGAAGACCGCGCTTCCGGCCACCAGGGTGAGCTGGACGAAGTCCGGGTTCTGACTGGCGAGCCCGAGCTGGGTGCTGGCCCACGCGCGCACGAAGGCGCGCGCGCCGATCTGGATCTCCAGGGTTCCCGGCGAGCCTGTCGAGAGCATGTCTCCGGGGGCGAGCGGGGTGTTCACCTGCGCCTGCACCCAGTCCTCCGCCCCGGGCCGCCAGAACGACACCTGCCCGTCCGTGAAGCTCAGCCGAGGCGGCATCTGGTCGAACGCCGCATCCGGAGCATCGTCCGCCCGCGCGGTCGGCACGGGGCCGATCGTGAGGGCCGCCGCCAGCACGCCCGCCAGGATCGCCATCGCTGCCCGCATCATCATCGTCGTCGTCTCTCGTAAGTCAGACGATCGAGCGGGCGCGGATAGTCGCGCTCTCTATAGTGCCGTCGATATTGACCCGATCGTCCCGCGCCGAATCGATCGCGGATGGCGGGCGCGTGTGACGCCGGGCCTCGACGGGCCCGCGTGCGGTACACTCGATGTCTCATGGCCACCCCGCCCCACGCGTCCTTCTTCGCTCTCACCCCGGACCGCGTGCTCGACGCGGTCGAGGCGGGCGGGCTCCGCAGCACCGGCCGCTGCCTGCCGCTCCGCGCCTTCGAGAACCGCGTCTACGAGGTGGAGCTCGAGGACGAGCGCCGGCTGGTCGTGAAGTTCTACCGCCCCGGCCGCTGGTCACGCGAGACCGTCCTGGACGAGCACCGGTTCCTGCTGGACCTGGCCGAGGCCGAGCTCCCCGCGGTGGCCCCGCTCGACCTCGGCACCGGCGCCACGCTGAACGAGGTGGAGGGCATCTTCTACGCCGCCTTCCCCAAGGTGCGCGGCCGCACGCTCGACGAGCTGGACGCCGAGAAGCGGCGCCACATCGGCCGCTCCATCGGCCGCCTGCACGCGATCGGCGCCGCGCGCCCGGCTCCGAACCGGCCGACGCTGAGCCTCGAGCGTTACGTCCACGAGCCGCTCGAGATCCTGATGAAGGGCGGCTTCGTGCCCGAGAACCTTGCGCCTCGCTACCGGGACGTCGCCCTCCGGATCGCCGACGCCGTCGGGCCGGAGCTGGCCGCCGTCAAGCCGCAGCGCATCCACGGCGACCTCCACTACGGCAACATCCTCTGGACGCCCGGCCCCATGCTGGTGGACTTCGACGACTGCCTGATGGGCCCGCCGGTCCAGGACCTCTGGCTCCTCTCCCGCGGCCACGACGAGGACGCGAAGAAGGGCCGGGAGGACCTGCTCGAGGGCTACGAAGTTTTCCGCGAGTTCGATCGCTCCACGCTCGCGCTCGTCGAGCCGCTCCGCGCCATGCGCATCGTCTACATGTCGGGCTGGATCGCGCGGCGGTGGGACGACCCCTCGTTTCCCCAGGCCTTCCCGAGCTTCAAGGACCACCGCTACTGGATGCAGGAGTACGAGGAGCTGGTAGGGATCGCGGAGGGGCTCGGCTAGGCACACCGGCGCTCGCGGGCGTGTCATGGGCGACACGCAGCCCATCGAGGTCCGCGTGTACTCGGAGGCGCGCCACGCCTTCGACGTGCCGGAGCTCCCGCCGCTCCTCCGTCGTCTGGGCGGACCGATCGGCCACGACCCGGAGGCGACGGCCGCGGCGCGGGAGGAAGTGCGGCGCTTCCTCGGCCGCTAGACGCCGGAACGTCGTCGATCCGTCAGAAGCGCTCGGGCTTCTTCGGGGCCGGCGGCTCCAGCTTCTTCCGGATGTCCTGGGCGCGGGCCTCCATGTCGACCGCGTCGGCGTCGCGGGCGTAGTGGCGGAGGAGCTGCGCCTCGGTCTCGAGGGCGCCCGCGACCTCGGGGTGAATGCGCCCCACCGTCTCCTCGCGCACCGCCACCGATTGCTCGAGTATCCCCTGACCCTGGGCGTAGTTGCCGTCGACCATGTAGATCCGGGCGTACTCGTCGAGCCCTTTCACGATGTCAGCCGGCCCCGGCTCGGCGAAGCGCGCTCCCGGCGGCAACGACGGGGCGAGGGCGCCGACGCTGGCGTCGACGGGAAGGGGTCCACGAAGCGTGGGCACCGGCGTGGGCGCGAACCCCCCCGGCAGCACCGGGACCGTGTCGATGGCCGAGCTGCGGAACACGCCGGTCGATCCGTTCGCGGGAACGCTCTGAATCACGCCCGCCGTGGCTCCGCTTGGTAGGACGCCGCGCACGACACCGACGGTCGCCCCCTGCGGCACCGAACCGCGGAAGACGCCGGTCGGCGCCTCCGTCGACATGGGTCGGGCCAGGACCCCGCGAGTGACGGCGGGCGACTGCGCCCGGCCCACCGCGGGAAGCACGAGCACGGCGGGGACGCTCAGGACGACGAGGGCAGTCACGCTGGCTCGCATCGGTCGCTCCTCCTCACCTCTTTCCGGATTCCCGAGGCCCCGGACGGCCCCCGACTCGCGAGATGGGAGAGCCGTCCGTCCGGGCTGGCGCCGCTCGTCCCAGCGCCCTCAGCATACCCCAGGTCGCACCTTGACGGGGTTCGCCGCGCCATGGAGTATCGTCCCCCGGAGCCAGGCGCGAGCCGGCTTCCATGGCGGCAATGCGAAGTAGACGAAACGACCAGCAAGAAAGAGGCAAGAGGAACGGTGGCCGGCGACGAAAAGCTCGAGGTCGTGACCGCGGTGCCCGATCGGGCCATGGTGATCTTCGCCCACCCGGACGACGCCGAGATCGGCTCGGGTGGCGTGGTGGCCAAGTGGGTCGCCCAAGGGTGCGAGGTCACCTACGTGCTCTGCACGAACGGCGGGGCCGGCACCGCGGACCGTACGCTCACGCCGGCGCAGCTGGCGGCGCGACGGACCGACGAGCAGCGCGCCGCCGCCGACTTCATGGGCGTCCGCCACGTCGTCATGCTGGGCTACCCGGACGGCGGGCTGGAGGACACCCGGGAGTTCCTCGGCGACGTCGTGCGGGCCATCCGGCGCCACCGCCCGGACACCGTCTTCGTGCACGACCCGTACCGCATGAAGAGCTTCCAGCACCGTGACCACCGCAAGGCCGGCATCGTGACGACCGACGCCATCTACCCGTTCGCGCGCGACCATCTCCACGTCCCCGAGCCCGTGGAGCAGGAGGGCCTCGAGCCACACAAGGTCCGCGAGCTCTGGTATTGGGGCGCGGATCAGGCCGACGTGATCGTGGACGTCACGGACTCGATCGACCGCCAGATCGCCGCCCTCATCCGCCACGAGAGCCAGGTGCCGGGCTTCAACGTGCCGGACGGCGACAGCCTCGGCGAGCGCGTCAAGCGGCAGGCCGCGGAGCTGGCGGCGGGCTATGGGTTCACGTACGGCGCGGTGTTCCGGCGCCTGGTCGCCCGGCGGTAGGGGCCAGGCGGGCCACCGGCCCGCACCGTCGACACGCCGTCGCCCGGGCGACGGCGTGTCGCCCCGCGCGCCGCGGCGAAGGAAGCCCCGGACGCGATCGGGCAGCCTCGGGCCGGGGCAGCGCTCTTGCACCGGCTGGTGGGCATGAGGCGATCGTCGCTCGCGCTCGGGCTCGCGATCCTCGCGCTTCTGGCCGTCGACGCCGGACGGGACGCGGCGCGGGGCGAGGCCCCGCTCCGGACCGGCACGATCATCATGGGCGTGCCGCGGGAGCGCTTCGTCGTCCTGGGCGCCGACCGGCTCTGGACCAATGCGCTGCCCAAGATGGACGATGGCCTCTCGGACCGGCAGGGCCGGGAGGTGAAGATCGCCGTGCACGACTCGCTGCCGCTCGCCGTCGCGGTTGCGGGCATCGCGACGCTTGGCCCGGAGCAGGACACCGTGGAGCACATCCGCGGCCTCATCGCGCCGCTGGACGCGTCGCGCCTCGACTTCGACACGATCGTCGAGCTCCTCCGCACGGACCTCCTGGAGCGGCTCCAGGCCATCCGGGAGCCCGCGAAGCGCGCCCTGGCCCGGAACCCGTCCGATGCCGCGGCGCAGATCCGGCTGAAGGTGGCGCACCTCACGCTGCTCGTGGCCTACGTCGCCGGGGGGCGCGCGACCCTGGGCTCGCTCGAGCTCGGCGATCGGTGGACCGCGAAGCTGGCCGCGCCGCCTCGCGGGGCGGTGGCGTGGCCCGACGCCCTCGCCCCGTTCTACGACCAGGCGCCCTACGCGGGCGCCACCGCGATGTTCAAGCCGTCTGTCCAGGAGCCGGCGAAGCTCGGCGAGCACGTCCGCCGCGTGATCGAGGCGGGCATCCGCGAGGACGCGCGCCTTTACCAGGGCGCCGACCGCCACGTCGGGGGGCCGGTGGACGTCGTGGTGATCGACGCCAAGGGCGCCCGCTGCGTCCCGCCCTGCGCGCCTTCGTGATCGGGCTCCGAGCTCGTCATCCCTGCGGCCCGTGATCGCGCGGCGAGAGCTCCTACGATCGGCGTGGGGCACGCTGAGCTGGCCTCTCATCCTGGTCGCCCTCCGCGCCCGCGCCGACGAGCTCGGCGAGGCCTTCGCCGACCTCGAGCAGCGGGCTCGCGAGTACCGGGACTCGCTCACGCGACTCCTGACGCGCCAGACCGGAGCGCTCGCCCACGCGACGGCCGCCGCCGAGCGGTATCGCGAGCTCCACGCCTCCGGCCTGGTCGCGCGCGGCGAGGCGGAGGAGGCCGAGAAGGCGGAGGCCGAGGCGCGGGTCCGCGTCGAAGAGACGCAGAAGGAGCTGGCTGACTCAGAGAGTCTCGTGACGGAAGCCCGGGGGCTCGTGCAACTGGCCAGGCTGCCGCCGGTGGCGCCCGGCGAGGAGAAGTCCACGCCGGAGATTCTCGAGCATGGCGGCGTCACGCCATGGACCCTGGCCCAGGTCGAGGGCCTCCAGCGGTTCTTCCTCGCGCGGTTCCAGCGGCCGCTGCCCGTCAGCGCGATGGGCCAGACGCCGCTCCACGACCGGCTCGGCTTCGA